>JAIRQO010000043.1 GCA_031256435.1 Cellulomonadaceae bacterium
CGCCCATTCGTTTTGCAACGTGCCAAAGAAGTTGACCACTTGGCCGAGCGCCGAGCTGAAGTGCTTGGGGGCGGCGGAATCAATCTTTCCGGGGACGCCACCAAAGCCCTCGTGCAGGAGTTGGCGCAGCGACCACCCGGCGCAGTATCCGCCGAGTACGTCCAAGTCATGGACGTGAATGTCACCGTTGCGGTGCGCGGCGCCGAGTTCCGGCTGGTAGATCTCGTCCAGCCAGTAGTTGGCGGTGATCTTGCCGGACACGTTCAGGATGAGTCCGCCCAGGGAGAAGCCCTGGTTGGCGTTGGCCTTCACTCGCCAGTCAGAACGATCCAGATACTCACCAATAGTGCTGGCTACGTCAACGCTTCTGCCCATGTCATGCTCCCTTGTACGATTCGGTCTTTGCGTGCTGTGCTTGCTCTTCATGCGGGTGGTGTGCGGATCTTGGCCCCCGGCGTCACGCTCTGTGACAGATGCCGAGTGACGGTGGCTCCTCGCAACTAAATCACCCTGATGTAGTTTATTGTGCCACAGGAACCGGCCACAAGATGTAGTGGCGCGCCGAGAATTGGCTACTAGATGTCGTGGAAAGAGTGGTCACGCGCGTCACCTGCGACGATGCCTTCGGCAGCCTGAAAATCCCCTCACATCGGATGAATTCGGGCGAGTTCAGCGTTGTCAATGCTGGAAGATTAGTCAGCGGGGCCCAGGCCTCAAGCCCACGCATCCTGGGTCCGGATGACTTCCGTTTGGCTGCTCGTGGGTCCGGATGACTTCCTCTTATTTGCTCGTGGGTCCGGATTACTTACCTAAAGACGGTCATTGGGTAAGTAATCCGGACCCAGGATGGTTATTTTGTACTTCATCCGGACCCAGGATGGATTGAGCGTGAGTGATCCGGACCCAGGGAGGCTTTGTGGTACTTCATCCGGACCCACCGGAATGACACAAACAGCCTGGCAAACGTCCCCACCTCACGGGGCGGGGTAATTTTGTACCGTGCCCAAAAAGAAGGTGGACGTGAACGTGCCCAACCCCAACGCGGGCCCGCCCGTGGTGGTGGCCGTGATGGATGCCGATTCCCAAGTTCATGAAATCTGGGAAGACAAAGTGACGGGCAAGTACCAGGCGTACTCCGAGGCTGGCGAACTCATGGGCTGGCTGGGCTACACGCGCGAGAAGAATGTGGTGACCATCTACACCACGCGCACGGAACCGGATTATCGCGGCCAGGGCGTGGCCTCCACGCTCACGCGGAAAGTCCTCGACGATTGCCGTGAGGCAGGAGTGGAGGTGGACGCCGCCTGTTGGTACGCCGCCGAGTTTGTCCAGCGCCACCCCATGTACGCCCGCATGATGGTGAACCTCGGCTTCTAAGGTGTGAGACACCAAGCCTTGAGCAACACTCCACCCACCACAATCCCGCCGAACCCTATCCTCCTCTGGCTCACAGGCGCGTACACCAGAGTTACACGGGTTCGCGGAGACCAGGTGGCAGGTGTCCGGTGAAGTACACTGCACCCGTGGCTGACAAGAACATCCGAGTGGACCACGCTGACGTGGTGATTGTGGGCGCGGGGGCTGCGGGCATGACCGCCGCCATGGCCGCTGCGGACGCCTTCACGCAGGCCGGGCGCAAGGACGCCGTGGTGGCCCTGGTGTCCAAGGTGTACCCGGTCCGTTCCCACACGGTGGCCGCCGAGGGCGGCGCCGCCGGCGTGATGTCCCAGGAGGATTCACCGGCTCAGCACGCTGCGGACACGGTGCGCGCTGGGGCCGGGCTCGCCCATGAGGATGCCGTTCAATTCCTGGTCCAGAACGCTCCCGGCGAACTCGCCTGGCTGGAACGCCTCGGAATGCCGTGGTCTCGGGACGCCGATGGCCGCCCTGCCGTTCGCCCGTTTGGCGGAATGAGCCAACCGCGGACCTGGTTTGCTGCCGATAAAACCGGCTTCCACATGATGCACACGCTGTTCCAAACCTCCTTGCGATTCCCCGGAATCCGCCGTTATGACGAGCACACCGCGCTGGATCTGGTCATGGATGAGGCGGATGGGAGCGAGGTGTCTCCGTGTCACCCAAGCAGTGTGCGCACTCTTTCCTGCGACGATGGTGAGGGTTCGTCGTCGGATGGGATAGCGGACTCGCCCATGGGAAAAACGGTGCGAGGCGCGGTGGTGTATGACCATAGCACGGGGTGCGCGGTGATGATTGAGGCGCCGAGCGTGGTGGTTGCCACGGGCGGGTTTGCGCGGGCGTGGGGGGTGTCCACGAACGCGGGGATTTGCACGGGTGACGGGCACGGGATGGCGGTGCGCGCGGGTCTTGGGTTGCGGGACATGGAGATGGTGCAGGTGCATCCCACGGCGTTGGCCGGCACTGGGTTGTTGATTACGGAGGCGGCGCGCGGCGAGGGTGGCGTGCTGCGGGACAAGGACGGGCGGCGGTATTTGGCCGATTACGGGTTGGGGCCGGAAACGCCGTTGCGTTCGCCTCAAGCGCGCACCATGGAGTTGGGGCCTCGCGATGCCTTGTCCCAAGCGTTCTGGAAAGCCTCGCGCGATGGCCGGACGGCGGAGGGTGACGTGGTATTCCTGGACCTCACGCATTTGCCGCAGGAAGTCCTCGACGAGCGACTCCCCGGCATCGTCTCGTTAGCCAAGAAGTACGCCGGAGTGGACGCGCGGACGGAACCCATTCCCGTGCGCCCGGCCGCGCATTACACCATGGGCGGGATTGTCACCACGGCCACCGGCCAGGTGTTGGACGTCCACGGCACTCCGGTTGCGGGACTTTTTGCTGCGGGGGAGTGCGCCTCCACCGGCGTCCACGGAGCCAACCGACTCGGCTCTAACTCCCTGGTGGAAACCCTCGTGTCCGGCCGAGCCTGCGGCGAAGCGGCAGCAGACCCTTCCCGGTGGGGTGCGGGTCCCAACTTTTCCCGTCATTCTGCGGGCTCCGCAGGAGCCTCGCAGAATCTCCCGGCCACCACCCTGGAAGCCCGCGCCGCAGCCATCGCCAAGAAGTGGACGGACATGCGGGGCCAGGGCACTGAGTCTCCAGCGGAGATTCGGGACGAACTCGGGCAGATCCTGGACCGCCATGTGGGAATCTACCGCGATGCCGAGGGTCTGCAGGCAGCCGCACAGGCCCTGGAAGCGCTGGCGTTGCGGTATGCCAACGTCCACGTGAAGGACATCTCACCGCTGTGGAACACTAATTGGACGGGTGTGCTGGAACTCGGGAACATGCTGGACAGTGCTCGCTGCGTGGTGGCTGCGGCACGTGCGCGGCAGGAATCTCGCGGCGCGCATCAACGCGTGGACTTCCCGGGCACGGACCCCACGCCCCGGCACACCATTGTCACGCATGACCTGGCCTGCCGTCCGCACATGACCTTGCAGGAGGTGCCCCATGCCTGATCACAGTTGCGACGCACGGCTGGTTGAGCCAGTGAGCAACGCGAACGGCGGCGCCGTCCTGAGCGTGACGAAGGGTCAAAACCACGGTGACACCGCGCCACGCAGTGAGGCTGCCACCGTTGACGCAACGGTGCGGGTCACGGTGCTGCGCCAAGAACCCACCACTGAGGCCAGCCCACAGCCCCGCGAAGAATCTTGGGACGTTCCGTTCACGGAAACCACCACCGTGCTCGATGCGCTGACCTGGATCAAGGACCACGCGGACCCGAGCCTCACCTTCCGGTGGAGTTGCCGGTCAGCGGTGTGCGGTAGTTGCGGGGTCATGGTTAACGGGCAGGCTCGGTTAGGCTGCGAGACTTTTGTGTCAGGCTACGCTACCTCGGGAGTGCGGGTCACCCCCATGGATCACGCCGAGGTGCAGCGCGATCTCGCAGTGGATCACAGCGGGTTTGTAGAGAAAATGGCATCGTTGAAGCCGTGGATGATGCCTGAACCGCACCAGGACGTCCTGGCCGAACTTGCCAGCATGCACACGCAATCGCCGAGCCAAGCCGCCGAATACGCGCACCTCAGCCAATGCATCGGGTGCGGCCTGTGCTTGGCGGCCTGTCCCGTTCTCGCTGAGGTCAGTGAGTTTGTGGGGCCTGCTGCCATCGCCACGGCGCAGCGATGGGACAAGGACTCGCGTGACAGCGGGGCTGAGCAGCGGTTTGAACTCATGGTGGACAACGAGTTTGGCATCTGGCCCTGCACGCAGGAGATGCATTGCACGCGGGTCTGCCCTCAAGGGGTAGACCCAGCGGCAACGATCATTGCCCTGCAACGCAACGCGCTGACAGGAATGTAGGCGGCCACGCAGTATCTCCCGTGGTTTCGAGACATTCGCTGTGCAAACTCCTCAACCGACGGGTCCCGAGATCCAGCGATTACGCCTGCTCGCGCAGGCTCCACGCAGGATGGCGGGTGAACAGAACTAGTCAGCCAGGGCGGCGGAGACTACGTCCTTGGCTTCGCTCTGAACTTGAGCCAAGTGATCCTCGGAGATGAACGATTCTGCGTAAATCTTGTACACATCTTCGGTCCCAGAAGGACGAGCAGCAAACCACGAGTCCGCCGTGGTGACCTTGAGCCCACCAATCTTGGCGCCGTTTCCGGGAGCCTCAGTCAACTTGGCGGTGATGTCCTGGCCAGCCAGCGAGGTGCTCTTCACCTGTTCGGGTGACAGCGCGCCCAACTTGGCCTTTTCCGGCTTGGAGGCGGCGGCGTCCACGCGGGCGTACCAGCTCTGGCCGTACTTCTCCACCAACTCAGCATGCAACTGCGAGGGGCTCTTGCCCGTCTTGGCAATGATCTCGGAGGCCAACAGGGCCAGCAGAATGCCGTCCTTGTCTGTGCTCCACACGGTGCCGTTGAACCGCAGGAAGGATCCTCCCGCAGATTCCTCGCCACCAAAGCCCACGGAGCCATCCAGCAATCCGGGAACAAAGAACTTGAAGCCCACGGGCACTTCCAGCACCTTGCGGCCTAGGCCAGCGCCCACGCGGTCAATCAAGGAACTGGATACCAGCGTTTTACCAATGGCGCAGTCATCCCGCCACAATGGACGAGCGCCCGAGTACAGGTACTGAATAGCCACGGCAAGGTAGTGGTTGGGGTTCATCAACCCAGCGTCCGGCGTCACAATCCCGTGACGGTCCGAGTCCGCGTCATTCCCGGTGGCTACGTCATAGGGGGCGTTGCCCGCCATGATTTCCCGCAAGGAGGCCATGGCGTTGGGGGAGGAGCAGTCCATCCGGATCTTGCCGTCCCAGTCCAGTGTCATGAAGGCCCACCGCGGGTCCACCGTGGGGTTCACCACGGTCAAGTCCAGGTCATACCGTTCGCCGATCTCGCCCCAGTACTCCACCGCAGCGCCGCCCAGCGGGTCAGCACCAATGCGCACTCCGGCTTCCCGGATGGCGTCAATGTCAATGACGTTCACCAGGTCATCCACGTACGTGGTCATGAAATCGTGCTTGTGGGTGGTCTCGGCAGCAAGCGCTTGCTCAATGGACACGCGCTTGACCTGACGCCAATCACCGCGCAGGATCTCGTTGGCACGGTTGGCAATCCAACTGGTGGCATCACTGTCCGCCGGTCCACCGTGAGGCGGGTTGTACTTGAAGCCACCGTCACGCGGGGGGTTGTGGGACGGGGTCACCACAATGCCATCAGCCAAACCGGGGCCCGAGGTCCGCACGCCTTCAGCGGTACCGGCGCCGTTGTGCAGCAGGATGGATTGGGATACGGCAGGCGTGGGGGTGAAGGAGTCACGCGCGTCAATCATGGTGGTCACACCGGCAGCAGCCAGCACTTCCAGGGCAGATTGCCACGCGGGCATGGACAGGGCGTGGGTGTCACGGCCGATGAACAGCGGGCCATCGGTCCCCTGCGCGGTCCGGTATTCCACAATGGCCTGCGTGGTGGCCACAATGTGAGCCTCGTTAAACGCCGTGTCAAAGGCGGAGCCGCGGTGACCGGAGGTTCCGAACACCACCATTTGTTCCGGAATGGATACATCCGGAACCAAGTCATAGTACGCACCGAGGAGGGCGTCAACGTCAATCAGGTCTTCAGGGAGGGCAACTGTGCCAGCGCGTTCATGCATACCTCTATGGTGCCACTCCCCACTGATATGAACCAGGGCTTGTACCGTTATGCGCCTGTGATCTTCACCACCCTAGAGCGATTCCCCCGCTCCATCGTCGTCGTACATTAGGGAGTAAGGAATTGCTCGACGAGCCACGCCGCCAAGCCCGTATAACCCGCGGGAGTCAACTGGCTCAAGCGGTATTCGGCATCATCCGGCAGATGCAACGTGGAGATGAACGTGCGCATCTGGTGCGAGTTCAGCGCGTGCCCGCGCGTAAGTTCCTTGAGGCGCTCATACGGGTTTTCCATACCGGGAACGCCCGCAATGGAGGCCGCGCGCATGGCGGTTTGGATCGGCTCGGCCAGCACCTCCCAGTTGGCGTCCAGGTCCGCAGCCATCGCCTCGGCGTTGGCATGCAGCCGCCCCAGGCCCTTGGTCACGTTATCCAGCGCCACCAGCGAGTGCCCAAAAGCCGTGCCGATATTTCTTTGCGACGACGAATCCGTCAGGTCCCGTTGCATCCGCGAGGTGACGAGCGTGGAGGACAGGGTGTCCAGCAGGGCGCAGCTGATTTCCAGGTTGGCCTCAGCGTTCTCAAACCGGATGGGGTTGATTTTGTGCGGCATGGTGGAACTGCCGGTGGCCCCCGCCACGGGAATCTGCGTGAAATACCCGAGCGAAATGTAGGTCCACACGTCCGTACACAGGTTGTGCAGAATGCGGTTGAAGCGCGCGATGTCTGCGTACAACTCCGCTTGCCAATCGTGAGATTCAATCTGCGTGGTCAGGGGGTTCCACGTCAGGCCCAAACTCTCGACGAAGGTGCGGGACACTTCCACCCAGTCGGCGCCGGGAACGGCGGCCACGTGTGCGCCGTACGTGCCGGTGGCGCCGTTGATCTTGCCGAGCACTTCATCAGTGTTGATGCGGTTCAGTTGGCGGCGCAGGCGGTGGGCAAACACCGCAAGCTCCTTGCCCAACGTGGTGGGCGTGGCGGGCTGGCCGTGGGTGCGCGCGAGCATGGGGGTGGCAGCCAAATCCCGCGCCATCGCGGCAATGACGTCCGTGACTGTGGTGGCGGCCGGCAGCCACACGCCACATACGGCGCCGCGCACCATCAGGGCAATGGCCAGGTTGTTGATGTCCTCGGACGTGCAGGCAAAGTGAACAATCTCGCTGGCGGCGGCCAGGTTGTGACCCGCCTTCTCTTCCGTGAGGCGGCGCTTAATGAAGTATTCCACCGCCTTGACATCATGAATGGTTTCCTGCTCAATGGCCGCGAGTTCGGCAATCTCCTCAGCGCCAAACTGCTGCGGGATGCTGCGAAGATAGGCTTTCTCGTCGTCACACAACTGCGGTGCACCCGGAATGATGGGGCCGTCACACAAGGCTATGAGCCACTCAATCTCCACCACAATCCGCGCTCTGTTCAGCGCGGCCTCGCTGAGATGGTCCACCAGCGGCGCTACAGCGGCTCGGTATCGGCCGTCCAGGGGAGTGAGGGCAACGGGCTCAGTGATGTCAGCAAGATTCAGAGTCACGCCGCAATTGTGCCACGGCTGGGGCTTGCCTGATGGGGTCCCGGCTGGTTGAGCCAGGCGCGTCAGCGCTGGCGGTCGAAACCACGTGCCGGGCGTGCCTTGCAGCCACGCCCACTGACACGCACCCGTCATTCTGCACGCACCCACCTCCGTCATTCTGCACGCAGTTGCAGAATCTCTTCTCCGCCCGGTCCACGTCCCACCCGCCGTCACTCGACCCGCAGTTCCACCCCATTTCCGTCCTGGGTAGCCCTGTGGCCACTTTAGAGGCCGAAAAGTGGCCACCGGGCTACCCAGGACGGATACGAACGCACACCATGAGGTTTCCCACACTGCGCTGTGTGGTGGTAACTGCGCGCTGTGGTGGTGCTGAGGTTCATGGCTAGTGGTGAACCTCACGTCGAAACCGATCCCCATCCCACGCAGAAAGCGATTTCCCAACCGGGCAAAACGGACATCTCGCCAACGGTTTCCACGTCGAAAAGGATTTCGAAAATGATTTACCGAGACAACTAGATCACTTTGCGCCAAAAGTGATTGCCGTCACGTTTACCTTTCCCTAAAGTGAAATGTGTCAGGGCGAAACAGCCCAGACTCCCGGGGACCGCGAACCTCTGGGATAAGCAACGATCGGCAATGATGCCGTTTCAAGGGGTGAAAACCATGTCACGCAACGCAGCGCGCACTATCCGCAGGACTTCCATCGTCTGTACCGCCGCAGCCCTCGGTCTGCTGGCCGGCTCCCTCATCGCTCCCGCCGGAGCCTCTCCGTCCAAGTGGATTGCTGATGAGAATGAAACCAACCAGTCTGAAGGCATCGCCTGCCGTCCGTTCACTGCCGAGGCGGCTGTGGAGGGCAAGGACAAGGTTGAGTCCGTGTGGGTCAAGACTGCTGATGCCATTCCCGCCCAGGCTGCTGAGTACAAGACAGTAACGTCTTGCTACAACTACACCGGAGCATGGAAGGGCGAGGGGAAGCCGCCCGTGGATGACTCCAACTGGCACGGTGGAAACCAGTCCTGCAACAACAACAAGCACGGCAACTACGAGTCAACTCCCGCTGGCATTTACTCCACCAGTGACTCCAACGGCAATGGCTCGTGGTTCAAGATCGGTAAAGAGCAAGTACTGGTCAAGGCAGCTGTGGAAGCCGTTCCTGAGCAGGGTTACTGGACTGACGAGATCCCCGCCGTTCCTGCCAAGGACGCGGTCATCAAGTTCCGTTGCCACCTCAAGCCGCAACCTACCGAAGAACCCATGTGCGAGATTCCTGGCCTGGAGAACTTCAAGGCTGACTCTGACGAGTGCACCCCGCCCACCACTCCTGACCCCATGTGTGAGTTTGAAGGCCTGGAGAACCTGACCGCTGATGACCCGGCCTGCGTCCCCCCGCTGGGCAACGATGACCAGTTCTGCACCGCTGAAGATGGCGGCCAGTACCCGCTGGGTTCCGAAGAGTGTGAGGCTGTAGTTCCGGTCATGTGCGAGATTGAAGGCTTGGAACAGTTTGCCGCTGACGCCCCCGAGTGCACCACTCCTGAGACGCCCACCGGTGATGACTCCGTCCTCAAGCAGGGCAACGTGGCCGAGAAGAAGGCTGTGAAGGAAGCCAAGGTTGCTGAAGCTAAGGTTGCCGAGTCCAAGGTTGCTGAAGCCAAGCTTGCCGCTACTGACGCCAAGACCGTTGCCGAGAAGACCGCTGTTGCCAGGAAGGCTCCGGTTGCCGCAACCGCCAAGGCTCTGCAGACCGCAGGTCCGGAACTGCACCACACCGGTGCCAGCCCTGTCCTCATGGTCCTGTCCGCACTGCTCCTCGGTGGTGGCGCCTTTGTGGTCACCTCGCCCAAGAAGGCAGCAACCCGCTGACACTAACTAGCCTCACCCTCGCAACGTGAGGCCCGGGTCAACGCCGATGGAGTCCCATTTCACTCCTGGCTCGACCGGCACATACCCAGCAGAGGCCCCCTTGCTCGCCGAGCAAGGGGGCCTCTCGCGTGCCCGCCACCTGTCCGCACCGAGAACAGTGCGCACACGTCACCCCAAGGACAACGCACCACACTCCATCGTCGGGCATGGACACCATGCCCACCACGCCAGATATGTGTCATCATTTTCTGACATTTGTGGTAGCCTAGACGCATGTCAGGAAATGACGACATCCACATCGCTCCCTTATCCAGACCAGAATTCTTTGGCAGGGTTATCGGTGACCTCAGACACACCCAGGGGTTGACCCAAGCCCAACTTGCACAGCGGTTGGGGGTCTCCCGCCAATACGTTGTTGAACTCGAAGGCGGGAGGGTCACGAGGGCCGTTGAGGTGATTGTTGAAGCCTTCGCCCAGTTAGGGTACGTTCTCCAGCCTGTTCGCGAGGGCTCCCGTGGCTAAGACCCTGCACGCCTGGCTCTACGGGACGCATCTCGCAGAGATATCGTCGAACAGTGAAGGGACTCGACTCGGGTTGAACTTCACTGATGAAGCGCTTACCCGGTGGGGGACGGGTTCCACGATTCTCTCGATGTCTCTGCCCCTGTCCAGGAGGCATCATCCTCAGGCCCGCGTCACGGCGTTCTTCCAGGGATTGTTACCTGAGGGTCAGCAACTTACAGCCATGGCCCAGTATGTTGACGTGGCAGAATCCAACACCTTTGCGCTGCTCGCTGAGTTTGGAAAGGACGTGGCTGGAGCACTCTATCTCACAACGGACAATGAACCAGAAGCCGTACCCCCTCACCAGTATCGTCCCTTGTCACTCGAAGAATTGGCGCGTGAGGTGGAAACATCCCGGCTCGATCAGGGGATGGACGCCTTTGAGCCTCTCGGGAATACCCCAACTCTCCGAGGGCGATCTCTCGGCGGATATCAGGGTAAGCGGTTGGTGGCCCAGTTTGACGGTTCATGGTTTGACCCCGTAGGCGGTTCGCCTTCAACCCATATTGCCAAGCCTCAGTCTGTCAACGTGAACCATCCTGATCTGACTGAAAATGAAGCAGTGACCATGCAGTTTGCACAGCGTCTTGGGATTACCACCACGGAATCGGAACTGCATCATGTGGAGGGGACTGTGTTCATGACGCAATCCAGGTTTGATAGAGTCATTGACGGTCCGCATCGCGTGCGCAGGATTCACCAGGAGGATGGGTGTCAGGCCACAGGCACCGTTCCTGGAAGGAAATACGAGGCCTCGGGCGGCCCGTCACTGCAGAGCATCGCGCGGCTACTGGCTCCCGCTGAGCGTGAGACGTTCCTTGGACAACTTACCTTCAAAGCTGTCATCGGCGACACCGACGCACACGCGAAAAATACATCATTCGTGCATCGAGAGGATGGACGAGTCACCCTTGCTCCCCTCTATGACTGCCAACCGGGACTCCACTATGTGGCCAACTCACTGGCTCAGCGGATCAATGGCGTGTCCACGTTCCCGGTGTTATCAGCGGCCGACCTGGTGGCAGAGGGCGCCCAGTGGGGGATTGATATTGAGGCGGCATCGCGCATTGTGAGGCAAACGGTGGTGGGGATGGCGGTTGAATTCCCTGCGCTTGACGTGAGGCAAGGAAATCTTGCCGCCTTTGAGGTGGTAGAGCGGCGGATCGCACAGTTTGTGGCGAACGTTTGAAGTTCCTGATCCCAGCCACTGTGGGTGTCCCCGCGATTCCATATCACGGGCACCCGGTAGGCTGCCCCTGTGATTGATCTGAAGTTCCTGCGGGAGAATCCTGACGTAGTGCGAGCCAGCCAAACGGCGCGCGGCGATGACCCGGGTCTGGTGGATGCCGTTCTCGCTGCGGATGAGCAACGCCGCACCAACCTCCTTGCATTTGAGAACTTGCGCGCTCAGCAAAAATCCATGGGTAAGCAGGTAGCCCAAGCCAAAGGTGAAGAGAAGCAGGCGCTTCTTGCTCAGACCAAGGAACTTGCCGCCCAGGTCAAGGCCGCCCAGGCTGCGGCGAACGAGGCCGAATCTACGTCCGAGGAGTTGGCTTACCAGATTGCCAACATCACCCTCAGCGCCCCACCTGGAGGTGAAGAGGACTTCGTCGTCGTAGAAACACGTGGAACGCCCCGTGACTTTGCTGCCGAAGGGTTTGAGCCGCAAGATCACGTGGACGTGGCCCAGGGCCTCAAGGCAATGGACATTGAGCGCGGCGCCAAGGTGAGCGGGGCGCGTTTCATCTACCTCACCGGTGTGGGTGCGCAGTTGGAGATCGGTCTGCAAAACGCCGCCATGGATCAGGCCGTGCGCGCGGGGTTCATCCCCATGGTGACGCCCACCATGGTGCGGCCAGAAACTATGCGCGGTACGGGATTCCTCGGCGCGCACAGTGATGAGATTTATCGCTTAGAGCGCGACGATCTCTATCTGGTAGGCACCAGCGAGGTGGCCTTGGCCGGCTACCACTCGGGAGAAATTCTAGATCTCGGTAACGGACCACTGCGGTACGCCGGATGGAGTTCCTGTTACCGGCGCGAGGCCGGAGCGGCAGGGCGGGACACCCGTGGAGCCATCCGCGTTCACCAGTTCAACAAGGTGGAGATGTTCTCCTATTGCCGCCCCGAGGATGCTGAGGACGAGCATCAGCGGCTGCTTGGGTGGGAACACCAGATGCTGGCCAAGATTGACGTGCCGTATCGCGTGATTGACACGGCTGCGGGAGACCTGGGCACCAGTGCAGCCAGGAAGTTTGATTGTGAAGCCTGGCTGCCCTCCCAAAACCGGTACTTTGAACTCACCAGCACGTCCAACTGCACCACCTTCCAGGCACGCAGGCTGAACATCCGCGAACGCACGGAAACCGGCGCCACCCGCTACCTGGCCACGCTCAACGGAACCCTGGCTACGTCACGCTGGATTGTGGCGATCATTGAAAACCATCAGCAGAAGGACGGTTCGGTAGTAGTGCCAGCCGGACTGCGCCCCTATATGAATGGTGTTGAGGTGTTGGAGCCTGTGGGATGAGCGAGGTGGCGCTCGCACCTGAGTCCACGCGCATAGGTCCCACCAACCCGGTGAGCGAACCCTGGCTCGTAGCGTTGGACATTGATGGCACCATCATTGATTTTGATGCCACCATGACCCCGGCAGTGAAAGACGCCGTGCGGGATGTACGTGATGCCGGGCACGAGGTGATCCTGGCCTCCGGGCGTTCCGTACTGGCCATGATGCCGATTGTGCGCAGGCTCGGTTTGGAGTCCGGGTGGCTGGTAGCGTCCAACGGCGCTGTCACTGCGCACATCGATCCTGCTGCGGACCCCGGCTACGTCCTTGACACGGTCATCACCTTTGACCCCGGCCCCGTGCTCCGCCTCCTGGCCGCCGAATTCCCCAGCGCCCGGTTTGCAGCCGAGGACCTCGGCATCGGGTTTCACGTCACGCAGAAATATCCGGACGGCGAGTTGATGGGGCGGCAGATTCTGGCCAGCGTGGAGGAGCTCTGCGGGCGCAGCATCACGCGGCTCATTGTTCGGGGCGACGAATCTCCCGAGGCTTTCCGCGAGCACGTCATCTCCGCAGGGCTCGCGGACGTGAGTTACTTCATTGGGCACACGGCGTGGATGGACGTTTCCCCGCCGGGAACGAGCAAGGCCACGGCGTTGGAGAAGCTCCGCGCCCACCTGGACGCTCCGCACCAGCGCACCTTGGCCGTGGGTGACGGAGACAATGACACGGACATGATCCGGTGGGCCGCGCGCGGCGTGGCGATGGGTCAGGCCCCGGCAGCGGTGCGGGAAGCCGCCGATGAAGTCACGGGTTCGGTCAAGGAGGACGGCCTGGTTCCCGTACTTCACTCCTTGCTCTAAGAATCTGCGGCCAGGCAGGCACGCCGCCCGGCAACGGCCTACCTCCGATGGTAGCCTCAACCCGTGGAAGCACTCGATGACGTCATGGAAACCATTGTCCAGCAAGTGGAAGGGTCCATTGGGTGCGCCGTGGCGGATCTCCGGACCGGTGAATTGGTGGGGCTCGCGCAGCACACCACGTACCTGACCAGAGAGTATTTCGGCGCCGTGGCCGAGGCCGCCGTGGAAATGTTTCGCGGGCGTGCCACTACTGCCGTGGAGGATCTCATCACCGAGATGCGCGGTGTACCCACGCAGCACTTCCTGGAGGAAGTCCAGATGACCACCAAACACACCATTCACTTCATGATGGTGATGGCTAACAACCCGGATTACCTCGTCGCGCTGATCTGTAACCGTGAAACCTCCCTAGGAATCGGCTGGGCCGCTACCCGTGCATCAGTGCTGCAGATTGATCCCATCCTCGACACCTTGTCCAAGTAGGTCATCATGGCAGACAAGAAATCGCTGAGCCTGGGACAGGCAGAAGCCGAGGCGCGCGGAAATCTCCCGCAATCAAACCGCTACAACCACGTAGTCCGCCTTGCGCAGGCCATTTTCGGAATGCCCATTGCCGCATTGAACCTCATTGGCAACGAGGCGCAATACACCATCTCTGCCGTAGGATTCCCCCTGGGTTCCATTCCCGTGGAAGAGTCCGTGTGCCGCATCACGGTGCAACACGAGGGAGTCATGGAGGTTTCCGATCTCCGCGAGGATGATCGCTTTGCCGGGATTTCCGCCGTGGTGAAAACCCCCAAGATTCGCTACTACGCTGGCGTGCCGGTCAAAGGTCAGAGCGGCCAATACATCGGCGCCTTGTG
Organism: Cellulomonadaceae bacterium; assembly: GCA_031256435.1. Taxonomy (GTDB): domain Bacteria; phylum Actinomycetota; class Actinomycetes; order Actinomycetales; family Cellulomonadaceae; genus Xylanimonas. Next base: position 14,261 of record JAIRQO010000043.1, read on the forward strand.
CGTGATTGACCTGGCCCCCAGGAAACTGGGCAAGCAGCAGTTGGAGATGCTCAGTGACTTGGGCGCTCTCCTGGAACGTGAACTTGCCACCCAGGAAGAGATGGATCTGGCTGGCCGTGTCCAGCAGCACATGGTTCCTAGTGAACCGCCAGCCATCAACGGTGTGGAGATTGCCGGACGCGTGCAACCGGCTCGTGAAGCCGGGGGAGACTACCTCGATTGGTTTGTGGTGGAACCCGTAGTCAACAACGTGACGCAACCGCCGCGGTTGGAGATTGTGCTCGGTGACGTGATGGGCAAGGGCTTGGCCGCCTCCCTCATCGCCTCGGAAGTGCGCGCCGTGCTGCGGGGACATTCGCAGTACACGGACGTAGGGGATGCCGTGGCACGTACCTCCACCACCGCCCGTAGGGATTTAGAAGCCAATGCACGCTTCACCACTTTGTGGGTAGCACAACTCGATCCGGCCACTGGTCACATGGATTACGTTGACGCCGGTCACGGGCTCGCGATGATCGTTTCGGAGCGCGGGTCTCGTCGTCTATTCCAAAACTATCTTCCGCTCGGGATGCCCATTGATGATGACTGGATCATGGCCTCTGATGTCATGGAGGAAGACGAACTGTTGTTGGTCTGTTCTGACGGCGTTTTTGATGTGCTCGACGATGATTTCAATAAAGTGGAAAAACATCTCAAGTACGTACTTGACCCAGCGCTCAGCTGCCAAGAAATTGTGGACATGATTGTGGCGTTTGCCGTGCAGAATGGCGCTTCCGATGACGTAACGGCCATGGCGGTTCGTCGTACTGGAGAGACGGCAAAGAGTTAAACAGTTCTCAGAAAGGAACATTGTGACGTATACAGAAAATGACAATGGCACCTACGTGGTCTTTGTCCCCGAGGGTAAGTTCAACCTTGTCACGGCACCGCTGATGAAGGACCGTATTGACGAGTTGCTCAAGGATGGCAAGGCCAATGTGGTGGTGGACCTCCATGCCGTGGACTTCATTGACTCGTCAGGCCTTGGTGCCTTGATTGGTGGCTTGAAGGGTGCGCGTCAACAGGGTGGGGATTTGCGCATTGCTGATGCTGCAGATCAGGTCCGTGCGGTACTCAAGTTGACCAACCTGGACCGCATCCTCACACCCTTTGCAACGGTTGAGGAGGCCACCAATGGCTGGTGAGACCAGCGAGTATACGCTGTCTGGATTTGCCGTTCCGGATCAACTGGATGCGGTCCACGAGTTACTGGGCCGGGCTGCGGCCGAACACCCGGAACTCGATCCCATGGACGTCATGCTGTTCGAAACCGCGTTGATTGAGATTGCCAACAACGTGGTGGAGCATGGGCGCCCCGAGGGTGAGGTCCATTGGACGTTCACCGTGAGGGTGATGCCGGATCAGATTGAGGCGGACCTGAAAGATTCGGGTCAACCGTTCACCCCCAAAACGGGCGAGGCCATGCCTGGCGATGACGCCGAGGGCGGACGCGGATTGTCCATGGCAGAAATGATCTTTGACAAGATTGAGTTCAGCCGCGATGAGAACCTCAACCATTGGCGCATGGTGCGCCGTTTAGGACAAGTTCCTGAAGAACTTCAGATTTAACCTCCGAGGCAGCCTCGGAACCTTTCACAGAGCAGGTGTAGTCCATGTCTGACGCAACTCCCGTTTCATACGATCTCACTGAAACAACGGTGCACACCCTCGCCACGGACGGAAGTGCCATGCTCACCCCGGGGACGGAGGCTGCCGCCAGTGAGGCCGCAGCGAGCGAATCGGCCGCAGCGTCCGAGGCGAAGGCTGCTGCTGCCAGCGAGGCTGCCGCGAAGGCGGAAGCCAAGGCCGCTGCTGCGAGTGAGGCGGCTGCTAAGTCTGAGGCGAAGGCGAGTGAGGCGGCTGCTAAGTCCGAGGCGAAGGCGAGTGAGGCGGCTGCTAAGTCTGAAGCGAAGGCTAGCGAGGCTGCTGCGGCCAGTGAAGCCGCCGCTGCCAGTGAGGCTGCCGCGAGTGAATCAGCAGCCAAATCAGAAGCCGCTGACGCAAAGGCCAGCGAAAACGCTGCTGCATCCGAGGCTGCCGCTGCTAGTGAGGCTGCTGCTGCCAGTGAAGCCGCCGCCCAATCGGAAGCCGCTGCTAGTGAGGCCGCTGCTAGTGACTCTGAGGCCGCTCCGGCATCCGAGTCAGAAAGTGACTCCACCTCGGAGTCCGATTCTGCTACCGAATCCGACTCCACCAGTGAATCGGATTCTGAGTCCGATTCAAGTTCGGAATCCGAATCAGATTCATCATCTGAAAGTGATTCAGACTCTGAAAGCGACTCCGAGTCTGATTCCGTGACGGAATCCGATTCTACTTCTGAGTCCGACTCAACCTCGGAATCTGACAGCACCACAACCAGTGAGTCCGCATCGTCGTCGGAAAGCGCCTCCACCTCCGCGAAGGCTACCGCTGCACACGTGACGTCTGAGGCAATCAAGGGAACCAGCGTAGCCATCCCGGACACTGACGCGAACACGCCCAACTACAACGGCTCGCTGTCGAACGCCAATGGCATGGGTCAAGGCGGTGGCAACGATGCGACGCTGAGTTCCGATGGCGCAGGACAAGCGAACTATGGCGGAACGCAATACATCACGGACAACGATGGCAACCAGTACACGGCAAATACCGCGATCACCACCAAAGATGGCAACATTACTGAGGAGAACTTCCTCTCTGTCCTCGCCGCCATGCACATCACCATTAACGGTGTGGAAGCCCACTTTGTGGCACATCCCATGGTCATCAACGGCGTTGTGTACGCCGGGTACATGACAACTGACGATGGTGCAATCATTGCCGTGCGGGCTATCCCTGAGGGCGGCACATCGGTCTACAACCTGAACTCATTGTTCTACTTCTGGTACGGCAATGGGGAGGACACCCCCAGTGACATGATCTCTGACTCTGAATCGGAGAGCCTCTCTCAGAGCGAATCCGAAAACCCATCGGAGTCCGAATCCGAGTCCATCACTGAGTCCGATACCACCTCCGAATCGGCCTCCACCAGCGAATCTGAGAGTGAATCGACTTCCACTTCTACTTCGACGAGTGAGTCTGAGTCAGAATCTGAATCCACGTCGGAATCCACTTCTGAGTCCGAGTCTGAATCTACGTCCACTTCGACCTCTGAATCGGAATCCGAGTCAACGTCTACCTCTGAGTCTGAGTCCGAATCGACCTCAACTTCGACGAGTGAGTCTGAGTCTGAGAGCACCAGCACTTCAACTTCCGAATCTGAATCTGAAAGCGAATCAACCTCCACGTCTGAGTCGGAATCTGAGTCAACGTCTCCCTCTGAGTCTGAGTCCGAATCCACCTCAACTTCGACGAGTGAATCTGAATCAGAATCTGAGTCCGCGAGCACGTCCACCTCTGAGTCAGAGTCCGAGTCCACCTCGACATCGACCTCTGAATCTGAGTCTGAGAGTGAATCTACCTCGGAGTCAACAAGCGAGTCTGAGTCAGAATCCACTTCCGAATCGGAGTCTGAGAGCACAAGTACATCCACTTCTGAATCGGAATCCGAATCGACCTCAACGTCTACGAGTGAATCTGAGTCAGAGAGTGAATCTACCTCGGAGTCGAACTCTGAGTCAGAGTCCGAGTCCGAATCCACCTCAACTTCGACAAGTGAATCGGAGAGTGAGTCCACGTCGGAGTCTACCTCTGAGTCTGAGTCCGAAAGCACCAGCACCTCAATGAGTGAGTCTGAGTCCGAATCGACTTCTACGTCGACGAGTGAGTCCGAATCGGAGAGCGAGTCCACCTCCACTTCGACGAGTGAATCTGAGTCAGAGAGTGAATCTACCTCGGAGTCAACTTCTGAATCCGAAAGCGAGAGCACAAGTACCTCAACCTCGGAATCCGAGTCCGAGAGCGAATCCACTTCAGAGTCCACCAGCGAGTCTGAGTCGGAGAGTACATCTACCTCTGAATCCGAATCCGAAAGCGAATCCACATCGGAGTCAACTTCAGAGTCCGAATCCGAGAGCACCAGTACCTCAACCTCCGAATCGGAATCAGAGAGCACGAGCACATCTACCTCTGAGTCCGAATCGGAGTCCACCTCCACGTCGACGAGCGAATCTGAATCGGAATCCGAGTCCGAGTCAACCTCGACGTCTACCTCTGAATCCGAGTCCGAATCAGAATCGACTTCAACGTCTACGAGTGAATCTGAGTCAGAGAGTGAATCTACCTCGGAGTCAACAAGCGAGTCTGAGTCCGAATCGACTTCAACTTCGTCGAGTGAGTCTGAGTCCGAGTCTGAGAGTACTAGCACTTCGACCTCTGAATCAGAATCAGAGTCTGAGTCAACGTCTACCTCCGAATCTGAGTCCGAAAGTACGTCTACCTCAGAATCCGAATCTGAGAGTGAATCTACTTCGGAGTCAACTTCGGAATCTGAGTCTGAGAGCACCAGCACTTCGACCTCTGAATCGGAATCCGAATCGACCTCAACGTCTACGAGTGAATCTGAATCTGAGAGTGAGTCCACGTCGGAGTCAACCTCTGAATCTGAATCTGAGAGTGAGTCAACCTCAACCAGCGAGTCTGAGTCCGAATCGACTTCCACATCGACGAGTGAATCCGAATCGGAGAGTGAGTCCACCTCCACTTCTGAATCCGAGTCAGAGTCCACCTCGACTTCTACTTCAGAGTCCGAGTCTGAGAGTGAGTCAACCTCAACCAGCGAGTCTGAGTCTGAGTCTGAGAGCACCAGTACCTCGACGTCCGAGTCTGAATCCGAGTCTGAATCAACCTCTGAGTCAGAGTCGGAATCCGAGTCAACGTCTACCTCTGAGTCTGAGTCCGAGTCCACTTCGGAGTCAACCTCTGAATCTGAGTCAGAATCCACTTCCGAATCGGAGAGCGAGTCAACCTCGACAAGTGAGTCCGAATCAGAGTCGACTTCGGATTCGGTGAGCGAATCAGAGTCTGAGTCAGCTTCAACATCTGAGTCCGAGAGTGAGTCTACGTCGGAGTCCACATCAACTTCAACGAGCGAGTCCGAGAGCACGAGTACCTCTTCCTCCGAATCCGAGTCCGAGAGCACGAGCACCTCAACCTCCGAATCAGAATCGGAGAGTGAGTCAACCTCGACGAGTGAATCTGAGTCAGAGAGTGAATCTACCTCGGAGTCAACTTCTGAATCCGAAAGCGAGAGCACAAGTACCTCAACCTCGGAATCCGAGTCCGAGAGTGAATCAACCTCGACGAGCGAATCCGAGTCTGAGAGTGAATCTACCTCGGAGTCAACAAGCGAGTCTGAGTCGGAGAGTACATCTACCTCTGAATCCGAAAGTGAGTCCACCTCCACTTCGACGAGTGAATCTGAATCAACGTCCGAGTCCACCTCCGAATCAGAGTCTGAAAGCACTAGTACTTCAACATCTGAGTCTGAATCTGAGAGTGAATCTACTTCGGAGTCAACCTCTGATTCTGAGTCTGAGTCCACGAGCACGTCCACCTCTGAGTCCGAGAGCGAATCCACTTCGGAGTCCACCTCCGAGTCCGAGTCGGAGAGCACCAGCACTTCGACCTCTGAATCGGAATCCGAGTCAACGTCTACCTCTGAGTCTGAGTCCGAGAGCGAAAGCACCAGTACATCAACATCCGAGTCTGAGTCAGAATCCACTTCGACAAGTGAGTCCGAGTCTGAATCTACGTCCACTTCGACGAGCGAATCAGAATCAGAATCAGAGTCCACTTCTGAATCCGTCAGTGAGTCGGAATCGGAGTCGACTTCTGAATCCGAATCAGAGTCTGAAAGCACGAGCACTTCAACCTCCGAGTCTGAGTCTGAGAGCACTTCGGAATCCGTGAGCGAGTCCGAGAGCGAGTCCACCTCAACATCAGAATCTGAATCGGAGAGCACAAGTACCTCCACATCTGAATCAGAGTCTGAGAGCGAATCAACCTCGACCAGCGAGTCTGAGTCCACTTCGACGAGTGAATCTGAATCTGAGTCTCATTCGACGTCGGAATCCGAGTCTGAGAGCACTAGTACTTCTACCTCTGAGTCTGAGAGTGAATCGACTTCTACATCGACGAGCGAGTCTGAGTCTGAAAGCACGAGCACTTCAACCTCCGAATCGGAGAGCGAGAGCACAAGTACATCCACTTCTGAATCGGAATCCGAGTCAACGTCTACCTCTGAGTCTGAGTCCGAATCGACCTCTACTTCGACGAGTGAGTCGGAGAGCGAGTCAGAGTCCACGTCGGAATCAACTTCAGAGTCTGAGTCCACTTCTACCTCGACATCCGAATCGGAGTCTGAGTCCACGTCGGAATCAACTTCAGAGTCTGAGTCAACCTCAACCAGCGAGTCCGAATCTGAAAGTGAATCGCAAACGCCTCCTGGTCTGGTTCCTGGTACGCCCGCAACACCCGCAACACCCGAGACACCGGGCGCTCCAATTGTTGATGGCGGCACTCCGGGAGCTGGCGGCGGTACCCCAGGTGATATCGGCAGTCCGGCCGATCCAGGGGCAGACCCGGCCCAACCGGCAACCCCAGCCGATCCGGCCACCCCAGCCGACCCCGTCCAATCAGCAGATCCAACCCAACCAACCCAACCCGCAGTCTCTGATTCCGGCACCACCGGAGGTTCGGAGTCCATCCAGGTCTCTGAATCCACCTCCACCACGGAATCAGAAACCCAGCAGCAGGTCATTTACGATTCCATTTCCACCACGCAATCCGTCAGTGACTCGGAGAGCTCCATCTCGGATTCCATGTTGGCCAGCATGTCTGCCGCAGAAGCATCCGTGAACAGTGAGCATGCGGCCACGGCGGACACTCCGCAATCCAGGATCGGTTCCCTCTTGGCAAGCCTGGGAATCTTTGGAGGCCGCAAGTGATGATTGAGCGGGGGTTCTAGCATGGCGCACCGCGAGGAGGCCAAGTACGCCCCCTTAAGAACCAAGATCCTGTGGACGCTTCTGTTCTTGGTGATCTTCGTTGTGGGCCGTAACATTCCGTTGCCGCTCATGCATGAAGCGCACGGCACCGCCGGCACCATCGGCGGACTCAGTAGCGTCACAGGCCTGGCCACGGGTGGAAACTTTGATTCCCCCACGCTGTTCTCCCTCGGCCTTGGTCCATACATGGGCGCCAACATCATGTGGCGCTTCCTCATGATTGGACGCCTGGCCCGCGGTAAGAACATCCCGGAACAAACCGTCAACCTGGTCCGTTACCTGGTGATGGGAGCGCTCTCGCTCTTCCAAGCCATCAGCCTGTCAGGCAACTTCACCATCACTCCGGTTCACCTTGGCCCGTTCCCCCCCGCAGGGACAGCCAGGGTGTTATCCGTGATGATGCTCATGGCTGGGGCGGCATTCCTCACCTGGATTGCCAACCAAAACCAAGATAAGGGACTCGGCGGCGTCACCTCGTTCATTGTGTACCAGATCATCATCACGGCAATGACCAACTGGCACCCGTTCATGCAACTTGTCCACGAGCCTGGCTCGGGCCACATCCTCATCCCCGTGGGCCTCGCCTGCCTGGGCGTGATCCTCCTGGGAGTCTTTGCCGGCAACTCGGAACTGCGGCTCAAAGTCAACAAGGTTTCCATTGATAACGGCTTCACCGGCCAGAGTTACCTTCCCGTGAAACTCAACCCGGCCGGGGCGTCACCCATCATGTACGCCATGACGCTACTCATGGTCCCCGCCAACATCATCCACGCCCTCGGCATCGTGTTCCCCGGCTTGGAAGCCGGCTCGCAAACTTTCCTTCAGCACTGGGGCCTCACCTCGCCCATCGGGTGGTCCGTGTACTTGGTACTGCTGTTCGCCATGTCCATCTTCTTTGGCCTGTTCACCGTGAGCCCCAAGCAAATAGGTGACCGCATGCAAGACGGCGGCGAATACTTTGACAACGTGAATCCGGGCCGCGCCACCAAGAGTTTCCTGCGCAACCGAGTGGTGTTCCTCTCAGGAATCACGGGCATCGGCCTCGTTGTGCTCACCGGCCTCCCCCTGTTCTTCCTCAGCCATTACCCCACGTATCAATACGAACTCATGGCACCCGGCACATTCATGATCATCATTGCCAATATGTGGATGCTGTACGAGGAGATTGCGGACACCAACATCGGGCGCAAATATGACTTCCACCTCATGGCAGCGCAGGAGGTGACCGCATGATTCGCTTTGTCCCCGCGTGGTATCACCCGCAGCGCCCGTGGTATTCGCCCGACGGCACGGACATCGGCCAGGAGACCGGCGTTGCCCTCAATGACACTGTCACACAGGTGCGGATTTTTGCGCAAGGTACCGAACCGGCAGGTTTGGTGGTCCTCAACTATGTTCCGAATTTACGACGATTTCTGCATCGTCACGGCATCGCCGATGTGACGTACTGGTCATTTTTTGATGAGGTTCAGGGCCTGAGCGATGACGCCACGCAACCCATCAACTTCCTGGCCATGGACTGGCCGGAGAACGCCGGATTCTTCTACAACCCCTTTGCCGTCACCGTAATGGACGGCGCTGAACTCCATGCCCGCATCTTCATGGCCCCGGACGGAACCCTGGAATCCATCCGCTTCTACGGCAACGGCATGCCGTCACTGGAGCGCATTTACGACGACAGAGGATTCCTCTCCTCCGTGCTCATGCATGACAGCGATGGCAAACCACAAACCCAGTACTACTACAACGCCAGTGGTGACGTGGTGGTTTCTGAGGACGTCAACAGCGGCCACATTGACGTGGTGGACTTCATGTCTGACAAGTTTGACAGTTTCTCCTATGATTCCTGGGGGGATCTCATTGAGGAACTCATGGGCAAACACCTGGCGTTGCCCAAGAATGCCGAGGACACCATCGTCGTAGCACTGGCAGATCAACACAATGATCTGATTCAGCGGACGCTGGCCAATCAAACGCTCGTCCTGGCCCGCTCAGCAAGCCGCGAGTCCACTGCCTCCGATGATCTCATCAACCGCGCGCTGGCCTGTTTCTCCGATGAGGACATGTCTGCCGTGACCTCACCCGAGGAGCAAATGCGGTGGATGATGCTGCCCGAACTCTCCATGCGTCCCCTGGACAGGCGGTCCACCTTTGGAGCGAGCGCTAATGAGAGCACCGTGACGGTGGGCTTGTTCGCGGACAATATTGGCATTGAACAACTCGATGCGGCCGTGGCAAATATGGCCATGCAGATGGTGGAGGATGACCGAACGCGCGTGGCGCTCATTACGTTCAAAACCCATGACGTGGAGCATCTTCAGCAAGTCCGTGCCGTCATGGACGGTTATCAGGGGCTTGATCTTGCTGGTCTGTTCGACGAGGAAACGGCTGAGCTAGCCGCCGATATGGGGCTTGCTCAGGATGTGGAAAACAAGATTTCCTTGGTGACTATTGACCGCGAAGCGGACCTCATGCGTACGCTGGCCAAAACCCGCCTCCTTGTTGACTTGGGAGAGCACGTGAACCAGCGCTTGGTGACGGAAGCCGTGTGTGCGGGGGTGCCGCAGGTGAACCTTCATGCACAGGACCTTGCCACGGACAAACTCAACGGTTACGTGATCTCGGACGAATCCCAGATTCCCCAGGCCGTGGATTACTTCCTTGATGGACTGGAACACTGGAACCAGTCCCTGGTGCAATGCAATGTGTTGATTGACGTGTTCAGTCCGGAAGAAATTCTGAACCGCTGGGAGTTGGTGAAGGAGGCGATGTCCCTTGTTGGTACTGCAAACGGGTAGCGACGATTGGTCTCGGCAATGCCAGTTACCAGATGACGTTCAGTGGCAGTTTGTTGACATCAACCAACCGGTGGAGGACCCCTTCATCGCCTTGGGGCGAGTCAATGTCACGGTGATTGATGGCACCTGTCCGGATGACATCCTGGAAGCGATTGCGCCTCACATCACCCCGCACACCCTCCTGGTCACCGAGTGGACGCGTCCGCGCGGCGGTTCCGTGGCGGCTGATGTCTACGCGCGCAAGGTGGCGCACCGGGTGGACGGAAGCAACCGCCAGGAACTCATCGCCACTATTGCGGGTTCCTATTACGTGCGCCAGTTTGGTCAGAAACTCGCCGTGAACTCCATTCTGGTACCACCCGGTTGGACCACAGAGCCCACGTTTGTGGGCGCCACCGGCGTGACACTTGAGGTCAACAGCCCAGAATCTCGGCAAGCCGTGGCCTGGAGAGAATCCATCAAGTACGAGGCCGAGCGGGACATGGACCTATGGCTGGAGTACACCACGGAAGGTGACGTGGAGGTGGTGCTGACCGTTCAGCACACCAAGGCGGGGACGTCAGATGTGATCCTCAGTCACACCTCTCACCCACTCAAGGACGTCACCGAGCCGATCCTCTTTTCCTCGGACAACAACGGGTATTTGTCCTGCTCCTTGGAACTCCAAGGGTCCGGGTCCATCACCGTGGGACCGCTGCATTACCGGCACTCGCGCGGGAAAGCCGGATACTTCTTCCCAGGCGGCCAGCGCTTGGTGGATTCCAACCGGGAAGAGATTTTCCACTACTTCCATCCGGGGAACCTCAAACCGCCCCTGACCGTGTATTTTGCTGGATATCGTCCCGCTGAGGGCTTTGAAGGCAACCACATGATGGAAGGGTTGGGGCAACCGTTCCTCCTCTTTACTGATCCGCGCTTGGACGGTGGCCGGTTCTATCTGGGCAGCCAGGAACTGGAGGACGGTATCCGCAGGGTGATCCGTGACCGCTTGGAGTCACTCGGATTCACCGAACGGGACCTCATCGTGTCGGGGCTGTCCATGGGCGCGTTCGGCGCCCTGTATTACGGTTCCCAGTTTGATTCGCATGCCATCATCGTCGGGAAACCGATCATTGACCTGCCGTACGTAGCCCGGCAGACGCGCCTGACCCGTCCCGAGGATTTCCTGACCGTGCTGGACATGGTGAACTTCTGGAAACAGCAAACGGATGGCCAGGACACCACACCGGAGGGTTTCACCGAGGGGCTCATTTCCCGCTGGAAAGGGGACATTCCGGGGAAGAATGGCCTGGACAACACCAAGATGCTGTTGGCCTATATGATGCACGACGATTATGACAACGAGGCCTACCAGACGCTGCTCACCTCTCAGTCTGGCAAGCCTACGGAGATCATTGCGCGCGGCTATCAGGGCCGCCACAATGATGATTCGCCGTCCATTGTCACGTGGTTTATTAACCAGTATCGACGAGTGTTGGGAGAGTACCAAGCCGCACATCCTCAGCCCGTTGAATCAGAGCCCGTTGCATCAGTGCCACGCGAATCTCAGCCTGATGATGCGCAGAATACCCGTGAGGCGGTGACCAGTGAGTAACGCCAAGCTTCAACGCCTCGCCACGATTCAGTGGGGATTGGTCAACAGCGCGCCCGGCCTGTTCGGCACCCACCTCACCTACCATCCCAACGGCTCCGTCAACCTCGTCAATCCGCTGATGCCCAGTGCCTTGATTATTCAACGATGGGGCTCCTCGGCCAACTACCAGTCCGAGCGCCAAACGCCAGCACTTCCGTTGTTGCATGGGGGCAGGACGTATTGCCTGAAGCCGGACATGACCACCTCGCCAGACAATACGGCGTTCTTCACCGTGCAGTTCCGTGATCGGTTTGATGATCTCATTAGCGAGCAGTTCTTGTACCCGCCGGAGTTCCAGTTCACGTTGCCAGCCGAAGGTCAGAACTACTCCATTGCGCTGATGAGCGCCGGGTGTGATGAGATCACCTTCTCCTCCTTTGACCTGTGCGAGGTGAATGATGGCTGACCCGTTCAAGAAATACCGCCGCACGCTGGACCAGATTGAGAGCCTGAAGGAGCAGTATCGTGCGTTGAGTGATGAGCAACTCCGTGGGAAAACCGCGGAGTTCCGCGGGCGCATTGACAAGGGCGAGGACGTAGACAAACTGCTGCCGGAAGCCTACGCCGCCATCATGGAGGCGAATTACCGCGTGAGCGGCAAGTTCCCGTATCCCAACCAGGTGATGGCCGCCATTGTCATCAATCAGGGCAATATTGCAGCCATGAAAACGGGGGAGGGGAAGTCCCTCACGGCTACACTGCCACTGTACCTGAACGCGCTGTCAGGACAAGGGTCCATCCTGGTGACGGTGAACGCCTACCTTGCCGCGCGTGACGCGGACGAGTTCCGCCCCGTGTTTGAGTTCATGGGGATGCGGTTGGCCACGGGTGTGCCAGAGAATCCCGCCCAGGATTTCTCCTCTGAGGAAAAGAAGGAGATTTACCAGGCGGACGTGATTTACTCCACCTCGGACAAGGTGGGCTTTGATTACCTGCTGGAGAACATCACCGATTCCCCGGGTGACAAGTACCTGCGCCCGTTCCACTTCTGCCTGATTGATGAGGCGGATGCCATCTTGCTGGATTTGGCACAGATGCCTTTGGTGATTTCCGGTTCTCCGCGTGTGCAATCCAACCTCTATCCGCTGGCCTCGGAGTTTGTAGCCACACTGCGTCAGGGCGTGGAGTTTGAGTATGACCCCAGTGACGGCGTGGTGAAACTCACCGACGAGGGCGTGGAGGCGGCCAATCGGTTCTTCCACATTGAGGACCTGTATGACCCCTCACTCTTCCGGCTGAACCGGCACGTGTACCTGGCTCTCAAAGCGCGCACAGGGTTTGAGGAATACCGCGATTACATGACGGTGAACGGCAAATTGGTGCTGATCAGCGCGGTGACGGGCCGTTTGCTGGAAGGTAACAAACTCCAAGGGGGGTTGCACCAGTCGCTGGAGGCGCGCGAGAAGCTGGAGATCACCACGGAGAACCGTGCCATGGCCTCGGTGACGTATCAAAACCTCTTCTTGATGTTTGACAAGATGGGCGGGATGACCGGAACGGCCAAGGGTTCCGAGAAGGAACTGGATAAAACGTACGGCACCAAGGTGATAGAGATTCCCACGTCTCGTCCCGTGATCCGGCATGACTACACGGACGTGGTGGTGCGAACCATCGAGGAGAAGGAAAAGCGCGTCCTGGATTATCTCGAAGAGATGCGCGCCACCAAACGCCCCATTTTGCTGACCACCGGTTCGGTGAATTCTTCGGTGAAGTTCTCACGGTACCTGCTGGACCGCGGCATTGAGCACAACTTGCTGAACGCGCTCAGTCACACCAAGGAATCCGAGATGGTCAAGGAAGGCGGACGCGTGGGTGCCATCACCGTGGCCACCTTGATTGCCGGACGTGGAACGGATATCAAACTCACGCCCGAGGCCAGGGAACTGGGCGGCCTGGTCATCATTGCCGCCGAGAAACTGCCCAACTTGCGTGTGGAAGGCCAGGTGCGGGGACGTTCCGGACGTCAGGGAGATCCCGGTTCCAGCCAGTTCTTTGCGTCCTTGCAAGATGATCTCTTTGTGCGGTACGGCTCCATCAAGCCGGAACAAGTATTGAAGCACCACCGGTCAGGCCCTGGAATGCGGCGCATGCTTCAGCGCGCCCAGAACGCCTCCGAGGAAAGTGCCGCAGGGGCGCGCAAACTGTCCAAGGACTTTGACATTGCCATGTCCCGCCAGCGTGAACTGGTCTATGGCATGCGTAATGACATCATCAACGGCGCCACCATCACCCGTGAGGACCTGCGCGCCATGGCCAAGGAAGTATTTGACGCCGCTGAAAAGGACGGCGCCCTCGCCAACCCGTCTGAGGTGGGTCGCTACGTGTGCGATCACTTGACGTATCACTCGTCGGAGCAACTCACCGCCCTCAACAGCGGCACACCTGACCTTGCCAAAGCCACCCTGCACCGGCTCTTCAACGAGGAGTTGGACACCAAGAAGGCCACGGTCAACAATCAAGAGGTGTTTGACCGATTCCTGCGCATCTGCATGCTGAAGTCCATTGACTTGGCGTGGGTGGAGCAAGTGGACTTCCTGGAGCAGTTGAAAACCGTGGTCAAGGACCGCAACATGGCCCAGCACAAGGTGGAGTACGAGTACCGCAAAGAGGCGTTCTTCTCCTTTGAGGAAATGAAGGCGCGCATCAAGGGTGACATTGTGCGGCAGGTGTGCCTGTCCACCCTGGAGCGCACCCCGGCCGGTGGTCTCAACATTCAGTTTGCCTGAGGTGCCATGCGGGTATTCAACATCAACAAAGGTGTGGGATTGGCCAGTTCCGGTGTGGAATACGCCCAAAAATACCGCCGAGAACTGCTGGCAGGCATCCCCGAGGTGGAGGATTACTACCTCTTCACGGATTACCTGGGCACCAACATTGCCATGTTCACGGACCGTCTGGGTTTTGACCGATCCCAAGTTCTGTGGCTCTATCACCTGATCACGGGCCGATCCACGCAGCCCAACTCCGTGACGGTGGACGCGTTCCGTGCCGGGCTTGATGGGGAGTACTCCCAGACTCGGGAAGCCACGGGCCGGTTGGTGTTCCGCAAGCAGGGCAGCCGCGTGTGGTACCGGGTGCTGCAAGCCCTCGGCTTTGTGGATCGCGTGGAAACGTGGACTACCGATGCTGCCGGCGCCTCCGTGTTGCTGAGTGTTGCCCACTATGACAGCGCACTCCACAACGTGGAGCATTGCGCGGCAGGCGCCGTGGTACGGCGGACCTTCTACACGCTGGACGGACGCGTGGCAGCCGAGCAGTACGTGAAAAACGGGGAGATTCTGCAAACGCGGCTGACCCCGGCCTCGCCACTGTGGAGTGCTGCGGGTGGGGTGCGGTGTGGTAGAACGGGCGGCGCTGAGACTGGGCGCATTTCACGGCGCGCGCTGCGCTACACCGGTGAGGTGATCTGTCACGGCAGGGCTGAGTTGTTTCGCCTCGTCTTCTCGTCCATGCTGACCTGCTGCGACGATATTGTCCTGGTGGATCGCGCAGTAGACGTGATTGACGCTGTGTATCCCGTGATCGGTGATCGTCGTCTGATGTCCGTGGTCCACGCTGAACATTACGATCTGAAACAGGCCGATGACGGAGTGCTGCTGTGGAATAACCACTATGAGAATGTGTTCACGCGTCCAGACTTGGTGGACACCGTGGTGGTGTCCACGCGGCAACAGCAGCGGGTGTTACGGCGGCAGTTGCGCGAGGCGGGAATGACGCAGGAGGTGGCCTGGATTCCCGTGGGGTATGCGGCTGGCTTGGCTGCCGGGGAGGGTACTGCGGATGGGGCACCTGAGCCCCCCGAGTGGAGGCCGCACTCCCTGGTCACTGCCAGTAGGTTAGCGAGTGAAAAACACCTAGACATGGTGGTGCGTGCCGTGACCAAGGCGCGTAAACAGGTTCCCGATCTCACGCTGGACATCTACGGTGAGGGGACACGGGGCCCCATCGTCGAGGCTATTGCTGAGGCCAACGCCGGTGGCTTTGTCACACTGAAGGGACACCAGAACCTGGATGGGGTACTGGGAACGTACGGGCTGTACGTGTCAGCCTCCACCTCGGAGGGGTTTGGGTTGTCTCTCCTCGAAGCGATTGCCCAGGGGTTGCCCTTGGTGGGGTTTGATGTGGAGTACGGGAATAGGGAGTTTGTGGAGCCGGGAGTCAATGGGGAGTTGGTGGCGTACACGGGAGATGGAGTGTCCGACGAGGCAGCGTTGGCCGAGGCGATGGTGCAGGTGGTGACCTCGGATCGGCTGGCCGCTATGAGGCAGGCGTCTGTGGATAAGGCCGCCGAGTTTGCTCCGGACAAGGTGCGGGCGCTATGGCGTCACTGTTTGGTGGGGCGTGAGTGTTTGGTGGGGGCCGCCGATGTGAAGGGCGAGGCTGGCGCGGAGATTGCTGACGGACGGAGTGAGGCCGCATGATTGCGCTGTTCGATTCCGTGACCAATCCCGGCCTGGCGCTCCTGCGCTCCTTGGATATTGCCGGTGTGGACGTCACGCCGGTGGTCATCAACTACCGTGGCGAACTCCCCGAGGGTGCCCAGTGTCCCTTCGCGGATTTGACCGGACTGCCGAGGGACGGAAAGCCGTTGTTCTTCAACGAGATTCCCACACCCCCGTTTGCTGAGATACGGCACGGCAAGGAAACCTGGGGAGAGGTGCTGGACGGGGACACCACTATTGCGCGGATTCACTACGTTCCCAACTCTTTCAGGCAGGTGGAGCGCGTGGACTGGTTGCTGCAGAGTGGAGGTCTTGTACAGGGCGATGATCTAACCCAGTGTGATCGGTATGATTCTTACGGGAACCGACACGCCGTGAGTTACTTTGCTGGAAATGCACAGTACGAGACGGTGTACTCCGGCCCCGGCGAGTGGAGTATCACCCTGCATCAACAGGGTAGCGGTCCTGCGGTGGCCGTGACGGCGCTCTCGGCGGGGCAGGGCCAGGCAGGTCAGCGTCGCCTGGGCTTTGGGTCACTCGTGGAGTTCATCTGCTGGTATCTGGAGGATGCGGGGTTGCTGAGCGCTGGGGCTGAGGAGGAGTTGCTGATCAACTCGCTGTCCACCCCGTTACTCGTCGCACGAGCACGCGCGATGGCGAGGCGAAACGAGGCAGCGTCGTCGTCGGACGCAGCACCGAATACTACGCTTTTCTGGCAAGAACCCACCGGGGAGGTCCTGCCGGGGAATATGACGTTGGAACTGGCTGAACCGCTGGCGCTGAAGCGGATCGTCTTTGCGGACAAGGCAGTGCTGGACCGTGTGCGCGCCGAGTTCCCGGACACCCCGGTGGAGTTGGAGTACCTCTCCCCGCTGGATCAGTTCCCGGAGCAACCTCCCGGGGATGCGCACCGGGCATTCACGTTGACTACCACGGATTCGCTGCCGATCCTGCCGGAGTTGCTGGCCGAGTTTCCCCAGGTCACCTTTGTGGTGGCGGCGCCCACCCTGATGAGCGACAAGTTGCACAACCTGGCCAAGGCGCATTCGAACCTGGAGTTGCTCCCCACCGCGAGCCAGAAGGAAGTGTTGGAAGAGTTGCAGCGCGCCGGGGTGTACCTGGACATCAACGCTGGCATTCACGTCTCGGATGTGGTTCCCACCGCGTATCACATGAGCCGCGTGGTGCTCGCACAGGCCCCGTATGTCAAGGACCCTGCAGCCTCCGTGACCTGCACCAACGCTGCGGAATTGAAATCCTTGCTCCGCCAGGTCACCTCCAGTCCCAGCGCCCGCGCCGAGGTCCTCGCCGCCCTCCACACCCAACACGGCCCCCTCTCCACCCCCACCAACTACCTCCGCGTCCTGGGCAGGTGACCAAGGGTGGTGCAGATGCGAGAACCGAGGTCAGAGCTGAGTTTCCAGCCGGTTGAGCCAGGCACGCCAGCGCCGTCGCTCGAAACCCCAGCGCTGCGCCGCCGCCACGGAACTGCGGTTCGACGCACATTCCGAGCACAAGTGGCTCGTGCGCAGCAATGGTCGATTGTGAGGCGTTTAGTCCTTCTCGCAGCCAGCATCCTCGGTATTCTCGCCGCTGCATTGGTTGCCTACCTGGCCATATTGTCCCGGGGAATGCTCGGATTTGACGGGCCTGCGGCCCCACAGGCCAGAGCGCTTCACGCAGCCGTCTTGGGAGTGTCAGGAGTAGTCCAGATACTGCTATTGTCAGCCGTGGGTATTCTAGCTGGAAGTTTGATTTCACCCCGGATATCCTCTGGTGCAGAAGAGGGGTGACTGATCCCGGCATATCTTGCTACGACGGGAAGCAGGACGCGCAGGGTAGTAACCGCCTCAAGTCTCTCTATGGGCACGAACTGATAACCTCCGAAGCGACCATCGGTGTGCTTGAAAGGAGTCCTGGTGAAGTTGCCCATCCGGCTGGAACCCCTGGTGCTTTATGAACTGCCTCTCACCCGGCTATTACTTGAAGGCACATCTGTGTCTGGGCCTATTGAAATTGATATGAGCGAGACAGTTCGTAACGGACGAGGCAGCTATGTCATGTTTGAGCGGCTGGTGCGAGACCTCTTTGGGCTCAGACAGGCTAAGGGCAGTGACCACGTGGATCCTGTAACAGGCCTCATGTATGAGCAGAAGTCGTATGTTGACCCTGAGCACCCTGCCTACAAGGTTGGACAGGTATTTCAGACAAGCGCTTCAAGTACGTTCGGTGCGAATAATGTGTACCGTGACGAGTTGGGACCATTGAGGTTGCCTGGCAAGTCATTTCGTGAGTCTGGAACCTGGGAAGCAGCGCTCAAAATTTGTCAACGAACCGGGTACAACAAGAACGATGGCTACATCTATACCAACACTGGTGGCTTCACCATGAATTACCCGTTCCGCTGCATGATGTTTCCAAAGCAGACCGTACTCTCGCTCCTCAGCAAAGATGACCCAAGGTTCATCAGGGTGGAACAGATGCTTTCAATGGCGAGACAGAGGTTGCCGCTCTAGCTGTTGAAGTGGAGGGGGAACAACTCGTTGTCTCTGGGGATCGAAATCCTGTGGGCATCAACATACTCATTGAGGGCATGATGAATTTCTTTGATACTCAATGCCGGGATGTAGGCAACATTCTCAAAGAATTGCTGGAGGTTCGCATTCTGCAATGCTCCTAGAACATGAGGGTGGTTAAGGGTCAGGAACATTTGTGTAGAGTTGTTCTTCCTAGGAAACTCAGTCTTCACAGTCCCGCAGCCATGTCCGAATATGGTGAGGGAAACATCGGCACGTTGTGGGGTTGTCTTTGTCACATACCCTCGATCCTCCACCGTGTGCTTTGGCCGTACGTCGTCGCGCTTCTCCCAAATCTGAAATACAGTGTTCAAGTGGGTCTTACCATCAGCAAGTGGATCACCAACAGCGTCGACATAATTGACCGTGAGATCTTCATCGTGAACTAGGTGGAATCGCTGATCGAGTCGGTTTTGTACGCTCCACTTCCGCCAGGACTTCGGAACGATGAAACCGATGTGTGTGCAATTCTGGG
Organism: Cellulomonadaceae bacterium; assembly: GCA_031256435.1. GTDB lineage: Bacteria > Actinomycetota > Actinomycetes > Actinomycetales > Cellulomonadaceae > Xylanimonas. Next base: position 33,150 of record JAIRQO010000043.1, read on the forward strand.
CTAGTTTGTTGAAGAAAGGAATACAGAGTTTATTCGCTCGCCCAAACGGCGGGTTAGTGAGAGCAACCATCTGTGAACCGACGAGGGTAATCTCCAAGAAGTCGCCTGGAAGGACGAGGTCATGATGCGGTTCAATGTCATAGGAGATGATTGATGTTACCCCTCGTGCTTGAAGAGCATCAATGAAAACTCCGGTTCCACCAGCAGGTTCAACCCATGTCTGCTGGACCTTGTCCGTTCCTACAACACGCAGCATTGTGTCAGTGAGGCGCGATGCGAGGTCGGGGTGTGTGTAATACTGCTCTTTCCCCGTTACTCTCGGGTTGCCTAACTTCGCTGAGGGCATCTCTTTCAGCCTCCTGACTTGGGGCGCTCATGTGCCACCACTTCGGTTGACGGAGACGTTACCTGAACCTACTGATATGGAATGCAAATGAGCGCTCACTGTACCCACAGTGGACTCGCGCTGGCGGTGCCTGAAAGGGGCTAGGCATCCAAGGAGCGGATGTGGTGGGCGGGGTTGCCGCCGATGACGCAGTTGCTGGGGACGTCCTTGGTGACTACGCTGCCCGCGCCGATGATCACGTTGTCACCAATGGTCACGCCGGGCAGGATAATGACGGACCCGCCGAGCCAGCAATCGTCTCCGATGCTGATGGGTGAATCGTATTGCCAGCCCTCTCGTCGCAAAAACTTGTCAGATTTGTGGTGGTTGGGTGTGAACAACTGGCAGTTGGGCCCAATGAAACAGTGTGCGCCGATGCTGATCCGGCCACCACTGATGACGGTCAGCCCACCGTTGATAAAGGTGCCTTCACCCACGGTGACCCGGTCCGGGTACTCCAGGGAATTCACCGGGAAATACACCGTGGCACTCGGGTGGATTCCCGGTGCAAAGGCCTGCAACAGTTCGGCCGCTAGCGCCGGGTCATGCGCAGCCGTGTCATTGATGATTCGGAGTTTCTCGGCGCTCTCACGAACAATGGCCTGGAGTTCCGGTTCCTGGAGGTACCGGAACCACTCGCCAGCATCCACCACGTCCCGGATGGGGAGGGTAGCAAGGCGTTGCTTCTCGGCATCGTTGAGTTCTCTGGGCATGGTGGCTCCCGGTTCCACGGTGGAGGACGTAGAAGTAGCCTGTCACACTTGCGCCTGCTGCGGGGAGATGAGGACCGTGACGCGCGCATCCTCACGGGGCGCATCAACCACAGGGCACGCATACCGACGGAACGCCCAGACCCACGTAGTACCCTGGCCAACGGTCATTTCCGGGCAGCCTTCCTGCCAGCGCAGGTGTGGGTGGCAGGATGCACGCATGAGCACACCCAAGCCCATTGCTATCCTGACCGGAGCGAAGGCGCTCGCGCTGACAGGCGTGACCCTGCTGATTCTTGCCGCCTGCGGGCCCCGCAATGCCGATGGCGATGCGTTAGGCCAGGGCAGCGGCACTAGCGGAGACAACGCCACGGTGGACGTTTTTGTGGCCGCGTCCTTCAACAATGTGGTGCAGGAGATTGCCGATGATTTCACCGCCGAGAATCCCGGCGTCACGATTCGGCTTTCTCCAGCGGGATCGGCCGATCTGAGCGCACGTATCCTGGCGGGGGCACCCGCTGATATTCTCATCACTGCCGACGAAGGCTCCATGACTCGCTTCCTTGACGATAGGGCAGAGCAGGACCCCCAGGTGGAAGACCTCATCCCCACGCCTCTGGCCAGCAACACCCTCGCGCTCGTTGTTCCGAAGGACAACCCCGCTGGTATCGCGAGTATTGAAGACCTCAACCGCAGCGGAATCCGCTTGGTGATCTGTGCGCCGCGCGTGCCGTGCGGTGACGCAGCAGCGAGACTCGCCGAGGAGTTGAACTTGGCGTGGAGCCCTGTAAGCGAGGAAGGGTCCGTCACGGACGTGCTCGGCAAGGTGACCTCGGGTGAGGCGGATGCGGGAATCGTGTACGCCACGGACGTCAAGGCTGCGCTTGCGAATGATTCTGCAGCACTGACCGAGATTGCGATCCCTCACGTTCCGGAATCGGACACGCGTTCCGTCGTCGTACAACTCACGGATAACACTGCTGCCCAGGAGTTCACGGACTGGCTGACGGGCCCGCGCGGGTTGGAGCGTCTCCAGGAGGCAGGTTTTGGCGCTCCGGAGTAGGCGCGGCCGCCGGCGCATTGCCGGACTCCCCGTCCTGGTGATCGTGCTGGCTGTGCTGGGTGCCGTGATGATCATGGTGCCGGTGTTCGCTCTAGCAAGCCGGACGGATTGGCTACGGGTACCGGAGTTGATTTCTCAGGAAGCGCCGCTGGCAGCATTGTTGTTGTCCTTGCGTGTGGCCGTTGCGACGACGATTTTTTCCGTGGCCTTTGGGGTTCCACTCGCCATGCTCTTGGCTCGGACGGACTTCCCCGGAAAACCCGTGATGCGTGCGGTGATCCTGCTCCCTATGGTGATGCCGCCCGTGGTCTCGGGTATGGCCTTGCTCACCGCCTTGGGTAGACGAGGAGTATTGGGGGAAACCTTGAGCGGCTGGGGTATTGAGATTGCCTTCACCACGGTGGCCGTGGTGGTGGCGCACACGTTCATTGCCATGCCGTTCCTGGTGCTGTCCGTAGACGGTGCATTGAGCACGGCGGGCATTGGGTCCGAGGTTGCTGCGGCAACGCTAGGGGCATCTCCGTTGAGGACCTTCTTCACCATCACGTTGCCGCAGACGGCTCCGGCCATTGGAGCGGGAGCGCTGCTTTCCTTTGCGCGGAGCCTCGGAGAGTTTGGGGCCACGTTAACGTTTGCTGGTTCGCTCCAAGGGGTGACGCGGACGTTGCCCATCGAGATTTACCTCACGCGCCAAACCAACCCGGATGCCGCCATCGCCTTGTCCATGCTGCTCATTGCCGTGGCGCTCGCGGTGATTGTGGTGGTGTACAGCGCCGGGGGGACACGGTACGTGCGTGCGGCCACGGTGCCGGGGAGGAAAGGTTCCTAGGGCCGCGGTGGCCGGATGGGCAGGGCGGCGTGGAGAGATGACCACGGTTGCGGGTTGCGTTGCGGGCCCGGCTCACTGTGCCGCGCAGGCTACGGACACCGCCTAGACTGGACGGCATGACAACACCTCAATGGGCTTTTGTGACCGGAGCGAGCCGCGGGATTGGCCGTGAGATGGCAAGGGCGCTGGCTGCCGCCAAGGTCAACGTTGCTGTTCAAGCACGCACCCTGGACGCTACGGCGGATCTTGTTGCCGAGCTCACTGCCGCCGGCGTGGACGCCTTTGCAGTGGCCGGTGATCTGGGTGATTCCGCGGCTGTGAGGGCGATGGCGGACGAGGTGGCCGAGCGGGCTGCCATTGACTTGCTCTTCAACAATGCTGGAATCCAGAAGCCAGCACAGGGTACGTACTGGGTGGCGGACGCTGCCGAATACGCCGATTCCTTTGCCGTCAACGTGACTGCCCCCATGATTCTCGTTGAGCGTTTCCTTCCCGGAATGGTGGACCGAGGTTTTGGCAGGATCACCAACACCTCGTCGGGAATTGAGAACCAACCCGAGCAGGGCGCGTATGCCGCCTCCAAAGGGGCCCTGAACAAGGTGACGCATGACTTTGCCGCCGTGTTGGGGGAGGCCTCCGGGGTGGACGTTGCCATGAATATTTCGGATCCCGGCTGGATCAGGACGGACCTGGGTGGCCCCCATGCCCCGAATGATGTGACCACCGTGGTGCCGGGCATGATTGTGGGCGGCTTCACCCCCGTTGAGATCAACGGGTGCTGGATCGGCGCGCAGGAGTTCACCGGCATGACCTTGGAAGAGGCAGTGGCTGCGGCGCCGGAGAAGGTGCGCCGATTGGCGGTCACTGAACCGTTCTAGGCCGTTCACCCTGTGTCGTTCGCCCTGGACCGTTCGCTCAGCGCGGAACGGTTTTCGCGCAGGAGCGGGCATCGGCTAGACTACCCGCTTAGCACAATCACCACGCAAGGATGGACTCGGTACCGTGAACGAACCACAGCGCTCCCACTATGACGAGACGCCCCTCGCTGAGCCGATCCCGGATGATGTGCTGATTGTGTGCCACAAGGTTTTTGGCGACGACGGACGGGTGGGTCAAGAACTCCTCTACTTCACGCGCGCTACGGGTCTTGTGGATTGGGGCTGGACCAACGAGGAGTCCTCCTTAAGCATCCGGCTTGACGGAGGCGAACGCGTAGTCCAGCGTTTCTATCCGCTGACTGCGCTGCATTGGGTGGAATACCAGCAGCCCTCGGCCGAGTTTGAGGCGGCCTGTGACCGCTGGTCCCTGAGCCAGTTTGGTGTGACCTACGCGGATTACCAGCAAGCCAGCCACAAGGCGCACGTCATTGAGCATGAGGCGATGATCAAGAAACAGGTGATTGACAACATTCGCCGTCAGCACCCCGGAATGGACATCGATCCTGATGACATTTCCTTCAACATGATTGACCTCACCGGCGAGGACGAGTAAGGACACCCGGGGATGGCCCGCCCCCGTCATGCTGCGGCCCGAAGGGCTCTCAGTATCTCTACTCAGCGCGGACGTCACTCAGGTGGGTAGGCTCACGTGAATGGTGAGGCCACCATCTGGGGTGTTGTTGGCAGAAACAGTGCCGTGATGGGCTTTCACGATGGCGTCCACAATGGCCAGCCCCAAGCCCGATCCGCCGCTATCAGCGCCCGCCCTAGTGCGCGACGAATCCGTTCTGTAGAAACGCTCAAAGATGCGTTCCCGCTGCTCAAGAGGCAGTCCCGGTCCATGGTCCACCACGTCAAACTCGCCCGGATGCATCACGATCTCCGCCGGGGTGCCCGCCGGGGTGTGACGCGCCACATTGGCAATGAGATTGGTGAAAACCTGGCGTAACAGATCCGGGTCTCCCTGAATGATGACGGGTTCATCCGCGCCCGCCACTGTGACGGTGCGGGTGGGGTCCAGGGCGCGCAAGTCCTGCGCAGCCTCCGTGGCCATTGCCGTGAGGTCCACGGGTTCGCGGACCAGAGGGCGAGATTCATCAAACCGAGCGAGGGCCAACAGTTCCTCAACCAAGGTGCCCATGCGCTGTGCCGACTGCTCAATCCGCTCCATCGTCGCGCCCACCTCAGCCTCCGGAACGGCGCCGATTCGGTACAACTCGGCATACCCGCGCACTGCAGCCAGGGGAGTGCGCAAATCGTGTGAGGCGTCAGCAACAAAGCGGCGCATGCGCTGCTCGGACGCTTCCCGGGCAGTAAAGGACGTTTCCACCTGGGAGAGCATGGTGTTGAGAGACGCCGACAGCGAGCCCACCTCGGTACTCGGTGGGGCATTGGGAACGCGTTGCGAGAGATCTCCAGCAGCAATGGCGGCGGCCGTAGATTCGATACCACGCAGAGGCCGCAGGGATCGCTTGACCAGGAAGAACGCGGCAAGTCCGCCTGCGGTGACAATGGCGAGCCCCGTGATCCAGAGAGTCCGGGACAGCGTGGCAGTGGTAGCGGTGAGGCCAGCCACGGGGAGTGCTACGGCCACGATGCCGTCTTGGCCTGCGGAGCTTTGGCCAGCGCCGTCCTGAGCCGACCCGCTACCACCCTGGCGGTTGCTCCCCCTGCCTCTCTCACGGCCCGAGTTTTCCCCGCCGCGCCCCTCCGATTCGGGCGCTGGCACCAGGAAGTTGTTGCGCCGCGCCACGGGCATGGATTCGGCAAGAACTCGCCAGGACGTTGGCTCACTACCGCCGCGAACAGACACGGTGAAGGGCCGCCCCAAGGGAGCATCGGCCAAGGCAAACGCGAAAGCGGGATCGCCATACCGTTCCGTGGTGGAGGGCCAGGAGACAGAGCCCACCGTTGCTGCCGCAGAATCTTCCAGGCGGAGCATGATCACGTAATCCGTGGGGGTACTGGCCTCCCCGGTCATCTCCCTCAGGGCCGTCCTATTGCTCAAGGTGCGTGCCAGTTGATCGTCGAGTTGCGAGGCCAGGTGATGCTCAACAATCCGCTGCGTCACCACGCCCGCGGTGGCAAGGCCCACTGCCAGCAGCAGGGCCATCATGCTCACGAGTCGAACTGATAGCGGCAGGCCGGTGATCCATCGTCGAACACTATTCATCAGGAACTCACCGCCTTGAGCATGTAGCCGAAGCCGCGTTTGGTGTGGATCATGGGGCCGTTGCCGAGAGGATCAAGTTTGCGGCGGAGGTAGGAGATGTAACTCTCCACAATGGTGGCATCCCCGTACCAGTTGTATTGCCACACCGCCTCCAGGATGTGACTCTTGGACACCACCCTGCCCTCGTTGTCCATGAGGTAGTGCAGGAGCCGGAACTCCGTGGGGGAGAGGTCAACGAGCGTTCCGGCGCGGTGGACTTCCGAGGTGTCCTCGTTGAGTTCCAGATCACCCACACGGATGATGGCGTTGTCAGAGATGCCAGCCGCGCCGCTGCGGGTGCGCCGAAGAATCGCGTGAATCCTGGCAATGACCTCTTCCAGGGAGAACGGCTTGGTGACGTAATCATCCCCGCCTGCGGTGAGTCCCTCAATGGCATCAACTGAGGAGTCACGGGCGGTGAGGAACAGGACGGGAGTGGTGATGCCCTGGGTGCGCAACCTGCGGGTCACCTCAAAGCCGTCCATGCCGGGCATCATCACGTCCAGGACAATCAGGTCCGCTTCGTGTTGCTGAACTGAAGCAAGTGCCTCGGTTCCGCTGGCCGCCGTGGACACCGCAAAGCCCGCGAACGTTAGACTGGTGGCAAGAAGTTCCCGGATGGTGGGTTCATCATCTACCACCACCAGGCGAGGCTGCGGGTTCGCGGGCGTTGTCATGGTCAGAGCCTAACCCTCGGTACTGATATCTGGGGAGACGGTGGATTCCGGGGTGGGCGTCACATCTGGAGACGGGGCGGGGTCCGGGGTGACCGTGACATTCGGCGAGGGCGTGGAGTCCGATGGCTGCGTTGGCCGGGAAGGGCGTTGACCCCGGCGTTGCTGGCCTGAGTTGCCCTGCTCTGAGTTACGTTGTTCTGAGTTTCGTTGGCCTGAGTTGCGCTGACCGGATTCCCCGTTGCGCTTGCGGCCGCGTTCTAAGGAGGAATCGCGGTTGCGCTCGCGTGATTGCTCGGTGGCATCTCCACTGCGGGAGCGGCCTCGTTCGCCATCTGTGGTGCGACGAGGGCCACGCTGGCCGTCAGCGGAGCGCGAGCCGCTGTCGGTAGACCGGGAGCCTCCGTCTGCGGACCGGGAATGAGAGTGGCGCGCGCTGCCTTGGCTGGATGCCGTCTCGTGCCCCACAGCAACGCCCCCAGCAAATCCTGCGGCCAGAATGGCCACGCCAGCGATTCCCGCCGCGAGCCTGGTGTGGCGTCCCACCCAAGCGCGAGGTGCGGCAAAGCGGGAGGGCTTCGCCTCCATCGTCGCAGAAGGAGAAGACGGTGAGGAAACGGGTTCAACGGTAGCCGCTGGCTCCGGGGTGACGGGTGCGGTGTTCAGGTCCGTGGTGTGATCTGTCATACCGCATAGCATTGCGTATCAGCCTGGGGTGCCGCTGTGACGAACCTGAGTGTTTGCTGGGAATCCGGATCGCTGAAACGTGAGTACGCGGCAGAACCGTCCGGTGAGGAGCCCGGAGGGCTGTCCCGGAGGGCATGTCGAAACCACGGAGATGTGCCAAATCAGCCGGGGCTCACCACGGATTGTACGGGTGGTACTCAAAGTGCCATGGCTCGCCGGGGACAATGTTGGGATACCAGCGATACTCCGCGCCGTGCTTCTGAAGCCAGGCGCGCATGGGTTCGGCGGCGTCCAGGGCCAGGCCCCACCCGTGCATGGACCTCCCCGGATCTGCCGCCCAGAGGGGCAACTGTTGCTTGACCAGCACCTGCTGCGCGAGGGTGCGGTACGTGGATGTGAATTCTTCCCTCGGCATTCCGGCCTTGGCGGCGCGCTCTAACGCCCTGGCCCCGTCACACTGGAACCACGCGATGGTGCTCCAGGACACTTGGCACAATCTCTTGGTTCCCACTCGTCCGTTGCGCAGGCCAGGCCACACGTAGGAGAGTTTCTGGCTCGCGGTGGCTTCCAGAGTGCGTGTGGCGTAGCGGTCCGCGCGTTTCCCCGTGACCCTGACCGTGACGGTGACCCGAATACTGGATTTCTCTTGTTTCTCCGTGACCACCTGCCGCATCCGGGTGGACGTGGTGGTTTTCTCTGCAAACGGGGTGGCGGACTTCCCCTGGTACCACCGGTAGGTGTACTCGGTGGCGGCGGGGGATGGGGAGATGTCAAAAGGAGTGGTGATGCGCGCGGTGATCGGCATATCCTTCTGGTACTTACCGGTGATGATGAGCGCCCCGCCGGTGGGCTTCGCCTTGCCAATAGTGGCAGTTGCCACCTTCAGCACTCGCGGTTCGTAGGCCTTCTTGCCCTTGCCCGTAGCCTTGACCGTGACTTTGAGGGTGACGGTCTTGCCAAAGTCCGCCATCTTCAGCGTGTAGGTGGGCTTCTTGGACACGGCCTTCTTTTGCCCGGCGCGGTACCAGCGGTAGGTATAGGAGATGCCCGCAGGCGCCGGCTTGGCCCGGTACTCCTTGGCGATGGAGGCCGTCAAGGTGCGGCCCACCCGTTGGGTGCCTTTAATGACTATTTTTCCGCCGGTGAAGCGGGCCTTGGTGGCCTTGTGGGCCGTGGTGTTTCTTGGTAGAGCCGGGAGATTCGCCGTGTGTGACGAGACCGCTGACCTAAGCGGAGCGGCTGGGTTTCTGCCGACGCGCGCTACGCTCGCTGGCTCAACCAGCGGCATCCGCCCTGAAGCATGAACTGCGATGCTCTCAATGGCGAGAGAGGGGGCAGTACCAGCAGGCAGCGCGTCAGCAGGCAGCGCGCCTGTAACGAGCGTGGCCACGGCAATCACCGCGATGGCGCCCACTCGGCCCGCTCGGCCCACTCGTGCGAATCTCATTCCGCCAGTAAACACCTGGTACCAGGCAGGCTCCACGAGCGCTGCCCGACTCTCGCCGAATCGTTACGGCATTGATGGTCGTCGTACAGTGATGCGACGAGGGTGATGCGACGAAGGTGCCGCGGCGTGGGCGCAGGTGGCCTTACGCGACGAGGGTGAGGGTGGCGTTGGTGCGGGCCAGGGCCACGCCGGTGTCCCAGCCGGGCCAATCGGCGCTGGCCGGGGGTTCAATGGCTGCGGGGTCCATACCCGCTGAGACAAGCACAAAGCTCACCAGGGAGTTGGAGTTCCACATGTCACCATTGCCGAGAACGTCCTGGCCCCACGGGTGACGCGGTGCGCGCGAAGCGCCGTCGATAATCTGCAAAGCCTGGTCACGGGTGATGACATACGTGCTGGGGGGACGAGTGGACTTGTCTTTCGCTTCCACTACGCCATTCTTCCAGCGGCGAATCTCGTATTGGAACATTCGCATCCACCCGAGTGCGCGGGACAGGATGGGCCCGTTGCCTACAACGCCCGTAGATGTGCGGGCTGGACCGAACCCGGCAGGAACCAGTTCGATCACAAACTTGGTGGAAGAATCGAGTTGAACTTCCAGCGCCACGTGAAGGAGTTCACGCGGGGAACGCCCTGCCTTGAGGGCGCGCAAGCGCTCCCAACCCTTGGCCAGCGTGGCCATCAGGGGGAATTCGTGGCCCACGGGAATCCACCACAGGGAGACGCTGCATTCGGCGCGCGCCTCAGCGGTGGGCGCACCTGGCTCAGTGCTGGGCGCGCCGGACTCAGCGCTAGGCGCAGCGGGCCCTCCAACCAGGGTTTCAGGCACAGCGATTTCAGGCATGCTGAAAAGAATACGAGGCTACGGAGGTGTAGGGACTGGCGGTGAATCACCTTTTGTCCGCTGTTGCTTGGGGTAACGAAAATTGGGTTATCTGGGCAGGGTTTCCACCGCATCACAGGCACTCCAGTGCAGGCAACCCAGGGCAGGTACCCCGGGCGGGCAACCCGGGGCAACCACAGGCCCGTGCCGTGGCGCTCGGCCTGCGCTGAGCGAGGGGGAGTTACTTGTCCTCGAGGTCCACAATGGTGGCTGCCGCAGCGGCACGCTTCACGGCCTCCACGCCTTCGTGCGCGTGAGACTTGGTAGTGTAACCTTCGCCCGTGGCAACAATCTGTCCGTTAGCGGACTTCAAGCGGAAGCGGAACTCGCCAGCCTTGTCCTTGTAGATTTCAAAATGTGCGGCCATGGTGGTGATCCTTTCTGGTTGGTCTTGTCGGAGATTGTGCTTAGCCGGATACTGGGTGCCGGATGGCCTATTGCTCGTTGTTGTCAGTGCCGTTGTCCGCCGCCGGGGGGTTCAGGTACTGAGCAACATCGGCAGGGACCTCAGCGCCAGCGGCTTCGGCCACCATGGCCTTGATGGAGGCCAACTGCTGTTCCATGTCAGCCTTGCGCGTGGAAATCTCGTCCAGTTCTGAGCGACCTTTGGCCAGGCGTGAGTTGATGTCCTCGTGCGTGCGAGCCAACAGGCCTTGCACGTGGTCATCAATCTGCTGACGAAGCTCGTCTGCTTCCTCACGCTGCTTCTTCAGGATGTGATCGGCCTCGTCGCGAGCCCGCGCGAGTTCCTGCTCGGCCTGAGCGCGAATGTCCTGCGCTGCCTTGAGTTCCTCTTCGGCACGGCGCTGACCAGCGGCGATGATATCTGCAGCCTGGCGCTCGCCCGCAGCAACAGCGTGCTCGGCGTCCAAGCGAGCCGTTTCGCGCGTGCGATCCGCGTCCTCTTGAGCTTCCTTGCGCGTGTTGTCCGATTCCTCGGTGGCACTGGCAATGAGGCGCTCAATACGCTCGCCGAAACTGATGCCGGGTTCCACTACGGGAACGGTGATCTCCGGGAGAGATGCGGCATCCTCGGTAGCCTGGGCCAGCGGCGTTGCCTCAGCAGGAATGTCCTCGGCAGTGGGAGCCTCAGCGGGGAGTTCTTCCGCGGCGGGAGACTCCTCGGCAGGCGCCTCCTCGGCAGACGCGTCAGCATCCTCCGCTGGGGCAGCAGCCTCTGGCGCATCCACAACCGGAGCAGCCTCATCCGCAGGTGCGTCGGAGTCGCCGTTGTTCACAGCATCGTCCTCGGCGTCCTCGTCTACTGGTGCTTCTTCCGCAGGTTCGTCGGCAGGAGCATCCTCGGTCTCAGGAGCCTCGGCTTCACCATCCTCGGGGGCCGGTTCTTCTTCGGCAGGTTCCTCGGCGGTGTCCAGCGCGTCTTCCGGAGCCTCCTCTTCGGCACCTTCGTTTACAGCACCCTCATCCTCTGCGGGTTCCTCATCGATGGCCTCGGCATCAACAGGAACGTCGTCCCCAGGCTCGTCGTCCACAGGTTCGTCGCCAACAACCTCGTCGCCAGCAGTCTCGTCACTCGGCTGTTCAGCCTCAACATCGGCGTGAGGGTCTTCACCGGTTTCCGCAACTTCCTCGCCATAGAGTGCCGGGTCCGAGCCGTTCAGCACCTCGTCAGGGAGGGGCGCCGTGAGGGGGTCCTCGGCAAAAGTGGACGCCGGGGGCGCCTGGGTGAGCGCGTCATCAATCGGCTCCATGAGCTGGGTTGCTTCGGCGTCATCGTCACCATCAACAGCGTCCGGCTCGGCTGTCTCGGCGGTTGCCTCAGCGGCTTTGTCGGATACTGCCTGAGCAGCATCTTCGACGACGGGCGGCATGAGTTGAGTGGCATCGTCGCTGGCTACAGCATCATCAACGGCGGGAACTTCTGACTCGGGAGTTGCGTCAGCAATGGGGGCGTTCATCACCACGGTGGCGTCTGCTGCAGCCTCATCTGCTACGGGCTCCTCAGCAACCGGTTCGGCAGCAGGTTCGGGTGCGGGCGGGCGAATAGCACTCACACGCGTGGGCGTGGTGGGCGGCTTCTTTTCCCGCTGCCACCAGCGCAACTTGCCCGTGGTGGTGGGGGGCTCTTCCGCAGCGGGAGCGGGAACGGGAACGCCCTGAACGGGGGTGGCAGGTGCGGCGCCTCCGGCTTGGGCGTCATCTTCTGCGGGATTCATCCGGTGCCAGCGCATTAGTTGGCGCCCCCTTCTGATTCGTTGTGGTCCTGTGGTTTGCTGGTGAGGCCAAGGGAGCGGCGCATCGCGTCAAACTGCATAGCCACCTTGTCTCGTCGCTGAATCATGTCACGCAGGTGCTGATCTGCCTCGGAACGAATCCGAGCCACCTCGGTTTTGGCCTCATTGACCAACGTTTCGGCGCGTTCCTTGGCGCGACCCGTGGTGCGGTCCGCGTCATCGCGTGCGTTTTGCCGGGTGGTTTCCGCTTCCTCAAAGGCGGCCCTGCGCTCGGCTTCGGCCTCCGCCTGGAGTTGCTTGGCCCGCTCAGAGATGCGGTCCGCTTCCGTGGTGGTGTCCTCGGTGAGCCGCTTGGCGCGGTCCTCGGCAGCGGCAATGGTCTCGCGAGCGTCCGCCTCCGCGTTGCGGCGTGCATCCCCGGTGGTCTGCTCCGTTTCGCGGTTGATCCGCGCTGCGTCATCCGAGGCCACGCGACGAATGTCCGCGGCGTCATCGGTGGCTTCGGCAATGAGGCGGTCTGCCTCAGCCTTGGCAGCGTTTTCTACCGCTTCCGCCTTGGAGGCTGCCTCGGCCTTGGCGGTCTCGGCCGCGCGCTGTGCGTCGGTGAGGATTTGCGTGGCCTTTTCGCGAGCCGTGGCTACGGCATCGGCAGCTTCTTGCTGCGCCATCTCCACCATCTTCTCCATGCGCTCGGCATAGGTCATCGGCTGATCGCCAACGGTGGGTTGGGTTGATTCGTTCTCGGTCACTGAAACCCCCAGCGGATTGCAGGATGGCGGCGCGCGGGTTTGCTGCACCACTGACTACGCTACCTGCGGCTTTGTCCGTTTTCACCTCATGGCGCAGCCGCGTGACTTCTCCACCGATTTCCCCAGAGTTCTTCACACCGTGATCACGTTTGCGGATTGCGCCGTGCTACACCGCAAGATCGAGCGGTAAGTCCGAAATGTCTTTGAGGCGTTTCCCCTCAATCATGATGTCCAAGAGTTCCCGTGAGTCATCATGTCCAGATTCCTGGATTGCTGCTTGGAGTTCGTAGAGGGCAAAATGGTAGACACAATCAATGTCACCTGTGCCCAGGGCCAAGGAGGCAATACGCGAGGGAGTGGGTTCCCCGGTAATGACGGCCATGTGCGGGACACGCCCTTTACGGTTGCGTGTGAGGTTGAGCGCTTCGGTTCTGGCGTTCTGGGCACGGTCCGAGCGGAGCGTCCACTTGCACGAGACCACGGCGTGCAACAGGGGAAGATCTTGGACGGCGGCGCGGAGTGGGGCGTGCGTGGCTACCGAATTGTCTACAAAAACTGCGGGCGTGTTGAACTCGGCATCGGGAACGGGCCTCCGTGCCACGATAACGTCCGGCGCAACAACATAACCATTACCAAGCACTGTCCGGAGTAAGGGCGTCTCTTTGGTCATGGCGTCAAGGTCCGCAAGGTGGGCATATTGTTCAAACTGGGAAACACCGGATTGGCGTCCTCGAACTTGATAGATGTCCCAATCACCTGGACGCACGGCGCAAAGCCGAGGAAAGGTGTTGTTCAGGAAGTCAGCGCACACAGCTTCAAAGCGATTACCTGCGGATTGCCCTACGAGTTTGTCAGTGCCGGCGGTGGCTGAAAGGCACGTAGCAATGAAGGCGGCCCACTGCAAGGATTGGCGGTTGCCCTTGTCAGCATTACTGGCAACGCCATGGGAATCGACTGAGAGTATTCCGGACTTCAACAACTGGCTGTGAAATGCGCGACGCTCGTCCGCCAGGGAGGTGGATCGGTGTGAGAAGTTAGCCGGGGATGCCGATGGCATCAGATATGTGTGCGACATTCTTAGCTCACTCTGGCTCGGGCAGCGGCGAATTCTGCGTGCCGATGATGGTCCTGTTGTCCGGTGAAACCGCGGAAGCTACCCAGCCGATATGCGGGAGCTTTCGCCGAATCACTCATGTGGACCTCGAAGTCTCGGCCTAGGTCTGCTAGTTGCGAACTGAAGTGTGCAGGCGTGATTCGCCCCGCTCCACGGAGGAGAATATCTGCTTCGGTGAGAGGAGTTTCGGCGTCCCTAAGGATGTGGTAGAGGTGCCCTTCGTGATGTAACTCTTGATCACGGAGGCAGGTTCCTCCCTCGGGCAATGCTGTGCCTACCTTGGCAAGTGCTGATCGGATTGCGGTGCCGACTGCGCGGGCGACCGGTGGGGGAAAGGCGTTTCCGATTTGCCTGGCCCGGCTCGTTTTCTTTCCCGTGAACTCCCACGCGTATTCTGGACTCGAGTTCCATCCCTGAATCCGGGCAATCATCTCCGTGGTGAGTTTGGGTTGGTGGTTGAGAGGGCACGTGGAGTCCGGTGGTGCGTCAGCCACGCCTGCACCATTCACTCCAAGAGCAGCCCAGGCCCTCCGTGCTCGCGTGGGGCCAAGATCTGCTCCACCATGCTTCTTTGATCCTCCCACAATGGTAGGCGCGATGGTGTTAGCCCCGGACGCCCAGGCGGCGGCACCAAGCCACCCGTGTGCGGCCATCATTTCTCCAATGGCTGAGCCCACCGTTCCGATGTAGGGCGTTGGTTCTGGCCATGTGAAATAAGGTGTGTATTCAGGCTTAAGCGCAACCAGAACAAACCTTGGGCGTAACTGTGGAACGCCGTAGTTACGAGCTTCAAGGACCTTCCAGGATGACCAATACCCTAGTTCCGTCAACCGCTCTTGAACGTGCTGCCTATAACCATCAAAGCGAGGCATTGACAATCCCCGGACATTTTCCAAGAGGAGGGCACGGGGTTCGATTCGTCCCGCAAGTTCCACTGCCCATGCGAAGAGGTCTCTTTCATCCTGAGATCCACGTTGATGCCCTGCGATGGAGAACGGCGGGCAGGGCACACCACCTGCTAGAAGGTCGATCCCGTGATAGTCGTCGGGATTCCAGACAGATTCATCGGCCACATCCCCTACAACCACATTCCACTCGGGCCGATTGTGCCGCAGGGTAGCCGCAGCATTGACATCCAACTCCACGGCGAGGGCGTGGTGGAAGCCAGCCAATTCAAGCCCCAGTGCCTGACCTCCCGCTCCCGCACAGATTTCAACTACCTGTGGGTTTGAGGGATCAGATAACACGGGAAACAGGTTAGGCGCCTTCACCCGAGAGATGGGGAAAAGGGCGTTGTGCTGCGTATTTCTTGGCTTCATGCTGGCCTCCTTGAGTGACGCTTCGAGCGTACAACAAGGGTGTGACACGAAATGGTGACGCGATTACGAATCCGTTTTGGTGGTGGGTTGGTCTTTCCAGTATTGGTCGATCATGGGGGGAATGCCGTCCTTACGGGACATCCAGCCGTAGAGTTCGCCGTGGACTACCCAGCGCCGGTTATTGTTCCAGGGAGATCCGGAAGGATCTGTGCAGGTGGTCATCGTGATGAGACGACGAGTGGGTTGCTGCTCGCACTTTTCTTCGCCGGTGGTGGGGTCCTTGGTACACACGGGATCATGGAACGGGTCAGGATCAATGACGTGCGTGTCATCTGGGTGAACAATGACGTGATCAAACACGCGGTACACGTACCAGGCTTCCTTGCCCTCAAACAGGACCCAATCTCCCTTGACCAGATCCGGCAAGTGCAGGAAGTTGTCCCCGTAACTCCGGCGGTGGGCGGACACTCCAAAGTTCCCCACTTCTCCTGGTCCGGCCGTCTCCGGATAGTGAGCGGCGGCACCCGTGTTCAATACCTCGGTGGCCTTCCACTGCGTCAAGGAGCCTTCCTTGACAAGAATGCGGTTCCGAATATCTTCGTCGTACACGCCCTTTTGCCCTTGCCAACTGGGTACCGTGATGATGCCGAAGGCATCGCCCGTCTCCAAGCCGGTCAGGTCCATGACCGGGGGAGGGCACTTCACAAAGTCCGTGCAGAGCGTGGACACGTCCGCAATGGTGGTGTTGGACGGGGTCTCAAACTGATCCAACTCCTTTTGCTGCTCGCCGCGAACCAGCCAGGTGGTGGCAAATGTTTGCCACGCCCAGAATCCTGCCAGCCCCAGCGCAGCCACAATGAGGAGCCAACCAATGATGGTGCGCACCTTGCCGCGCTTGCGCTTCGGCGCTTGAGGCGCAGGGGCAGCCCCGTCAAATACAACATCAGCAACAGCCATGGTGCTCATCTCCTTCATTCACGCTAGGCGTTGTCTGGGGTCAGAGGAACGCCGCCACGGGTGACGGGATTCTTGGCCTTGACCTCATCGGTGTCACCCACCCAGTAGTGATCGATCATGGGAGGCGTGCCGTCCTTGCGGTACATCCACCCGTACAACTCGGCGCGCACCACCCAGCGGTGCGTGTTGTTCCACGGGGAGCCATCCTTGGCGGTACAGGTGGTCATGGTGATGAGCCGCTTGGTGGGGTTTTGGGTGCAGGTCTGCTCGCCCGTTTTCTCATCCACGGTGCATTCAGGCTCGTGATATGGGTCCGGCATCACTACGCGATATTCGCTGGGCTTGACCACCTCGTGATCAATCACGCGGTACACGTACCATGCCTGCTCCGCCTCGAAAATGACCCAGTGTCCGGGTTTCAGATCCGGCAGGTGCAGGAAGTTGTCCCCGTAAGTGCGCCTGTGCGCCGAGACGGCAAAGTTCCCCACCTCGCCCGGCCCGTTGGAGCCCACGTAATGCGCGGCAGCCCCGGTGTCCAGCACCTTGGTGGTGGCGTCCTGTTCCGTGGAGCCTTCCTTGACAAGGACGCGGTTGCGGAGATCCTCGTCCTGCGCGCCCTTCTCGCCTTCCCAACTGGGGATGGTCAAAATGCCGATGGCATCACCGGTCTCCAACTTTGACACGTCCACCACGGGGGGTGGGCAGGCGTTGAAGTCCGTACACAGGGTGGCCACGTCCGCAACCTCGTGCGCACGCGGCGGGACGTAGGAATCAAACCAGTCCACCTGCGCGGCGAGTTCCTGAACCTGCACCTCACGCACCTGATGGGTGGTGCCAAACACCTGCCAGGCCCACATTCCGGCGGGAACCAGTGCGGCGGCAATCATTCCCCAGCCCACCAACATCCGGAGCCTGCCGCGCTTGGGGCGGGGAAGGGGGTTGTCCGCAGGGGCTGCGTTGGTGAGCGATTCATCTGCTGCGGGTGAGTCAGGGGCGTGTTCACCTTCGACGAAGGTGGCGGCTTCCCGTCCGTCGTCGCAGGAAAGAGGGTTGGCATTGACGGAAGGCATGCCTTCAGCGGGGACGCCGGTGTCCCCGTGAATTTCGGCAGGCGAAACGTCAAACTCAGCCATGGTTACTAGCCTGCCATTGGCTGCGCCGGGATGGGCATAAAACGGGCAACCTTCACCAAATCGCTCCCAGATTGTGACCTGCGGGCCGCCCCTGGGCATCGCGCAGACACCGGTCACGGACAACAGAAATTTCATATCACACCCAGGCACTACAGTGACTGCCGTGAGTCTTGACACCGTTGCCCGCGCCATCGCCACCCCGGATGAACAGCAGCCGTATGCCGAGTTGGGCTTGAAGCCCAATGAGTATCAGCGCATCAAGGAAATTCTGGGGCGCCGCCCCACAGCGGCGGAACTCGCCATGTATTCCGTGATGTGGTCCGAGCATTGCTCCTATAAATCCTCCAAGATTCACTTGAAGAAGTTTGGCGAGCACATGACCGAGGAGATGCGCGCCAACCTGCTGGTGGGCATGGGGCAGAACGCCGGCGTGGTGGATGTGGGCCAGGGATGGGCCGTGACGTTCAAGGTGGAATCTCACAACCACCCGTCCTTTGTGGAGCCGTATCAAGGTGCGGCCACGGGCGTGGGCGGGATTGTGCGTGACATTATTTCCATGGGCGCGCGTCCCGTGGCCGTGATGGATCAACTGCGTTTTGGGGATGTGAACCATCCTGACACCGCTCGTGTGGTGCATGGCGTGGTATCCGGAGTGGGCGGTTACGGCAACTCGCTCGGCTTGCCCAACATTGGCGGCGAGACGGTGTTTGACCCCGCGTATCAGGGAAACCCGCTGGTCAACGCGTTGTCCATCGGCGTGCTGAGGCACGAGGACATCCACCTGGCCAATGCCGAAGGCGTGGGGAACAAGGTGATCTTGTTCGGCGCACGCACTGGAGGAGATGGTATTGGCGGCGCCTCCATTCTGGCCTCCGAGACTTTTGAGGACGGCGTACCCGCCAAGCGCCCTTCTGTTCAAGTGGGCGATCCCTTCATGGAAAAGGTGCTCATTGAATGTTGCCTGGAACTCTATTCCGCCGGGGTGGTGGCGGGAATCCAGGACCTCGGCGCCGCCGGGATTTCCTGTGCCACCAGCGAGTTGGCCTCCAACGGCGAGGGCGGCATGCATGTATTCCTCGACGATGTACTGCTGCGGGACCCGTCCTTAAATGCCGGGGAAATCCTGATGAGCGAATCTCAGGAACGCATGATGGCCGTGGTGGCGCCGGATCGCTTGGACGAGTTCTTTGCCATTACGGGTAAATGGGACGTAGAAACCTCCATTGTGGGGGAGGTGAACGATTCGGGTCGCTTGACCATTGACCACCACGGTGAACGCATTGTGGACGTGGACCCGCGCACCGTGGCTCACGAAGGGCCGGAATATGACCGCCCGTATGCGCGTCCCGCCTGGCAAGACGCGTTGGTGGCAGATTCCGCATCAACGCTGCCGCGTCCATCGTCGCAGGAGGAGATTCGCTCCACCATGCTGGCGCTGCTCGCCTCGCCCAACCTGTGTTCCAAAGCCTGGGTGACGGATCAGTATGACCGGTTTGTGCAGGGGAACACGGCGCTGGCCATGCCGGATGATTCCGGGGTGATCCGAGTGGATGAGGACAGTAACCTGGGCATCGCCCTGGCCACGGATGCCAACGGGTTGTATGCCAAACTGAATCCTCGCCAGGGTGCTCAGTTGGCGCTCGCGGAGGCGTATCGCAACGTGGCCTGTACGGGAGCAACCCCGCTAGCCGTGACGGATTGCCTGAACTTCGGTTCGCCAGAGAATCCAGATTCCATGTGGCAACTGGTGGAGGCCATCGAAGGGTTGGCCGAGGGCTGCCAGGCGCTCGGCGTGCCGGTGACCGGCGGAAACGTGTCACTCTACAACGAGACAGGCGAGCCGGGTTTGAAGGATTCCGCCATTCACCCCACCCCCGTGGTGGGAGTGCTCGGCGTCATTGATGACGTCACCACCGCTGTGCCCTCTGGATGGCAGGACGAGGGCTTGAACGTGTTGCTGGTAGGCCGGGCAACCTCGGATGAACTGGATGGTTCGGCATGGGCCGATGTAGTGCATGGCCACCTGGGCGGGGTGCCGCCGGTGGTGGACTTGAACGCTGAAGCCGCGTTGGCCGGAGTGCTGGTGGCGGCACGTCAGGACGGGTTGGTGCAGGCTGCCCATGACCTCAGCGAAGGCGGGTTGGCTCAGGCGCTGCTGGAATCGAGTCTCCGGTTTGACGTGGGGGTGGAGGTTTCACTTCCTGACACGGACCTGTTCACAGCACTGTTCTCGGAGACCACGGGGCGCGTGCTGGTGGCTGTTGACCCTGAGGACGAGAGTGGCTTCCGCGAGATTGCTGCGATGGCGGGGGTTTCGGTGACGTCTCTGGGGACAACCGGCGGAAACGCCATCGTCGTAGGAAATATCACTATTCCCCTGGACGAAGCCCGAGCGGCCCACGAGGGCACGCTGCCCGGCCTGTTTGGGTAGCGCGAGATTCGGACCGAACCGTCATGCTGCGGCCCGCAGGGATCGCAGCATCTCTCCCCAGTCCAGGGTTACAGGCCCAGTTTGTTAGCCGCGTAGGTGGCTTGTGCGGACGTGAAACCTATCTTCGGCATGGTGAGGCCCTCGATCACTTGGGCGCGAGTGGCCGCTGGGGCCTGAGAAAGAATGAGTTTCGCAGCGAGTACGGCTTGCGCATTCCAGTTCGCACTAGCGTGATCTGCACCATACACCGCTTGGGCGGGGGTGAACTTCAATTCCTTGAGAGCTACGATGGTAGAGACACGAGATTGAACATCTTGGCTGATGAGGTACTTGGCCATGGCCTTGGCTTGGGCGTTTTGGTTCTTGTGCAAGATGTCAGTTCCATACGTAGCCTGCGCCGTGGTGTACCCGCCCTCTTTCAGGGTCTTGATGGTGTAACTACGGGAGAGTGGGTACGCCCTGTACAGTGCCTGGGCATCCGCTTCGGCATCCTTCATTTTCGCAGTGACAGCGCCTGCCTTCTTGGTGGGACTTGTTTTGGTGGTAGCCGCGTAGCCCGATTTCTTGGCAGTGATCTTGACCGCTAGTTTTGTACCTGCGTCCTTTGAGGTCACTTTGTACGTGACTTTGGTTGCCTTACTGATCTTCTTGCCATCTCGGAGCCATTGGTAGGTGTACCTCGTGGGGTTGGGGGAGCACTTCTTGGGAGTGGCTGTGAGGACAAGACCCACGGTGGCTTGGCCGGTGATGGTTGCTTTGCAGCCCGTCAGGGGGGAAGCAGCCGAAGCGGGAGCGGCAGTGAGGCCGCCAACGGCAAGACCGAGGGCCAGCGCGATGCTGCCGAGACGGAGGGTGCGATGCGATGGGGTGAACGAGAGACGTGACATGAGAGAACCTTTGAGCGACGGGCGGCTTTAGTGTGTTCTCAAATAGAGTACGACGATGGATCACGCGGCGTCCAGCCTGCGCCTGTGAGACATCTCACATGACGTGTCGTGGGATGGAAATGACAGTCGGGCTAGGCGGCGGCTAGACCGTCCACAATCGCGTTGAAGGTGGGACTGGGGCGCATGACCTGTGCAACGAGCGCGGGATCGGGGCGGTAGTAGCCGCCGATGTCTACGGCGTGGCCCTGGGCGGCGATGAGTTCTGCGACGATCGTGTCCTCGTGGGCAGCAAGCGCCTCGGCCACCGGGGCAAAGGTGTGCGCCAGCGCGGCATCCTCCTTCTGCGCAGCCAACTCCTGGGCCCAGTACAAGGCCAGGTAGAAGTGTGATCCGCGGTTGTCAATCCCGCCAATGTGCCGCGTGGGAGATTTGTCATTCTCTAGGAACGTCCCCGTTGCGCGATCCACGGTGTCCGCCAGTACCGCAGCCGGGGCACAATCGTTGACCCGAGCGTAGTGATCCAGCGAGGCCGCCAGGGCAAAGAACTCGCCCAGCGAATCCCAGCGCAAGTAGTCCTCAGCCAACAGTTGTTGTGCGTGCTTGGGAGCGGACCCACCAGCGCCCGTTTCAAAGAGTCCACCTCCAGACATCAGGGGCACCACGGACAGCATCTTGGCCGAGGTCCCCAGTTCCAGAATGGGGAACAGATCCGTCAGATAGTCACGCAGCACGTTGCCGGTCACGGAAATGGTGTCCTTGCCGGCACGCGCACGTTCCAGAGTGGCAGTGCAGGCGTCCTCGGGGGCCATGATTTGGATATTCGCATCGCCTGGCCCATATTCCGTGAGATACCGGTGAACGAGGGACATGATGTTCGCATCGTGAGCACGGAATTCGTCGAGCCAGAACACGGCGGGCATACCTGAGATTTGCGCACGGTCCACGGCCAAGTGGACCCAATCCCGCACGGCAGCATCGGTGGTTTGGCAGGCGCGCCAGATGTCCCCGGCTTGGACCTCGTGAGCCATGACCACATCACCATCGGAATCCAGAATCTCCACCAGACCGTCTGCGGGGATTTCGAAGGTCTTGTCATGCGAGCCGTATTCTTCAGCGGCCTGAGCCATGAGGCCAACATTGGGAACCGTTCCCATGGTGGCCGGGTCTAGCGCTCCGTGGTCAATGCAATCAAGGATGACCGCCTGGTACACCCCGGCGTAACTGGAATCCGGGATCACGGCAAGGGTGTCATGCTCCTTGCCGTCGGGACCCCACATCTTGCCGCCGGCGCGAATCATGGCGGGCATGGAAGCGTCAATGATCACGTCCGAGGGAACGTGCAGATTGGTGATGCCCTTGTCCGAATCCACCATGGCCAAATCAGGGCCGTTGGCAAAACTCCGAGTCACGGCGGCAAAGATTGCCGCAGCCTCAGGAAGGACCTGCGCCTTGGCAGCGCATTGCGCAATGCCTTCACGCGCGTTGACACCCGCCGCAGCCAACTGGTCTCGGTACTCGGTAAAGACCTCAGGGGCAAACGCCTCAATCACGTGCCCAAAGATGATGGGATCGCTCACCTTCATCATCGTTGCCTTGAGGTGGGCGGAGAAGAGCACGCCTTCTTCCTTGGCGGCGGCTACCTGTTCCACCAGGAACGCGCGCAAGGCTGCCACGGACATGAAGGTGCCGTCCACAATATCGCCCGGCTGCACCGCCATGCCGTGCTTGAGAATGATGTGCCCGCTGCCGTCCGTGGGAGTCAGGCGAATGGTCAACCAGTCCTCCTTCGGCATAATGACGGACTGTTCGTTGTCCCGGAAATCACCAGCAGACATCGTCGCAACGCGTGTACGCGAGTCTGGTGACCACGTTCCCATGCGCTGCGGATGAGCCTTGGCGTAGGCCTTCACCGAAGCCGGGGCCCGGCGGTCCGAGTTGCCTTGGCGTAACACGGGGTTGACGGCCGAACCCTTGGCGCGGTCATAGGCCACGCCAATGTGGCGCTCGTCCAGGGTGTCCGGGTTCTCCGGGTAATCGGGGAGGGCAACGCCCTGTGCCTGGAGTTCAGCGATGGCTGCCCGCAACTGGGGCATGGACGCCGAGATGTTGGGAAGCTTGATGATGTTGGCGGTGGGATCTGCCGTGAGCGCGCCTAACTCGGCCAAGGCATCCGGCGCACCGGTGATGTCCGGGAACTGCGCCAGAATTCTGCCGGACAGGGAGATGTCACGAGTCTCCACAGGGACATCTGCGGCCTTGGCGAAAGCCTGGATAATCGGCAGGAACGAGTACGTGGCCTGCAGGGGAGCCTCGTCAGTCAGGGTGTAGAGGATGGCGGGCCGCTCACTCATGTGCGAATCTCCTGGTTGAGGGACAGGTTGTGCTTGAGCATACCTATCCCTCACGCCAGGTGTGGAAGGCGGCGCCCCACAGCGCCCGGATTTGTTTCGGAGAGGTCCTAGGCATCGCGGGTCCGGATGAGGTGCGTTGCGGGCTTCGTGGGTCCGGATGAGGTGCGATGTAGGCACCGTGGGTCCGGAAAACTTACCTAATGAGGCCCATTGGGTAACAAAATCGGACCCAGGGTGAAAATGGTGCACTCAATCCGGACCCAGGGTTCGCTGGTGGGGGCCGGGAAGGCCGGGGAGGGCGGGGAGGCCGGGGAGGGTGGGAAGTGGCTGCGGGTTTTATTCGCCGTCGGTGGGCTTGGGGGCCTTGTCCGTGTTTTCGGCTACCCAGTTGGCGGCCTTCTCGCCCAGGGAACTCAAGCCGGAACCGATGGAGGCCAAGCCGCCCAGCAACTTCTTGCCTTCGGAGTCCTCGTGAACCAGTCTGCGAGCGGCTTCTTCCGTGTCCGCGTTGGCTTTGTGGAGAACCTCGGACACCTTCTGGGCACCGGTAGAGATAGCCGGGGCTACCTTTTCCTGCCATAGGGGCTTGGCGGCGGACACACCGTCATCAAAGGCCTTCTTGGCGGACTCGGCTGCGTGATCGATTCTCTCATCCATGATGGACTCCTTGCACTGGTGACGCGTGGGTTCCACGCGAGTGAACCCCTCCAGCGTAGTCCCGCACGCCCAAATCCGGTAATTGTGACTCAAGGAGAGTCACCCAAATTACACGGATGTGGTTTTCGCGGTATTCTTGCCCCATGGCACAGGTCACGGCGCTTCGTCTCTCCGAGCACGCTGCTGCCACCACGCCCGCAACCCCCAGTCTCAATCCCACCCCCGGCCTCAGCGAACGTGACCGCCAAATTCTGGCCTTTGAGCGGCAGTGGTGGCGCTACGCCGGAGCCAAGGAACAGTCCGTGCGGGAACTTTTTGGCCTGACCTCCACGCGGTATTACCAAATCCTTGGAAGCCTCATCGACACTAACGAGGCGCTCGCGGAGGACCCCATGCTCGTCAAGCGTCTGCGCCGCCAGCGGGATGCCCGGTTCAAGTCCCGCACCACGCGGCCCGCCTACGGCATCGGTTCCTGAGGTCTCCGCAGGCTCGATCCGCGCATGGCACACACCGAGCATTCGCGCATGGCCCCGGCTCCGAGCATCACCGCCCGCACCATGCAACTCGCGAACATCATGAAACTCGTGAACATTTGGTGAGGGTGCGCGGCCCAGCGCACACACTTTCCCACGGCCAAGTAGTCTGGAACGGTGAGTACCAACGCCTACCCGTACCCGCCCGACGAGTTTGACACTCGCGATGCCGCCGCGTCCCCGGATGGAATCCACCGTGCCCGGGCGTCTCGATGGTCACGGTGGTGGCCGTTCCTGGCCATTGCCGTGGTGTGCGCGGCCACGGCCATTGTGGCGGTCACGCTTCTGACGGGTGATCCCGGTACTCCCGCAGCGGACGGCGCCAGCCCTCCTGCCACAGCGGACGCCAGTCCCACAGACGCAGCCAGCCCCACGGATGGCGCCACGGACGCAGCCTCTCCGGACGCTTCGCCTGACCTCGCCACGCTGGTAGCGGCAGCGGACAGCACCGCTTATATCCGCGTGCTCAACGATGGTGGCCCGGCAGGAGAAGCGGGCAAGGGCGTGGATGCACTGGTAGCACAGGGGTTCACCGATGCCGAATCTGCCGATTTCCCTGGCGATTCTGGAGCCACGGGAACCGTGATTTGGTATGCCGATGGCTTTGAGGACACGGCCAAGGCTGTGGCCGCCGTGCTGGGCGTTCCCGAGGCTGATGTGGCAGGTCACACGTTGCGCTCGGGAGATGTGATTGTGGTGGTCCAGAGTGCGCTCAACATCGCTGCACAGTAGGCAACCTGTACTGATTGACTCCAAGGAGGATCCCGTACGCGTGTTCGTCGTCGGGAATATTTCCGACGACGATCGTCGCAGGCTATTGGGCAACCCTCAGCAGATGAGCCGCTCGCGAATGCCGAACAACACGCTCAGTAGCGCCCACGGATTTGCACTCTCCGGGTGAGAGTGCTAACTTTCCTCACGGCTTCCCTGGTGAGGCATGGTTGCGGACGTGATGTGAACGTGCGTGAAGATGCCGTCCGTCGCGGGCACCTGGCGTAGCTTTTCAGCGATTACCCCTGTGAGGAAACATCTCCATGGCAAAGATCATCGCGTTCGACGAGGAAGCTCGCCGGAGCATGGAGCGCGGGCTCAACACGCTCGCCGACACCGTGAAAGTCACCCTGGGGCCGAAGGGCCGCAATGTGGTGCTGGACAAGAAGTGGGGAGCCCCCACCATCACCAACGATGGCGTGTCCATCGCCAAAGAAATTGATCTTGAAGACCCGTACGAGCGCATTGGTGCCGAACTGGTCAAAGAGGTAGCCAAGAAGACCGATGACGTTGCCGGTGACGGCACCACCACGGCCACCGTTCTGGCTCAGGCACTGGTCAAGGAAGGTCTGCGCGTTGTTGCCGCAGGCGCCAACCCCATTGCTGTCAAGCGCGGCATCGAGGCGGCCGTAGAGTCCGTCACCGAGAAGCTGTTTGACGTTGCCAAAGAGGTGGAAACCAAGGACGAGATTGCGGCCACCGCTGCCATCTCCGCTGGTGACCCCGCCATTGGTAACCTCATTGCCGAAGCCCTGGACAAGGTGGGCAAGGAAGGCGTGGTCACCGTTGAGGAGTCCAACACCTTTGGCCTGGAACTTGAACTGACTGAGGGCATGCGCTTTGACAAGGGCTTCCTGGCTCGTTACTTTGAAACGGACCCCGAGCGCCAAGAGGCCGTTCTGGAAGACCCGTACGTGCTGCTGGTGGAATCCAAGATTTCCAACGTCAAGGACCTCCTGCCCGTGCTGGACCAGGTCATGAAGCAGGGCAAGTCCCTGCTGATCATTGCCGAGGATGTTGAAGGCGAAGCCCTGGCAACTCTGGTGCTGAACAAGATCCGTGGCACCTTCAAGTCCGTAGCCGTTAAGGCTCCTGGCTTCGGAGACCGCCGCAAGGCCATGCTGCAGGACATCGCGATCCTGACCGGCGGCCAGGTCATCACCGAGACCGTGGGTCTCAAGCTGGAAAACGCCACGCTGGACCTGCTCGGCCAGGCTCGCAAGGTAGTTGTCACCAAGGACGAGACCACCATTGTTGAGGGCTCGGGCGATGCTGACATGATTGCCGGCCGCGTGGCTCAGATCCGTTCCGAGATTGACAAGTCTGACTCGGATTATGACCGCGAGAAACTGCAAGAGCGCCTGGCCAAGTTGGCCGGTGGTGTTGCCGTGATCAAGGCTGGGGCTGCCACCGAGGTGGAACTCAAGGAGCGCAAGCACCGCATTGAGGACGCCGTGCGTAACGCCAAGGCTGCCGTGGAAGAGGGAATCGTTGCCGGTGGTGGCGTGGCCCTGATCCAGGCCGGTGCCAAGGCATTCCCCACCCTGAAGCTTGAGGGCGACGAAGCAGTAGGTGCCCACATTGTGGAAACCGCACTCTCCGCTCCGCTGCGTCAGATTGCCGTCAACGCTGGCCTTGAAGGTGGCGTTGTGGTGGAGAAGGTCAAGGGTCTTGACGCCAACAGTGGTTTGAACGCCGCCACGGGTGTGTACGAGGACCTTCTGGCCGCTGGCGTTGCCGATCCGGTCAAGGTGACCCGCTCTGCTCTGCAGAACGCCGCCTCGATTGCAGCCCTGTTCCTGACCACCGAAGCCGTTGTGGCTGACAAGCCGGAGAAGGCACCCGCCGCTCCCGCCGGTGGCGATGACATGGGCGGCATGGGCTTCTAGCCCAAGCGAGGATTCCATTGCCTGAGGCCGCCGCTGGTTGAGCCGGTTCGTTGGTTGAGGAGTTCGCAAAGCGAACGTCTCGAAACTAGAACTGTGGTGATACCGCGGCGGCCTTTGGCATGCCCCGGCATGGCCAAGAGATAGGCAAGCAACCCTTTCGTCGAGAAAGGTCCTGGCGACACCCCACCACGCAGAACCACGGCGATCCGCCCAGCCCGCCCGAGCGGGTTGGTTTACTAGGCACCATGTTTGCCCAGCGCGTGGACGTAGTGATTGTTGGCGGCGGAGGCGCCGGTCTGCGCGCGGCCATAGAAATTGCCCGGACGCGGCCGGAACTCACCGTGGCGTTGGTGTCCAAGGTGTATCCCATGAGGTCCCACACCGTGGCGGCGGAAGGCGGGGCCGCCGGGGTACGGGACAGTGATGATTCGCTCCAGGCACACTTTGCTGACACCGTGGCAGGCGGCGATTGGCTGTGTGACCAAGAAATTGTCCAGTGGTTTGTGGAACGCGCCGCCAGCGAGCTAGTTCAATTGGAGCGCTGGGGCTGCCCGTGGAGCCGGAGGGCCGACGGTACGGTAGATGTGCGAAAGTTTGGCGGAATGAGCCGGGCGCGCACCTGGTTTGCTGCGGACAAAACCGGCTTCCACATCCTGCATACGCTCTTCCATACATCCCTGCAATACCCCAGCATTCAGAGATTCGACGAGCATTTGCTGCTCGATCTGGTGGTGCTCAATGATGGTGCGCAGGGGACTGAGGGGGTCCACGGCGTGGTGGTGTATGACCAGCGCAACGGCTACCCCATCATGCTGGAGGCGGCGGCGGTCATCCTGGCCACGGGCGGGGCTGCGCGCGTTTTCCGGCAGAACACCAACGCCACCATTGTCACCGGCGAGGGGATGGCCATGGCGATGCGGGCCGGGGCGCCCCTGCGAGACCTGGAGTTTGTGCAGTATCACCCCACGGGTTTGCCGGGCTCAGGAATCCTGGTCAGTGAGGCGTGCCGAGGCGAAGGCGGGGTGCTGCGCAATGCTGAAGGGCGGCGGTATCTGGCCGATTACGGTCTCGGCCCCGAAACTCCCTTGGGTGAACCGGTGCCCAAACACATGGAACTCGGCCCCCGGGACAGGCTCTCCCAGGCTTTTTGGCATGAACAGCAGGCGGGGCGTACCATTCCCACATCCGCGGGGGATGCGGTCCACCTTGACTTGCGGCATCTGGGCCGCGCGAAACTTCACGAGCGATTGCCCTTGGCCGTGGAACTCGCCGAACGATATGTAGGAGTGGACCCTACGGTGGCTCCCATTCCGGTGGCGCCATCCGCGCACTACACCATGGGTGGCGTACGCGTGAATCGCGATGGGTCCACCTGCGTGCCGGGCCTTTTCGCGGTGGGGGAGGCGGCATCGTCGGGCCTCCACGGGGCCAATCGGCTCGGTTCTAACTCGCTGACGGAGTTGTTGGTGTGTGGACGCGCCGCCGGGAGGGCTGCCGCTGATCGAGCGTTCGACGAAGCACGCGGACCCTCGCGGGCCGCGCGTGCCCTGGGTGCAGACCTGGTAGAGCGGTACACCGCGATGATGGGATGCGGCACCGAATCTGCTGGAGATATTCGCCAGGAACTCGGGACGGTCATGGCTGATGAGGTGGGGATATTCCGTACTGCTGCAGGGCTTGACAGGGCCGCTGCTACCGTGGCCGCGCTGCGCGAACGGTACCAGGACGTGCGCGTCACGGACGATTGCCCGGTGTTCAACACGGAGTGGGCCGGGGCGCTGGAACTGGGCGGAATGTTGGACGTGGCTGCCGCGATGGTGGCCGCCGCCCAAGGACGATCAGAATCGCGGGGATCTCACCAGCGCCTCGATTTCCCCGAGCGTGATGACCAGGGGTTCTTACGGCACTCCCTGGCGCGGTACGCCGGGCCGGTGGCTGCTCCGACGATTGCCTATGAGGATGTGCGCATCACCTCGATGCCACCCGCGGCACGGGCGTACGGGGGTGGTGGTTCATGACGTGCACCAGTGGTTGTGGCGTTGGAGTTGGTGCTGGCTCTGGCGGGGGCGCTGGCTCCTGCGATGGTGCTGCGCGGGTGGCTGGCGATGACGGTCTCACCCTGGGAACGGCCGAGATGCGGGTGTTCCGGTACAACCCCACCGGGGGAGCCAGGGGGTTTGAAGGCGAGTTCCAGACGGTTGACGTGCCATTTGGCGAGCAGACAACGTTGGTGGATGCGCTGACGTGGATCAAGGACACTGTGGATTCAACGTTGGCGTTCCGGGTGTCCTGCCGGATGGGCGTGTGTGGCTCGTGTGGCGTGATGGTGGATGGGAGGCCACGGCTGGCCTGCGAGACGGCACTGCGGGATTTGCCGCGGAGTTTCACCGTGGAGCCGCTGGCTCACCTGGATGTGGAACGGGACCTGGTGGTGGATAAGGAGCCGTTCCTGGACGCTCTGCGCTCCGTACAACCGTGGATGGTGGCTGCGGGCGAAGGCTCGACGAGATCCTGCGACTCCCGCTCCGCGTCCGCGCAGGATGACGGGGGTAGATCACCCGCCCGTGATGCCGAGGGTCAGGCCCCCACTCCTTCCGGTCATCCTGCGGGTGAGGCCGGGGGCCTCGCCTCGCAGGATCTGCCCAGCCGTCAAACACCAGCCCAAATGGTGGATTACGCCACCTTTGCCGAGTGTGTCAACTGCCTGTTGTGCTACGCAGCGTGCCCCCAGGTGGGATTCGAGAAGGACTTCCTTGGTCCAGCCGCCATCACCACGGCGATGCGCTACAACCGTGATTCCCGCGATTCCGGGTCTGGCTCCCGCCTGCCAGTTCTTGACCGTGAGGACGGAATCTGGCCGTGTACTTTTGTGGGCGCGTGTTCCACGGTGTGTCCCAAGGGCGTGGACCCGGCCTCGGCCGTGCAACTTGCCAAGATCTCGGCAACGATCTCCTGGGCCCAGGAGTTTGTTGCCCCTCACGCGGTTGCATCTCCCAGGGAGGAATCATGATGGACCCCACGCAGGATCTCCTTGTCCTCGACGCGCGCCAACCGCGCCCTCCATCGCATCGGCGCCCCCTCACGCGTCCCACCCCGCGCACGTGGTTCCTCAGAACACCCGAGTTCCGCAGATACGCCTTGCGCGAGGTCTCGAGTTTGATCGTCGGGCTTTGGGCTATTCACCTGATCGGTGGAGTAGTTGCCATTAACCGCGGCATTGACCACTGGACGGCCTGGTTGGCGTGGCACCGCCACCCTGCTGCCGTGGCCTTCACAGCGTTAGCCTTGATTGCTGCCGTCTACCACGCTGTGACGTGGTTCCACTTGGCTCCCGCCATTGTCCGGGTGCGCCTCGGCGCTCGTCGTGTGCCCCGCTGGATCATCATTGCCGCACAGTACGGGGCCGCGCTGGTGGTGGTGGCCCTCGGTACGTGGTGGGTGTTGGGGGTGGCGGCCCCATGAGGCGGTGGGAGCGGAGAAGTCACGAGCCCGTGCGCTGGGCGGGGTTTGCCGTGGGTGGCCAACTTGGCGTCTTGGTGATGCCATCGCTGGTGATAGTGGTGGGTTTCCTGCTGGCGTTTGGGGTGGGAGGCGCGGATGCTGAGGCGTCTTACCAGGCGCTCTCTCACCCGCTGACTCACCCGGTGATCTCAGCGCTGGTGTTCGCGGCACTCGGTGTGGTGCTGTGGCACTGCTGCCACCGGGCGTACCACATGCTGCATGACCTCCAGATTGAGCCGCCGGAAATCGTCCGCGCCGTGACCTACGGCCTCGCCATCCTCATTCCTGTGGCGGCCTGGATCATCACCGTTTCTGGTTGAGTTCTGTTGCGTTGAGGCTCTGCTGCGGTGGGGCTCTGTTGCGTTGAGGTTCTGCTGCGGTGAACTCCACGAGATGAGTTCCGCTGCGGAGAGGTTGCCTGCGCCGTTTGGTCATCGGCTGGGCACCAAACGGCGCTGACGGTAACGAAACAGGCACATTGGCGAGTCAGCGTGTGAGGGTGCCGCAGGGAGGCGCACGATTCTTCATTATGAATAAGAACAAATACGTCAACGGCATCCTGCCGATGATTCTCATCAACTTCTCCATCGGTTCCGTGTACTGCTGGACGCTCTTCAAGGAGCACATCTGGGAGTACACCGGGTTTTCTCACTCCGTGACCGAGTGGGCCTTCTCCCTGGCCATCTTCTGCCTGGGCATGTCCGCCGCCTTTGGTGGCCGGATCGTGGAGAAGGACCCCAACAAATCCGCCTTCATGACCTTTGTGATGTTCACCTCCGGGTGGCTCATCACCGGTTACGGCATCTACTCCAAGAATGCCGCCATCATGGTGGCCGGGTTTGGCGTGGTGCAAGGTGTGGGCCTAGGGCTCGGGTACATCACCCCGGTGAAGACACTCATGATCTGGATGGGCAACAAGAAGGGGTTTGCCGCTGGTCTCACCATTGCCGGGTTTGCGCTGGCCGGTGTGTTAGCTAACCCGCTGATCGCTTTCCTCCTGGAGCGCATGGCCGTGTACCAAGTGTTCTGGCTGCTTGGCGGGGTGTACGGGGTGTGCCTCTTCACCGCATCGAAACTGCTGCACCGGCCCGAGTATCACGAGCAGGCCAGCGAGGAGGAGCACCAGGAGTTCTCTGTGCGTGCCATCATTGCCACGCCCAAGTTTGCGTTCCTGTGGTTTGTGTTCTTTGTCAACATCACCGCTGGCCTGGCCTTAATCAGTCAGGAGAAGCAGATTTACCTGCACATTGGGGAAACCAACGTGGCCACCATTGTGGCGCTGGTGTCCATTGCCGCACTGTTCAACCTGGCTGGACGCCTATCCATGGCCTCACTGCAGGATCACTTGAGGGCCAAGCACGGTCCGTACTACCTCATGGCGGGGCTGTCCATTAGCGTGGCCTTGCTTGCCGTGCTGATGCCAGGCTCCGTAGTGATGGCCTTTGTGCTGATCGGCGTGGTGCAGTTCTTCTTTGGGTGCGGGTTCTCCTGCATGCCCAACATCCTGCACCAGAACTGGGGCATGAAGTACCTGTCCACCGTCCACGGACTGATGCTCAGCGCCTGGGCTGTGGCGGGCCTGGTGGGGAACCAGGTGGCCAGCCACATGCTGGACACCTATGGCGTCAGGCCCCTGTACCTCATGCTCGCCGTGCTGTTCGCGGTGGAAGCCGTTGCCCTGGTGACGTGGGTGCGCGTGAGTTCGCGGGATCGCGTGCTTGAGCCTCGCGTCCGGTCCTCTCAGCGTGAACGGGAATCCGTCAGCGGAGCCGTTCCCGCGTAGTCAATCACGTAGCAATGCTCGACGAGCCGTGGCCTGTGCAGGCCACGGCTTTCGGGTTTCTTAACCGGCCACGGGTGCAGGTACAGGCATGATTAGTCGGCCACAGCGGCGAGCGTCCGCTGCGCGATGGCCAGTTCCTCATTGGTGGGAACCACCATGATGACCGGGCCCGGATGACCTGCTGGGGACACCACCCTGGGCTCCTTGGAGCGAGGAGCGTTGGCTTCGGCATCGATGGCGAACCCCAGGAAACTCAGGGCTTCGGCCATATCAGCGCGCAGTTGAGGATCGTTCTCGCCCACGCCCGCGGTGAAGGTCAGGACGTCAATGCCTCCCATCACGGCGGCGTAGGCTCCCACGTACTTGACCAACCGATGACGGTACACGTCCATCACGGCAATGGCCTTGGGTTCACCGGCGTGCCAGGCGTCTTCCAAGTGCCGCATGTCCACGTGACCGTAGAGACCGTATACGCCAGACTTCTTGTTTAGGAGCGTATCAATCTCATCAAGGCTGAGGCCCGCCACGCGGTTCAAGTGGAAGATGATGGCCGGGTCCAGGTCACCGCATCGGGTTCCCATCACCAGACCCTCCAGCGGCGTCAGGCCCATGGACGTGTCCACGGCCTGGCCGTTGACCACAGCCGATGCCGAGGCCCCATTGCCGAGGTGGAGGACCACCTGCTTGAGATCGTCGCGCCCTAGGAAATCTGACACCGTGCTGGACACGTACTGGTGGGACGTGCCGTGGAAGCCGTATCGGCGGATGTTGTGCTCGCGGGCCACGTCCTCATCAATGGCGTAGGTGTAGGCGGCGGGCGGGAGCGTGGAGAAAAACGCCGTGTCAAAGACGGCCACGTGCGGGACGTTGAGGAGTTCGCGTGCCACGGTGATGCCAGTGACGTTGGCCGGATTGTGCAGGGGGGCGAGCGGGTTGAGCGCTTCGATTCCGGCCACCACCGTGTCATCAATCACCGTGGGCAGAGAGTATGTTGCCCCGCCGTGAACTACACGGTGGCCTACCGCCGTGATACCCACCTCGTCAAGGCGCGGGCCGATTTCTTCAAAGAGCGCTAGGACTTCGCGCAGCGCAGCGGCGTGGTCAGCCAGGGGCAGTTCACGTGTTTCCTTGACGCCTGCGGTGGTGTGCTTGACCCTGCTGATGGCCTCGCCGATCTTCTCGGCAATGCCGTCCGCCAGCACCTCGCCCGAGTCAGGGTTGACCAACTGGTACTTCAAGGAACTGGATCCAGCGTTCAGCACAAGCACATTACTCATGGCGGTGGAGTATAGAGCGGGCGGACACAATCGTCGAACCGCTGAGCAGATCGGCCAGAATGCCGCGCGATTTGGGGCACGGGCTCGGCGCTCGCGGCGTGAGGTCGACGGGGGTGGGACTCGTTCCGGTCCGGACACGAGTACGCCACCCGCGTCAGGTGACGCAAGGTGGCGTGCTTGCCGGTGGGCACTAGTTAGCAGGCGCCTGTTCCTGCTCCGATACGGATCCTAGTCCGCCGGAGTGTCCTTTGACGTTGGACTACCTTGGCGTGGGTTCCGTGCCCTGCCGATTTTCTGCTGTACCTCAAACATACTCCTTTTCCCAGTTTCCGCAACCCCAAGGGGCAAATCCGTGACAGGAAATTTGTGTGCGACGAGTCACGCCGGTGAGTGCGCGCGGGAATGCCGGAATTGTCTGCGCAGGGCGGTGTTGCTGTGCAGAGTGGGGGTGTGCTACCTGGTTGTGGCGTGCGGCCAGGGAGTTACTTGCTGCTGCGGGCCAACCGCCACACCAGCCAGGCAAGTGTCACAATCCCCACTGCGCCGAGGGCCTTGGCCTCGTTGGATTCAAGGCGAGATTTGGAACTATCCGTTTGGGTGAAGTTGAGAACGCCCCAGCCTTCTTCTACGGCTTTGGTGCGCAGTTCACGGTCCGGATTGACCACAAACCCGTGACCCACAGTCCGAAGCATCGGGAGGTCCGTGATGGAATCCGTGTACGCATAGGAGGATTCCAGGGAATAGCCGTTCTTGGCCGCAATCTCCTCAATGGCCGTGGCTTTGTTGTCGCCATAGGCGTAGAACTCAATCTCGCCCGTGTACCGGCCGTCCTTGACTTCCATCCGGGTGGCAATGACTTCATCCGCCCCGAGTTTCTCGGCAATGGGTTCCACTAAATCCGAGCCGGACGCGGACACGATGACCACGTCATGGCCGAGTTCGTGATGCTCAGCAATGAGGGATTTTGCCTCGGCGTAGATGTGGGGAGAGACTTGTGTGGCCACCGCTTGCGTCACAATGCGATGCACCCTGTCGCGATCCCATCCCTGACAGAGGTCAGAAAGTTGCTTCCTCACGCGTTCGGTGGAATCCTCAGTGGCACTTCCCAGGAGATAGGACAGGTGTGCGTACGCCGTACGGACCACATCGGCACGCGTGACGAGTCCGCCGTCATAGAACGGCCGAGACAGCGCGGCAGAGGCGCTGGTAGCGATGATCGTCTTGTCTAAATCAAAGAACGCTGCGGTTTTTTCCACATCGCCATTCTAGAGGAGAATGGACAATGACGTAAACGTCAGGCGGGACCCGGGGCGTGAGCGAATTGCGGGGCATAGGGCAAACCCGCACTATCACCAATGGTGTGAGAATATATCACCTGTACCCATGTCACAAAAAATGTGGTGCGGAGCCGAAAAATATCGGACACCCTGCACCCATGACTCTTGCACCTTCCGTCACGGCGGTACCCAGCATTTCGGCGGCACCCATCAACCTGGCAGCTCCGAACACCTCGCCACCACTGAGCGCCCCTGGCGCACCATCGCGCCAACCCCACTCCCTGGCCATGACAGTGGGGGCCACGGGTGGAACTGGCGCCAGTTGTTTTGCGGCCGCTTTCGCTCACCTGCTCCATCGCCAGGGACAACCTTCCGTCCTGATAGATCTCGACACTCGGGGACCCGGAATTGACGTGCTGCTGGGGATCGAGTCCGAGCCCGGGGCTCGCTGGCCAGAACTCGGGTCAGCCCGCGGCGTGGTGGATGGTAGAGGATTACTCGCCTCACTCCCGCAGTGGCGGGATGTCCCCGTAGTATCCGCGTCTCGCACCTCACCCCAGCACGTCCCTGATTCCATTGTTCTTGACGTGGTGGCTGCCCTCCTTCACGCGGGTTGCCGCGTGGTGATCGATGCTCCCCGTGCCACGGCGTGGACACCGGCCATCAGGGCATTGATCACGGATGCTGACGCCCTCTTCCTCGTCGCAGCAGCAACACTTCCAGGTGCGGCAGGGGCCGTGGCGTTGGCGCACGAGATGCAGGCGCTGGACTCTGGGCAGCGGTGTTCCTTGGTGGTCCGGGAGCCGGGGCCGGGCTTTGTGGACGCGGAGGACATTGAGGCCCTGACAGGGATCACGGTGGCGGCGAGTATTCGCGATGACCGCAAAATCACTTTGGCCGTGGAGCGGGGGGAAGGCCCGCCGTGTGGGGCGCGAACTCGGCTGGGACGCGCAGCGCAGGCCGCGCTGGATGCCGTGAGGTGGTCTGGGTGACCGAGGTATCGCAACAATGGGGTTCGACGAATGACGCGGGCCCGGCGCTTCGTGATGATACAAATATTCCCACCGGGTCACGGTTGCCCCACGAAGCCGGGCTCAGCAGTCCTGTGGTGGATGCCGCCCTGTTGGGCGATCTGAGAGACCGTCTCGGCCAGGAGAGCGGGCCCCGTGTTGGGCGGACCCGGAGATCACAGCGCCACCGGACCACGGACGCTGCGGCGGTACGGGATGCTCTGTCTGCCTCCGGAAGAGTTCTTGGTTCCGATGCCCTGCGGGAACTCACCCGAGCGGCCCACGCTGAAGTGGCCGGAGCGGGCCCGTTGCAGCCGTTGCTTGACCTTCCGAACGTCACGGATGTGCTGGTTAACACTCCTAACGACGTGTGGGTGGACCGCGGGGGAGCCTTGGAGCACGCTCCCGTGAATTTGGGGACCCCTGCTACGGTCCGTGCGCTGGCGGGAAGGCTCGCCGCCCTCGCTGGACAGAGGCTCGATGATGCCGCGCCGATTTGCGATGGGCGCCTCCCGGATGGGACCCGGTTACACGCGGTGATTGAGCCCATCTCCTCCCACGGAGCCTGTATTTCGCTTCGCGTGTTGCGCCAAGCGGACTTGACCTTTGAGGCTTTGGTACGCGGAGGGTCCTTGCCGGAACCCTGGGTACGTCTGGTCCGAGGGTTGGTGGACCGCAGGGCCAACGTCTTGGTATCAGGCGGGACGGGCACCGGGAAAACCACCTTCCTGGCCGCACTGCTGGGCCTTGTCCCACCAGGCGAACGGATTATCACCGTGGAAGAAGCTCAGGAACTTGCCCCCGCGCACCCCCACGTTGTTCCGTTGGTGGCCCGCCGGGCCAACGTTGAGGGTGCCGGTGCAGTGGAGTTGACGGATCTGGTGCGCGCGGCCTTGCGGATGCGGCCAGACCGGCTGGTGGTGGGGGAGTGCCGCGGCGCCGAGGTTCGGGAAGTGTTGCTCGCCATGAACACGGGACATGATGGCGGTTTAGCCACCATCCACGCTAATGCTGTGGAGCACGTTCCTGCGCGCTTGGAAGCGCTTGCCGCGCTGGCTGGGATGTCACGCGAGGCTACGGGCGCCGGTGCTGCGGCAGCCATTGACGTAGTGCTGCAGATGGCGAGAAGCGCGGACGGGAACCGTTTTGTCAGTCAGGTGGGGGTGGCGGATAGCGCGGGAGGGGAGTTTGTGGTGGCTGCCGTGGCGAGGTGGAACGGGACGGACGCGCAGCCTGAGGTGCTCGAAGCAGAGCGATACCAGGCGGTGCAGGAGAGGTGGGGCACGCATGCTTGAGGTGGTGATAGTGGTGGTGTGGGTGGTGGCATTGGCGCCGCGCGGGTTATCCCCGCAGCGGGGAATGCGAGGGCTTAACGTGTCACGCCTGCGCAGGAGGCTCATCAGCGCGATGCCCAGGCGGGTGGGAAGGACGTCTTTATCCGACGACGATGCGCAGGATGTCCGGGTAGTTCTGGCGCAGGTGGTGGCTCTGGTGCGGGCAGGAGCCACTCCGGCAGGGGCATGGACGCGCGCCACGGGCGTGCCTGTGGATGAGGCTGGCGTTCCCTGTGCGCAATCACTCGCGTCCATCCTGGGGGAGGATGCGGCGCGTGCCTGTACTGCGGCCACGCGGTTGGCGCTCACGGTGGGTGCCCCCTTGGGCAGGGTGCTGAATTCGGTAGCCGATTCGCTGGTGGCCTCAGCCGAAGCGGAATCCGAGAGACGAGCCGCTCTGGCAGGTCCGCAAACTACGGCACGCGTACTGCGGTGGATGCCCGTTGCCGGTGCTGCCCTCGGCGCCGCGTTGGGGGCAGATCCTGTGGGGGTAGCGCTCGGAGGCGGGGTGGGCAGCATTGCGGTGGGGCTCGGGTTGGTCCTCATGGTCACGGGACGGTGGTGGACCAGACTCCTCGTCGGGGCTGCGCTGAAGGCGGGGGAGCCATGAGTGGGGAGATTGTGCTGGGTGCGGCATCGTCGGGCATGGGATCTGTATCTGTGGAGATAGGTATCACGCTGATGTTCTGGCTGACCATGTTGGCTGTTGCCGTGGTGTCGCCCTGGGTGGCGCGGAGATACGGTGGGCGGCTGCGGGCGCGTGACCTGATGGACACCCCGGCCTCTGTTCGGGAGGTAGACGGTGGAGTGGACGTCTGCGTCATGATGGAACTGCTTTCCTCCGCGCTGAAATCTGGAGCGAGCGTTCCCCGGAGTCTGGAAGCGTGCGCTGAAGCAGTGGGTGGAAACGAAGGGCTTGTCCTCAGTCAGGCAGGGACACGGTTGACACTGGGAGCATCGTGGACGCAGGCATGGGAGGGCGCTGCCCCGTGGGCCGCAACCATATGCGAGGCGCTCAGATCCGCCTGGGAAGAAGGGGCCTCGCCCGTGGACGCACTTGCGGCAGCGTCCAGTGAGCATCGCCGGACTCGGCGTGATGCTGCGCGTGCTGCTGCGGGCCAACTCGGGGTGCGCTTGGTTCTGCCGTTGGGACTGTGCTACCTGCCTGCCTTTGTGTTGATCGGCTTGGTTCCGGTCCTCATGGCCCTGGGAGTGGGCCTGTTGGGGGGATGATGCCAGGTGGCCTGGCCGCCGAGACATCCACAAGACGTTGTTGCCAGAAAGTCTGGCACACGGGAAAAGAAAGGAGTCCACTATGGACACGACAACAAGGGACACCACTCCATGGAACACGGCAGGAATCGAGGGGCTTCAGGCCCCGTCACCCTGGGAAGAGGGGTTGGCCACTGCTGAATACGCGGTGGCAACCATCGGCGCTGTGGCGTTTGCCGGATTGCTGATTGCCGTGTTGCGCTCGGATGGGATTCGCAGCGCATTGCAGGGCATCATCGAGACGGCACTGTCCTCCTTCTAGGAGGTGGAGCATGACACAGCAACGATGGCGGGCCGCCGTGCGGGGCCTGGTGTTGAGGAGACGTCCCGCAGAACGCTGCGGCACGGTTCGCCCCAGCGCAGATCACGATGACGTGGAGCGCGGGGATGCGGAGCACGCCGTGAATGAGCGGGGCTCTGTGACGGCCGAAATGGCTGTGGGAATGCCCGCCATCGTGCTGTTGCTCGTGGTGGTGCTCACCGTAGGTGCAGCTGCCAACGCCCACCTGCGTGCTGCCGATGCAGCGCGCGTGGGTGCTCGCCTGGTGGCAGTGGGGGAGTCCCACGAGGAGGTCTCCGCTGCCGTTGCCCGCATTGGCGGCTCCGGTGCTCAGATCACGGTTCATCGGGAGGGCGCGTTCGTTTCCGTGGAGGTGACACGGTCCGTGGCGGGAGGAATATCCTGGGGCGGACCGTTGCGCGCAACCGGACGAGCCACGGCGTGGGTAGAACCATGATGCAAGCGTTGAATTCCGGAACTCACCTGAGGGACCGCGGATCTGGGACAGTGCTCCTCCTGGGAATCGTGGCGGTGGTGCTCATCATCGCCTCATTCTTGGTGGCTCTCGGCGTCACAGCCAGCGCCCGCGGGACCGCGCAATCTGCCGCAGATCTGGGGGCCATCGCTGCCGCCACGGCGGTGCGGGACGGGTTTGATCCGTGCCTCATGGCTGGGCAGGTGGTGGAACACAACGGTGCGCGGATGGAGTCCTGTGAACTGGGAGAGGGAGGAACCGCACGAGTCACCGTGACGCGTAGTGTTCCTCTCCTGCCCGGGTGGATGGCCTCGAATGCCCGGGCGCGAGCCCGCGCAGGACCGCAACCCGGGTGGTCTGGCTAGACGCATGTGTTCGGCATTCGATTCGGGATTGCTCCTGCCGGTACGCTCGTCATGTGTGAGAGTCGAGCGCACCTGCGGAATGCGCCACAGAATGAGATTTGGGAGGAGCAACGGAAAGGTATATCAGAGCCATAGGGCAGGATTCATACATGACAGTTTTCTCAGGTAAGGCAAACCCCAGCGCGGATAAGCTGCGCGGCGGGTACTACACTCCCGAGCCGATTGGACAGTTTCTCGGAGACTGGGTGACTCAAGTTGGGTCACACTTTCTCGAGCCTTCATGTGGAGACGGCGCAATCCTACAATTCCTGACAGGCGAGAATAAAGAGGTTACGGCGATTGAGTTGCTGGAACTCGAGGCGCACAAGGCCCAGAAGCGAACAGGGACGAAAGTTGATGTCGCCGATTTCTTCAAGTGGTTCACCCGAGACAAGTTTGCTCAGTTCGATGGTGTTGCCGGGAATCCTCCGTACATACGGTTTGGAAATTGGAGCGAGACGTCCCGTGTCTCGGCACTAATGATCATGGAGGATGTTGGACTTAAGCCAAATCGCCTTACAAACGCGTGGGTTCCCTTCGTCGTCGGTTCAATTCTGGCTACCCGCAGCGGGGGTCGAGTTGGCCTCGTATTGCCAGCCGAGTTGCTGCAGGTAGGATACGCGAGTCAGTTACGCGCGTTTCTTGTCGAGAACACCTCAGAGATCACGCTTGTCTCATTCGAACAACTGGTTTTCCCAGGAATACTGCAAGAGGTAGTGTTACTACTAGCAACAGTGGGTGATGGGCCGTCAGTTTTCCGGTCAGTTGAACTTTCCGATGCGTATGACCTCGCGAATCTGAAGTTGCCCAGAGATGGTATTCGCGCGCGATTGCATGAAGATGAAAAGTGGACAAAGTATTATCTTCAGCCTCGAGATGTTGATCTGGTTCGTGGGATGCGCACGGATCGAAGGCTCAAAAGGCTTGATACATACGCAACCGTAAATGTCGGTGTTGTTACTGGTCGTAATTCGTACTTCTGCCTTACTGAGGAACAAGCAAGGAACCTGCGCCTTTACGAGGAGACGGTCCCACTTGTTGCGCGCAGTGCTCTCCTCGAAGGCTTGTCCTACACGCAGGAAGATATGGCTCGCCATGCTGCCGACGGAGCGCGGACAAGACTGCTTGTAGTTGAGCCAGGTCGAAACCTTGGAGACTACCCAGCTCTAGCGGAATACGTTGAACAGGGGGCAATGAACGGCGTTGACCAAGGTTACAAATGCCGTATCCGGAAAGATTGGTGGGCAGTCCCGTCAGCGCACCTCGCGGACGGGTTCATGCTTCGCCAAGTGTCGTCCTCGTTACGGCTCTCCTCGAATGAGGTCTCTGCAACGTCAACAGACACTGTGCATCGTGTGTTCACGAAGCCAGGGGTGCAAATGTCCAATCTCGCAACAGTCGCATTGAATTCGATCTCGTTGGCCTTCAGTGAAGTTCTTGGCCGCAGTTACGGAGGTGGAATTCTAGAGATGGAGCCGTCGGAGTGCGCAGAGTTGCCAGTCCCCGATCCGTCATGTGTTCCGAAACACATCATTGTGGCCGCTGATAAAATGGTGCGTTCAGGTTGCATTGAGGAGGCAGTTGATCTCGTGGACCGCGAGGTTCTCATTGAGCGATGTGGCTTTTCGGCAGCAGACGTTCGACAAATGCGGGGCGTCTGGCTGACAATGCGTAACCGCCGACTTGCGCGAGGTTTGCGAAAGGTTAAGTCGACGGTCCCCGAGATCGAGCGGATCGTGCAAGGCCGTATACCCGCGCGAGCAGCATAGAACCCTGCCTCGGGTTCAACCACAATCAGGCGAGACGCAGTTTTACTATGAAATACATTGATACAGGATCACGAAGTCCATCGAGGGCACTTGGTGCATGGCTTAACGGTGTTGTGGATACCCGCGAGATTCAAGCCTTACGTATCCAAGTCGGCTATGTTGGTCCGCAACCGTTTGGCTATTTGGAGCCGCTTCTAGATGCGCTTTCGGCGATCAATGGTCCCACTGCGTTGGTTCTCGGTTCTAACGGCGGTGAGACCGACCCCGGGACTGTCGATGCTCTTGTTCGACTGGCTGGTCCAAGTCGAAGCGGGCTTCAGATTGGAGTTGTATCGTATTCAGACGGCCTGTTCCACCCAAAGGTCTACCACGTCGAACGCTCTGATGGATCGCAAGCGGCGTATGTTGGATCTGCGAATTTTACCCATGCTGGAGTGAGCGGCAAGAACATTGAAGCAGGACTCACGTTGGACTCGAGAGAGGGCGATGACCCTGCTGTCTTGGTGGAAGTGTCTGAGGCCATCGACACCTGGTTTCACACGAATGATCCAGGTTTTTACCCAATTCGAAATACGCGAGACATTAAGAAACTCGAATCGGCGGGCCTCCTTAATGTGAAGCGGTTGAACATGCGGCCTACTTCTGGAAACCCGCGTCAGACAATGAAGTCATCGCGGCGGCTGTCTAGTTTGATCCGGCTTCCTGCGATCTCAAAGACTCTCTCACTCCGGAATTCAAAGCTGGCCCTAGCGCGGTTGTTACCTGCCCCGATTATTCCTCGGCGTTATGTGGATTCGTGGAGTAAGAAGCTTCCAGCTTCTGATGCACAGAGGAAACCAAGTGGGAATCAGAGTGGAGTGGTGGCACTGACTCAGGCCAATCGCGCTGGTGAGATTGACCAGACAACATTCTTCAGGACCGAACTGTTCGGAACGTTAGTGTGGCAACAGGCACCTGTTCGGTCGGGTCATGTTAAGGACATTGCGAATGTACCAATGTATACGTACGTGCTGGGGAAATACCTGGGTATTCAAGAGTTTGAGATTACCCATGACTCGAGTCGTGAGGCAAACCAGGGAAACTATACGACGGTCTTGTCACTCGGTCCAATCCGTGAGGAGTTCGCC
The DNA here is from genome assembly GCA_031256435.1 of Cellulomonadaceae bacterium. Taxonomy (GTDB): domain Bacteria; phylum Actinomycetota; class Actinomycetes; order Actinomycetales; family Cellulomonadaceae; genus Xylanimonas. Next base: position 75,473 of record JAIRQO010000043.1, read on the forward strand.
AAGGTAAACATGCAAGGGAAGTCACTGGAAATTGGCAGAGACGCCGAAGGTGGATTTTGGCTCGTACTGAAGGAGTGATTGGACCTCGACGGGGGTGCGCGGCCTGCCCTACATGGTGACCACCATTGGAGGAGTTCGCCCACTCGGTGCCCGTTTCTTACCGAATGTGCGTGAGCATGGTGTCCAGGAGTACCAGAGCGCCGCCCTTGTGCAACGGAGCATTGTTGGTTCCGCACTTGGGGGACTGGATGCAAGACGGGCACCCGTGGTCACACGGGCATTCGGCAATCACCTCGCGGGTGGCTCGTATCCAGGGAGCCGCAGCCTCAAATCCACGTTCGGCAAACCCGGCCCCACCGGGGTAGGCGTCATACACAAACACAGTGGCTTGTCCGGTGTCAGGGTGGACGTCCGTGGAGACTCCACCGAGGTCCCAACGATCACAGGTGGCCACCAACGGGAGCATGCCGATGGCTGCGTGTTCAGCCGCATGCAGGGCTCCCGGTAAGTGCTCCGGGGGGATGTTGGCCGATTCCAAGGTGCTGGCTGGGATGGACCACCACACCGCCATGGTGGTCAGGGTGTGCTCAGGTAGATCGAGCGTTTGCGTGCCGAGAACCTGCATGTCCGGGATTCGTCGTCGCTCAAAGCTCACCACCTGGTTGGTGACTTCTACGGGCCCAAAGCCCCAGGTGACGGGTCCCCATGCCATGCGGCGGAGTGCCTCGGGAAGGGAGGCTTGCTCATGGGGGCGGGGGATGACTTCGGGCATATCAGCATGCCCGATGGGGGCTCGCTGGTCGGCTTGCGATGCCGATTGATTGACTACGGAAATGGAGGTGAGTTCTCGTGACCACGTGCCGTGATCCACCAGCCTGCGGTTCGCTATGGCCACACCATCGGCAAGGTCGAGTTTCTCGATGACGAATGACACACCTTGATGCACGTAGACGGCGCCTTCATGGACTTGGCCGTCCGCGCTGCCCGCATCCACGGTGCCTAGGAGTCGGCCCGAGGGCGACTCCACCACGCGTACCGGGCTGCCCCCGGACCCGCGCAAGTCCGTCAATCCAGAGGCGCTATCAATGTGGGTCCAATACCAGCCCGAGTTGCGCCGGCGGAGCAATCCCCCGTCAGTCAGTTCCGTCAGGACCGGATGGACTCGATCCAGGGGGCCAAACCGGGGCAGATCCGCCCCTCGGAGGGGGATCTCAGCCGCTGCGGCACACAGGTGTGCTGCCAGGACGTACTTGTTGGTGGGATCAAACACGGTGGCTTCTACGGGTGCATCAAAGATGGATTCGGGATGGAGCACCATGTAGGTGTCCAAGGGGTCATCGCGCGCGATGAACGTCACCAGGCCGTCCGAACCGGCTCGGCCAGCTCGTCCCGCTTGTTGCCAGAGTGACATGAGCGTGCCTGGCCACCCTGCAATCAACACAGCATCCAGCCCGCGAATGTCCACGCCGAGTTCCAGGGCGTTGGTAGTGGCCAACCCGCGGACCGTGCCGGTGCGCAATGCCTCTTCCAAAGCACGGCGTTCCTCGGGCAGGTATCCGCCGCGATACGCAGCGATGGTGGCGGCAATCTGGGGCATTGATTGCAGCGTGTGGCGTGCCCGTTCGGCGATGGACTCCACGGCACGGCGGGAGCGGGCAAAGGTGAGAGTGCGCGCTCCGGCTTGGACCAGATCGGCCAGGAGATCGGACGCTTCGGCTGTGGCAGTGCGGCGAGGAAAGTCTCCGTCACTAGACGTGGACTCTTCTGCGGGTACGGCGAGCGGCTCGTGACGCTCCAACGGAAGAGGGACAACTCTTTCGTCGTCGGAACCAATACCCCCTTGCTGCGCGCCATTGCCATGACCACTCCAGTGCGCAGCGCTGTGGGCGTCCGCCCGCGCGCCCCAGGGGATGATCTGAGGGGGGCGCCACAGGATGATGGTGCGTTGTCCTGCGGGGGAGGTGTCCTCGTTGATGACGGTCACCTGGTTTGTTGGCACGCCCAGAAGCCGAGCAGCGCTGGCGCCTGGCTCGGCGCTGGTGGCTGAGGCGATGGCAAAGGTGAGGGACTCGGTGCTGCGTCGGTAGTGAGAACTGAGCCGCGCGAGTCGCCGCAGAACCATAGACATGTGCGCCCCAAAAACGCCACGATACGTATGAGCCTCATCAATGATGACGTACCGCAACGAACGCAAGAGGCGCGTCCACCGGCGATGATTCGGTAGCAGGGAGAAGTGCAGGAAATCGGGATTGGTGAGAACCACATCAGCGTAGTCACGGACCCACGGACGTTCATCGGAGGGGGTGTCCCCGTCACACGTGGCGATGCGTAGCGTGCGTCCAGATTCCTCCGGCATGGCTGCGAGGAGGCGTTCGAGGCCAGACAATTGGTCCTGCGCCAACGCCTTGGTGGGGGAGAGGTAGAGCACCGAGTTGCGTTGCTGGGGTGCGGCGAGGCGGCCCACCGACGAGAGCGCGGGTAGCCAGAACCCAAGCGATTTTCCGGACCCAGTGGACGTGGAGATGACGGTGTTCTTCCCGTTCCAGAGTGCGTGCGCGGCCTGGACTTGGTGGACCCATGGCTGCATCACGCCGAGGTTCTGGTAGCCCGCCGTGATGTCCGTGTCCACCCACACTGGCCACGTGGTGGTGGTTTCCCCGCGCGGCGGAAGGCTCCTGATGTGGGTGGCCCTGTCCGCCCGGTCACCGCCGTGGGTGAGGATGGGCCAGAGGGGATGGGGGGTTGATTGCTCGGCGGCGTGGCGCTCCGTGGTGTTCTGAGATTCCGCGTCCCGGTGGCGGGAATTGGCGGAATCGTGGGCAACCATGGGGACACGGTAATCGTTCACCGTCACTTCAGCGCCGTTGCTGCGCGTGCAGTACCGAAGTCAGGGCACAGAACGCGCAGAAATATCACAGGTGCTGGATACCCTCAGCGCATGACCTCCCCACACGTCTCCGCGCCACTGGTGTGGTCCGCGAATCTCATCACCGAGTTTCGCGGTCTACACACGCGGGATGGAGTGTTGGTACGCGGGTCTCTGGGGTGGGGCGAGTGTTCACCGTTCTGGGAGTATGACGACGACGAATCGGTTGCGTGGCTCCGTGCTGCCATGGAGGCTGCGCGAGGGGACTGGCCGGAGCCCGTGAGAAATAGTGTGCCAGTCAACGTCACGATCCCCGCAGTGGGGCCGGACGAGGCCCGGGAGTTGGTGCTTGGTGGCGGAGGTTGCCGGACCGCCAAGGTCAAGGTGGGCCAGCGGTTAGCCGGACGCGGGGCCGGGATGGTGGAGGACCTTCAGTCAGAGATTGCCCGAGTGAGTGCCGTCAGGGAGGCTCTCGACTCGCTGGGACCGGGCGGGCGGATTCGCGTGGACGCCAACGGTGCGTGGTCCGTGGAGGAAGCGCTTGACAGGCTTCGAGCACTGGATAGTGCCGCCGGGGGATTGGAGTATGCGGAACAACCCTGCGCCGCCGTGGAGGAGTTGGCCGAACTGCGAGCGCGTTGTGCGCAAGCAGGGGTGGACGTATTGATTGCGGCTGATGAGTCGATCCGCAGGGCGGCAGATCCTCTCAGGGTGGCTTCGCTCCACGCCGCAGATCTGGTGGTGATGAAGGTACAGCCACTCGGCGGGGTGCGGGCGTGCCTGGCGCTCGCCGAGAAAATCGGCCTGCCGGTGGTGGTGAGTTCCGCATTGGAATCCTCGGTGGGGCTCGGCGCAGGGTTGGCGTTGGCAGGGGCATTGCCGGACCTGCCCTTCGCCTGCGGGTTAGGGACAGCGCAGTTGTTGGCCCAGGATGTAGTGGATCAGCCGCTCATGCCGGAGGGTGGGGAACTTCCCGTGCTAGGGCCCGGTGATCCGCGCCTGGAGCCACGTGCCGCGGCGCTCGCTGCCTGCGAACCGGACCCACAACTCCGAGAGCAGTGGCTGGAGCGGTTGAGACGATTGGAGGATGTGCTGTGACAAGGCGAGAACTGACAAGGCAAGAACCGACCCGGCGAGAACCGGGGGAGAGCCCAGCGATTCAGGCTGCGCGGTACATGGTGCAGGCACTGGTGGACCAGGGACTTCATCATGTGGTGTTGTGCCCCGGGTCCCGTTCCGCTCCGCTGGCCTACGCGTTGGTGGAGGCGGAGGCGCGGGGAGATCTAGCGCTGCACGTTCGGATTGATGAGCGTTCTGCGGCATTTATTGCCTTGGGCATCGCCAAATATCGAGCCCAGCCTGTGGCTGTGGTGACAACGTCAGGCACAGCAGTAGCGAATCTGCACCCTGCCGTGGTGGAAGCGCACCACAGCCACACGCCGCTGGTGGTGGTTTCCGCAGATAGGCCGCATGAACTGCGTGGCGTGGGAGCGAATCAGACCATTGACCAGGTGGGGATATTTGGGACGGCCACGCGATTTTCGGCGGATGTGCCCGCGCCCGAGGGGCACGAATCGGAAGAGCGAGACCTCCGGAATCTGGCCACACGTGCTGTTGATGCGGCCATGGGGTTAAGGAGTGGGAACCCCGGACCCGTTCATCTGAACCTGTGTTACCGCGAACCGCTGCATCCTGTGGTGACCGGAAGTCATGCTCCTGCTGTTCCGCTGGGACAGCTGCCACTGGGACATCTGCCACACCCGTCTCCGCAGCAGGGTCCACTGCAGGACTGCGATGTGCAGACTCGGCACAGCGCAACGTCCGGGGGTTCTCATCCGGGGTTGGAGCGATTGTGGGCCCAAGGCGACCCGGCGCGCACTCTCGTCGTCGCAGGTGATGGGGCGAGTCCTGAAGTGCGTGACGTGTCAGTGCAGATGGGCTGGCCCGTATTGGCCGAGCCGTCCTCGGGGGTACGTGGTGCTGAGTTTAGGATCCCCGCGTATCGGGCGTTGCTGAGCATTCCAGAACTAGTGGATGATGTGGACTTCGTGGTGGTCTACGGGCGTCCCACGCTGTCACGTCCCGTTCAACGACTCCTGGCACGGAATGACGTGACCGTCATTGTGGTGGCGCCCGGAGGGGGGCCGTGGCCGGATGCTGCCCGGAATGCTTCGGCCGTGGTGACGAGTCTCCGGGGATCACTGCCAGGCAGGGTACCACCCACGGGGCCGTCGCTGGATGAGTCATCGGATAGGCAGGTACCGCATGAGGTGTCACCGGCGCTAGAGTCATCGTTCTTGCGCCGATGGACGGAAGCGGGGCGTGTTGCGGCTTCGTTCATCGCGCAACGGGTGTCCCGTAGTCAGGAGGGCGACGATTCCGAGGGTGGACTCCATCCGTGGGCGGTGGCGCACCTGGTGGCCGCGAGTGTGGAAGCAGGAAGCCCCTTGGTGGTGGGATCTTCGAGCCCGATTCGTGACCTGGATCTCGCGATGGGGATGGCCGCGGGTACCTCGGCAGAGGCGGCGCATGCTGCGGTGGTTGCCAACCGAGGAGCCGCTGGGATTGACGGAACAGTGTCCACTGCGGTGGGGGTGGCACTGGCAACTGGAGTGCAGGCTGCTGGAGTACAGGGTGCTGGTTCGTGGGGTGCCGGTTCCCACGGTGCCGGCTTGCCAGTTACGGCGTTGATGGGAGACCTCACCTTCCTCCATGACGTGGGTGGGTTGCTGATCCCCGCCAAGGAGCGCGGTGTGGACCTCACCATCGTGGTGATGAATGATGGTGGTGGCTCCATCTTTGGGGCATTGGAATACGGGAAGGTTGCAGGACAGAGCGAGCAGGCCCATGATGTTTTCGAGCGCGTTTTTACCACGCCACACCGCGCGAGCATTGCCGAGATCTGCGCAGGATACGGGGCGCGTTATACCTATGCACCGTCGTCGGATGCCTTGAAAAATGCCCTGGAGAAGAACGCCCTGGGGGGGTCAGCCCCTGACGAGTCAGCCCAACGCACCGGGGAGCGGCGGATTCATGTGATTGAGGTCCCTGTGGCGCCTGAATTACGAAGAACTGATGAAGTGGAATTGGTGGACGCGCTGAGAGCGAGTACGCTTACCGAGGCAAGGTGTTAGCACACCGGAGCCAAGCGCCTGTTTCACAACAGGCACGCTGGGCTCGGTCATGTGAACTCGATGTACTCACCTCGTCTGCACGCGCCTGTCTGACGACAGGCGCGCTGGGCTCGGTCAAGGACACTCGAGTAAACTCGGTGTCCTTACCTCGCCTGCACGCGCCTGTCTGACGACAGGCACTCTCGACTCGGTTGAGTACGCTCGAGTAAACTCGGCGTACTCACCTCGTCTTCAAGCGCCTGTAGCTCAGGGGATAGAGCACCGCTCTCCTAAAGCGGGTGTCGAAGGTTCGAATCCTTTCAGGCGCACATGAGGGAATGATCCCCATCGCCCGTTCAGGACTGGAGTTCCCTGACGGGACCGGCACGTAGGGTTGCCACGCGGCACGAACACGGCAACCCCTGTCCTCACCAACCCCTATCCCCTCCAACCCCTAGATCCAGGCTGCAGGTTGCGCGAGAACCTCGTCAAGGACGGCGAGGGCGGCGCCCTTCATGGCGGAGTTTTCCTCCGTGACGGATTTGACAATCGTGATGTCCGTGAATGGTGCGGCGAGGACGCGTTCGTGGACGGAGGTGCGCATGGCGTCCACTCCCCAGCCCAATAGGTCCCGGCACGGCCCACCAATCACCAACGTGAAAATCCCCATGAGGTTAACCCAGTCCGCCAACGCGGCCCCAAAGGCCCGGCCAGCGGCATCCATGGCGGCCAACGCCACGGGATCCCCTGCCTTTAACACTTCAATGAGGTCAACCAGGGACGTGCCCTCCGGCAGTCCGGCAGCCTTGGTAATAGCCACGCGGCCGGCGTATTGCTCCAAACAGCCGCGCGCACCACAGGAGCACGGCGGGCCGCTCGGGTCCACCACAATGTGCCCAATCTCCGAGTTCCAACCGTTTTGCCCGGAATATACGCGCCCGTCGCTGACAATCGCGCCTCCAATGCCCACCTCGGGTGAGGCCCAGAGGAAGTCTTTGCGTCCGGATTCCTTCAACTCCGCAAAGGCCGCCAACTTGGCTTCGTTCTCGGCCAGTACCGGAACATCGGTAATGCCCAGCAGTTCCGCCACATCAACGTGCTTCCACCCCAAGTTGGGGGCTACCTCCAGGAACCCGGTTTTGGAGTTCACCAAACCGGGCATCGCCAGGCGCAACCCCGCAACGCGGATAGCCTGATCCTGCAGTTCCGCAATCACGTCACGGATCAAAACACCCGCCTGGCGCATGGTTGCCACCGGATCTGAGTTGATGAACGATCCCCGCTCAATACCTTCGTCGATCACATCACCGGACAAATCAATGACGGCGTACCCCAGGAAGTCAGGGTTGATTTCCAGTCCAATCCCGACGATGGAGCGTGGTGCCAATTGCAGCGGAATGGCAGGCCTACCCGCCGAACCGGTGGTCACGGGAGGCAATTCCATCAATAAGTTTGCCGAGACGAGCGAATCGACGAGCGACGATACGGTAGCCCGCGCCAGACCGGTAGCGGTGGCCACATCCGCGCGGGAGACTGGGTACTGCGATTCAATGATGGCTCGCATCACCAACTGCATATTTTGTTCACGTAGAGTGTGTTGGCGAGAAGCGCTTCCCATGGCAGGACCGGACGGTGTTGACGGCAACATAGGTAGACTGTAACGGAGTTCTGCGTGAAGACTCAGTCAATTCAACCAGCGCTACGCAATGAATGCGTGGCTCATCGAGGAGAAACCCTGTGAGTGACATTAAGTATTCCTTCGGCTTGTGGACCGTGGCATGGAACGGAGCAGACCCGTTCGGCACCGCGACACGCCCGGACATTGACCCGGCAGAGTCCGTGCGCAAACTCAGCGATCTTGGCGCCTCGGCCTTCACCTTCCATGACAATGACGTGTTCCCCCTGGGTTCCAGTGAAGACGAGCGCCGCGCGTGCATCGATTCCGTGAAGCAGGCCGCTGCGGACACCGGCATGGTGTGCGAGATGGTCACCACCAACACCTTCACGCACCCCGTATTCAAGGGTGGCGCGTTCACTTCCAACTCCCGCGACATCCGCCGTTTCGGCCTGCGCAAGGTACTGAAGAACGTTGACCTGGCTGCCGAGATGGGCGCCACCACCTTTGTGATGTGGGGTGGCCGCGAGGGCATGGAATACTCCAACTCCAAGGACCTCTACACCGCACACCAGCGCTACGCCGAAGGCATTGACACCGTTGCCGCCTTCATCAAGGCCCGCGGTTATGACATGCGGATTGGCTTGGAGCCCAAGCCGAACGAGCCTCGCGGTGACATCCTCCTTCCCACCATTGGTCACGCTATTGCCCTGATCAACACGCTGGACAACGGCGATATTGTGGGCGTCAACCCGGAGACGGGTCACGAACAGATGGCTGGACTCAACTACACCCAGGGCCTGGCGCTGGCCATGTACTGTGACAAGTTGTTCCACATTGACCTCAACGGTCAAAACGGCCCCAAGTTTGACCAGGACCTGTGCTTCGGCCACGGCAACCTGCTGGACGCCTTCTTCACCGTGGACCTGCTGGAGCACGGCACCCCCAACGGTGACCTCAAGCCGTACGCGGGCTACCGTCACTTTGACTACAAGCCGAGCCGCACCGAGTGGCTGCCCGGTATCTGGGAATCCGCCGCCGCGAACATGCAGACCTATGATCTGCTTGCCGCCAAGACGGCCGCCTACCGCGCAGACTCCGAAGTTCAGGCAGCGTTCAAGGACGCCGGCATTGCCGAATCCGCCGTGCCCACCCTGGACAACACGGACTTTGACGCCTTCTTGGCAGAGCCGGACGAGGACATCGAGGCCTTGGCCGAGCGCCACGAAGGCCTGGTCAAGCTCCACCAGCTCGCGCTGAAGCACGTCATCAGCTAACAGGCTTTTTTCCCGCGAATCCGGAGGTACACCCACCACCATCCCCCTCCGGATTCCACCCGCCGGGTGGGAAGTATGGCGAACCCCATTCCCCGCCATGCTTCCCGCCCGGCACCTTTTTTCCCTGAGTTTTCCCATAGTTTTCCCTCAGGGTTCTTCCGCCCATTCTTCGTTTACCGGGGGCTGTCCGCGTGGTTGTGTGTGTTGCATATTCGACGATGGCTCACAGCTCCCCTTTATCTTCAGGAATCCCATGCCTTTTGTAGCCGGAATTGACAGTTCTACCCAGTCATGCAAGATCGTTATCCGAGACGCAGACACCGGAGCGTTGCTGCGCAACGGGTCCGCCAAGCACCCCGATGGAACTTCCGTGGATCCGCAGTTCTGGTGGGAGGCGCTGACGGAAGCGGCCAGCAAAGCGGGCGGTCTGGCCGATGTAGCGGCGTTGAGCGTGGGTGGACAGCAGCACGGCATGGTGTGCCTGGACGCTGACGGCAACGTGGTGCGGGATGCCCTACTCTGGAATGACACCCGCTCGGCCGGGGCTGCAACGGACCTGATTGAGGAACTCGGCAACGGTGACGCCACCGCCGGAGCGCAAGCGTGGGCCGATGCTGTGGGTTCGGTGCTCGTCGCATCTCTGACCATCACAAAGCTTCGGTGGTTGCGTGATGCGGAGCCGGAGAACGCGGCGCGGGTGGCTGCTGTGTGTTTGCCGCATGATTGGCTGAGTTGGCGCATTGCCGGGTATGGCCCGGCGGGTGACCCCAGCGCCCCCAAGGGTCCGGTTCTTGATGCTCTCTTTACGGATAAGTCTGATGCGTCCGGTACGGGGTATTACAACGCCGAAGGCAATGATGGCGCAGGGGAGTACCGCCTTGATTTGTTGAAACTCGCATTCGGGCGTGATGACGTGGTGCTGCCTCGGGTGATTGCGCCCACGGAATCCGGTGCCGTGGCGCACCCGAGCATTGCCGGGGATGGCACGTGTTTGATTGGACCCGGTGCCGGAGATAACGCCGGTGCCGCTATCGGCTTGGGGATGCAGCCCGGGGATATTGCTATTTCCCTGGGCACCTCCGGCGTGGTCAGCGCCGTGGCCCCGCAGCGTACGCAGGACGGGTCTGGGACCATCAACGGGTTTGCGGATGCCACCGGTAACGCCCTGATGCTTGCCGTGACCATGAATGCAGCCCAAGTGTTGGATGCGGCAAGGGCAATCCTGTGCGCGGACTTTAACCAACTGAAGGACCTCGCCTTAGCTGCTCCTGCGGGCTGTGACGGCCTGGTGTTGGTTCCGTATTTCAATGGCGAACGCACGCCCAACCGTCCCGACGCCACAGGGACGCTCTTGGGGATGCGCCTGGTCAACCAAACGCAAGCGCATTTGGCTCGCGCCTACATTGAAGGAATGCTGTGTGGTTTGGCTGACGGCATGGATGCTTTGACCACTTTGGGTGTTCCTGTGGCTCGCGCCATGCTCATTGGTGGGGCCGCGCAGAACCCGGCTGTTCAGCAACTGGCCGCACAGATTTTTGGCGTCCCGATCTCCATCCCGGAACCGGGTGAGTACGTGGCTGATGGTGCGGCGCGTCAGGCTGCTTGGGTGCTGGCCTCATCCACCGCCGGTGGTCCTGCGGATCAACCCGCCTGGTCTACGGACATTGTGACCGAACTTCCTGCGGACCCGCAGCCGATCATCCGTCAACAGTACGCCGCCGTGCGGGACTTGGTGTGAGGACCGCGTAACCCTCACGGGGCAACTCTCACGGGGCAACCCTCACAGGGCAACCCTGACAGGGCAACCCTGACGGAGAAGCACTCACTCACCGCAACCCTCACCTCACACCGAAGGGCCCGAGAACACGTGATGTTCTCGGGCCCTTCGTGGACTGCCGTAGCTGATGCTCGGCAGAGATGTGATGTCCATCAACCGGTTGCGTACCAGCCAATCACCTGCCACTCGGTTTAATACCAACCAGTGACCATGGAGTGCTGCTGAGCCTTGGCGGGCGTGCCATAGCGGGAGTGGATGTAACCAAAGGCCCACTTGATTTGCGTGGCCGGGTTGGTGCGCCAGTCCTTCCCAGCAGAAGCCATCTTGGAACCGGGTTGAGCCTGGGCCAAACCGTAGGCGCCGCCCCCACCCACGGCGTTGATCCTCCAGCCGGATTCCTTCTTCATGATGTAGTCAAGAGCGGCCCACTGCTTGCCGGTCCAGCCGCGCTTGGCAGCCATCGTCTTAGCAAGTTCACGGGTACCAGCAGGAGTCTTGGTGAACGCAGTTCGCGCCTTCTTGGCCTTGGCCACAAGTTTACTGGCCTTGCTCTTGGCGCTCTTGGCAGCCTTGGTGGCCTTCTTGTACGTGGTGTTCGCCTTGGTGGCCGCCTTGGCAGCGGCAGAATACTTGACGTGCGCCACCTTGTAGGTGTTGGTGGCGGCCACATACGCGGCCTTGGCAACCGCTACGTCATTTGCCGTGGTGGCCAGGCCAGTGGACTGGGCAGAAAAGGCATTGTTGAGAGCGGCATACTTGGCTTGGGCAGCATTGGCTGCCGAGTGAGTTGAGGTGTCCACCTTAAGCGCGGAGGCCTTAGCCTTCTTTGCTTTGTTGAGTTTGCTCTTGGCGGTCTTAGCCGTCTTGGCAGCCTTGGTGGCCTTCTTCTTTGCCGTAGTGGCGGCCTTCTCGGCCTTGTGGACGGAAGAAGCGGAGTAGGTGGCGGCGCTTGCAGCAGGAGCCGCAGCAACCTGGAGGCCGCCCATCGCCAGTGCGCCAACAAGGCCTGCAATGGCAAGCCCGGCAACGCGGCGGGGAAGGCGCTGACGCAGTGTGCGAGTCCCCTCGATGCGCTCAGGGGCTTCAACCATCGGGAGGTTCTCGGCGTTTTCAGTGACGTTGTTCATGGCTTAAGTACACGTCCGGTCACGGGGTCACTCAGCAAGATCGCTGACCGCTGAGCGCACCATCGGCCAACATGAGTGAGCGGAACGCGCCAAAGTAGGCATCATCTCTGCCCCTCTGAGTAGTCCCGACGACGGAATCCGGCCAAAAGTCATTGTTTGACGCCGAATCTCTGGTCCCCTCCCGCAATACTCGCAGCACGCTTGAGTAGTGGGGCAGGATTGAGGGTTCAAGCACCATGGTGACGTGTGCCTAGGCGCCTTTTCCGTTGGGTGTCTGGCAAGAGTCCCCGGTGAACGGTGCCTAAGGATCGGAGTAGTACGTGGTGGAAACCCCAGTGAAAGTGGCACTTCTTGGTTGCGGCGTGGTGGGTGGCGCCACAGCCAGCGGCTTGCTCACCAACGCGGCCGCCTTTGCGGCGCGGGCAGGCGCTCCCCTAGAGATTCAGTCCATTGTCACGCTGGACCCAGAATCCGTCACCGATCCCACCATCCCGCGCACCCTCCTCACCACGGACCCCCACGCGGCCATCCAGGGAGCCGATATCGTCGTCGAACTGCTCGGGGGGATTGAACCCGCCCGCACGGCGATTCTTGAGGCGTTGCACAACGGCGCCTCGGTGGTCACTGCCAACAAGGCGCTCCTGGCCGAACACGGGCCGGAACTCTATGCCGCAGCCAAAAATGCGGGCGTGGATCTCTTCTTTGAGGCTGCCGTGGGCGGCGCCATCCCCATCCTTCGGCCGCTGCGGGAGTCCCTGGCGGGGGACCGCGTGACCAGGGTCATGGGAATAGTCAACGGCACCACCAATTTTGTGCTCGACGAAATGGCCACGTCCGGTGGTTCGTTGAGCCTGGACGCCGCCGTGGCGCAAGCGCAGGAACTTGGCTATGCGGAAGCGGACCCCACGGCAGATATTGATGGCTTTGATGCGGCGGCCAAGGCGGCAATCCTGGCCTCGTTGGCCTTCCACACGCCAGTCAGCCTGAGTGATGTGGCACGTGAGGGTATTCGGTCCATCACCACCGATGATGTTGCGTGGGCCACCACCACGCATCACACCATCAAACTGCTGGCCATCGCGGAGCGGACGGAGCAAGGTATTTCTGCCCGTGTGCATCCGGCACTCGTGCCGAACGAGCACCCGTTGGCCACCGTTCACGGTGCGTTCAACGCCGTGTGGGTGGAGGCCGATGCGGCCGGGCCACTGATGGTGTACGGGCAAGGAGCGGGCGGCACGCCTACATCGTCGGCAGTGCTGGGTGACATTGTGACGGCGGCCCGGAACCGCATCCTTGGCGGCGCCGCGCCGGTGGAAACCCAGCGCGCTGATCTCCCTATCCTGCCCGCGGAGGCCGCAGAGTCCCAATTCCAAATCCGCCTCATGGTGGAGGACCGTCCCGGGGTGCTGGCACAAGTCAGTGGGGTGCTGGCTGATCACGGGATATCGATTGATAGCGTGCGGCAAAGCGCGGCCTGTCATGATGCAGCGGGTTCTGGCGCGAGTGTCAAGGATGCCGAGTCAGTCGGTTCGGCCACCACGCACCTGCTGATCGCCACACACCACGCCTCGGAACAGGCATTCGCGGCAACACTCGCGGAAGTCTCCGCTCAGGAGCCGGTTCGTGAGATTGTGTCCTGTATCCGAGTGCTGTCCATGTAAGGCGCTTCACGCCTGTCACGGTCATTCGGGTCACCGCACCTCTAGTCAATTCAAGCCCGTCTCATCTAGCCCACGTTAAGGGAGCATCATCATGGCCACTCCGTGGCGCGGCGTCATTGCCGAGTACGCCGAGCGCATGCCCGAACACACACGCACCCACTCCGTCACGCTGCGGGAAGGGGGAACGCCCCTGATTGAGGCGCCCGCCCTCAGCCAGCGCACGGGCGCCAAAGTATTCATCAAGTTCGACGGAACGAACCCCACGGGTTCGTTCAAGGACCGCGGCATGACTACGGCTATCAGTGCCGCCAAGGCGCGCGGCACCAAAGCCGTGATCTGTGCCTCCACGGGTAACACCTCCGCCTCGGCGGCTGCGTACGCCACCCGCGCGGGGATGACCTGCGCTGTGCTGGTCCCGGACGGGAAAATTGCCCTCGGAAAACTCTCCCAGGCCGTAGCGCACGGCGCGAAGCTGTTGCAGGTGGACGGCAACTTTGATGACTGCCTGGTGGCTGCCCAGAAACTAGCGGACACCTACCCGGTGGAACTGGTGAACTCGGTGAATCCGGACCGCATCCAGGGCCAGAAGTCAGCAGCGTTTGAGATTGTGGACGTGCTTGGGGACGCCCCGGATATTCATTGCCTGCCGGTGGGGAATGCCGGGAACATCACGGCGTACTGGAAAGGGTTCACGGAGTATGCGGACCCGGCCTTCGGCACGCCGGTGGCCAGTAAGAGGCCGATCATGTGGGGCTTCCAAGCCGCCGGTGCCGCACCCATTGTTCTGGGACACCCCGTCACGGAGCCGGAAACCATTGCCACGGCTATCAGGATTGGCAATCCCGCCTCCTGGAAGCAAGCCGAGGAGGCGCGTGACGTGTCCGGCGGCGTGATTGAGGCGGTGACGGATGAGGAAATCCTGGCCGCGCACCGAATATTGTCCTCCGAGGTGGGCGTGTTTGTGGAACCCGCTTCGGCCGCGGGAGTGGCCGGACTCCTGAAACGCGCCGCTGCGGGGTTGGTGCCCGCAGGCGCCACCATCTCCATCACGTGTACAGGCCACGGCCTGAAGGACCCCCAGTGGGCGCTGCATCGTCTGGATGGCACGGATGTGGAACTCACCAAAGTCTCCGCCGATGCCGTGTCCATTGCCGACGCCCTAGACCTCCACTGAAAGACAGTCAGCACCAACGATGAAACTCGGAGCAGATCACGTAGCCGTCCGCGTCCCCGCCACCTCAGGCAATCTGGGCCCCGGGTTTGACGCATTGGGGATGGCCTACGCCATGTACGACGATATTGAGGTCCGCACGGTGGCGTCTAGCACCGTGCAGGTGGAGGTCCACGGGGAAGGCGCCGGGAAAGTAGCCACGGACCACACGCACCTGGTAGCCCGCGCGCTGCTGCACACCTTGGACTACGTGGGAGCGCCTTTGGCGGGCCTGCGGATGACGTGCTTCAACTCGGTCCCTCACGGCAGGGGATTGGGATCCTCGGCAGCAGCCACGGTGGCCGGAATCATGGCGGCACGGGAACTTCTTGCTGAGCCGGAGAGCATGGATCTCAACACCGTGCTGGCCATTGCTACGGAGTTTGAAGGCCATCCGGATAACGCGGCTCCCGCCATTGCGGGAACAGCCACCGTGGCGTGGCAGGACGAACGTGGACCGAGCGCCGCCGTGTTGGAAGTGGATGAGGACATTGTGCCCACGCTGGTCATCCCGCGTGCCGAACTGCTGACTGCTACCGCCCGCGCGGCGTTGCCTGCCACCGTGCCTCACACCGATGCGGCGTTCAACGTGGGCCGCGCCGCGTTACTCGTCGAAGCCTTGGCGCGGCGTCCCGAACTGCTCTTCGATGCCACGGAGGACAAATTGCATCAGCCGTACCGCACGGCGGTGATGGGGGAATCGGCAGAGATTCTGGGTCAACTGCGGGCCAGCGGTTTTGCTGCGGTGATATCCGGCGCAGGGCCCACGGTGTTGGTGTTATCCACCGCAGCGCAACTCCCCGCGATGGATGCATGCCTTACCCGGTTGCTGGGACCGGTGTCAGGATGGAAGGTGAAAAGGCCGGGAATTGACACGCTCGGCGCCCAGGCGCGCCGCATCACTGCGGGACATTCGCGCTGATGGTGTATGATGGCAGCATCGCTGGGTGACACGTTGAGTGTCCGTCCGCCCTCCACCACCTGTTGAGTGCGTGAAACCAGCATCACCGCCTGCCATATCATTGATGTATTGCAGCGAGTGTTTACCAGCATCCCGGCCACAGCCGAGATTCTCACAACATCAAGGAAAGATCCTTCGTGACCGAAACCTCCAACCTGAGCAGTATGAAGCTCAATGATCTCAAAGCCCTTGCCACCTCCATGGGAATTAAGGGCACCTCCCGCCTGCGCAAGGATGATCTTGCTGCCGCTATTCGCGGCGCAGGTGGCGGCTCTGCGCCCAAGGCAGCAGCGCCCGCCTCGGCAGCGTCCTCGTCTGCTCCTGCCAAGCGCTCGGCGCGCCCCGCCGTAGCGGCTGACTCTTCTGCGCCCGAGCGCGAGTCTGTTTCAGCCCCCGCCGAGAAGGCAGCCAACCCGGCTGCGGACACGCAGCCGTCGTCGCATCACCGCGAGAATGCCTCGGCACCAGATCACGCTGACGGCTCGATTGAACGCCCGCGCCAGCGCCGCAACCGGCGTGCGGGCCGCCCCACAGGAGAAGCCACCCACCAGCCTCACGCAGACGCAGACGCCAGTGCCCACAAGGACACCGCAGACCCGGACAAGCAGGCCAAGTTGGACGCCCTGGCTGACGCCGTAGCAGCGCCACGTACCTCGCGCAACGAGGGGAACCAGCGTGACAACCAGCGCGAGGCGCAGGGCAACCGCCGCAACCAGAACACCCGGAACGCTGGCCAGCAGAACGCCCAGGGTCGCAACGCTCAGGACGGAAACGCGCAGGGCAATCAGCAGGGCCAGGATGATGACGGCAACCGCCGCCGCAACCGCCGTGACCGTAACCGTGACCGGAACAAGAACCGCCGCAGCAGCCGCGGCCCGGACGTGGTGGGGGGCGATGAGGAGGTGCGCGAGGATGACGTACTGATCCCCATTGCTGGCATCCTGGACGTGCTGGACAACTACGCTTTTGTGCGGACCAGCGGATACCTGCCCGGCCCCAATGACGCGTACGTCACGCTGAACCAAGTGCGCCGCAATGGCCTGCGCCGTGGTGACATGATCCAAGGCGCTATTCGCCAACCGCGCGAGGGCGAGGGTCAGTTCCAGGGCAACAACCAGGGGAATCGCCCCAAGTTCAGCGCGCTGGTGCGCATTGACCTGGTGAACGGCATGACGGTGGAGGAAGCCTCCAAGCGCAAGAAGTTTGGGGACCTCACCCCGCTGTACCCGCAGGAGCGGCTGCGCCTGGAGATTCCGGGTTCCACCAAGCTCAGCCCGCGCCTCATTGACATCATTTCGCCGATTGGGAAGGGTCAGCGCGGTCTGCTGATTTCCCCGCCCAAGGCCGGTAAAACGATTCTGATGCAGCAGATTGCTAACTCGATCACCACCAACAACCCCGAGGTTCACCTCATGGTGGTGTTGGTGGATGAGCGTCCCGAGGAGGTCACGGACTTCCAGCGTTCCGTGGATGGTGAAGTGATTGCCTCCACCTTTGACCGGCACGCCTCGGACCACACCATTGTGGCTGAGTTGGCCATTGAGCGCGCCAAGCGTCTGGTGGAACTGGATCATGACGTGGTGATCCTGATGGATGGCATCACGCGCCTGGGCCGCGCGTACAACCTGGCGGCACCCGCGTCCGGACGCATCCTGTCCGGTGGTGTGGATGCTGGAGCGCTGTACCCGCCCAAGAAGTTCTTTGGTGCCGCGCGCAACATTGAAAACGGCGGCTCGCTGACCATCATTGCCACGGGTCTGGTGGAAACCGGTTCCAAGATGGACGAGGTCATCTTTGAGGAGTTCAAGGGCACGGGCAACTGGGAGTTGCGCCTGTCCCGTCAACTGTCCGAGAAGCGCATCTTCCCGGCCATTGACGTCAACGCTTCCGGAACGCGACGTGAAGAAATTCTCATGTCCCGCGAAGAGTTGGGCATCATCTTCAAGTTGCGCCGCATCCTGGGCTCCCTGGAAACACAGCAAGCCACGGAGTTGCTCATCAACAAACTCAAGGACACCAAAACCAACGTGGAGTTCCTGCTGGGCGTGCGCAACACCACGCCGGGGGATCTGGACCCCGGCGCCGGAGACACCATCTGATAGAACCGAGGCGCGCGCCTCGCGGCGTTGCTGCTCGCTCGCCGTGTGGGGAACACGGCTTCGCTTACGCGCCTGGCGATCCATCGCGCCTCGGTCCGATCACCGTGCTGGTGGGCATGCGCCTCGCGGCGTTGCTGCTCGCTCGCCGTGTGGGGACTCAGGCATCGCCCGTTAGCGCTGGACGAGTACACTGACACGTGTGGATGAACCGCTGACTATTGGCCTGCTCATTGACGATTCGCTGGATCGTCCGGACGGGGTGCAGCAGTACGTGCTCACCCTGGGCGCGTGGCTCACCGCCCAGGGCCACACGGTGCACTACATCACCGCCTCCACCGAGCGGACGGACCTGCCGCACCTCCACGTCATCGGCCGCACCGTCAACGTCACCTTTAACGGCAACGGATTGGGGACGCCCCTTCCCGTGTCCGGCAAAGCGTCGCGCGCGCTGACTGCTGACCTAGGGCTGGACGTGCTCCACGTGCAAATGCCATACTCGCCGTTCCTAGCGGGAAGGGTGATTTCCGCTGCTGACGCATCTGCGACGACTGCCGTGGTAGGCACCTTCCACATCTATCCGCAATCCCGTCTCGTCTCCGTGGGGGCACGAATCTTGGGGTTACTGGAACGGCGCCGGTTGCGCGCGTTTGATGCCTTCTTAGCGGTGTCCGAAGCCGCGCAATCCTTTGCGGCACAGGCTTTCCGGATTGATACCACGGTGATTGGCAACCCCGTAGTGATCGAGCAGTTTGCTCCGTCCTCTTCCGGTCATTCAACTGCGGCGGTTGAGCCATCCCCCTCCAGTCACACAACGGCGGCGGTTGAACCAGGCTCCGAAGAGCCATCCCCCTCCGCTCAATCAACTGCGGCGGTTGAGCCAGGCCGTGAAGCGGCCGACGGTCGAGACCCCGCCGGTACACCCGTACCGCACATCGTGTTCCTGGGTCGCCTGGTGGAACGCAAAGGCCCGCGTGAACTCATGGAAGCCCTGGTCCGGTTGCATTCACTCAGCCCGGACGTAGCCTGGCGCGCCACCATTGCCGGACGCGGGCCCATGCTCACTGAATTGCAAGCCATGGTGGTCAAGGACGGCCTAGACGATCAGGTGACCTTCCCCGGTTTCATTGCTGAAGAGGACAAGGCAGCATTGCTCAGCAGCGCAGACATTGTGGCACTGCCCAGTACGGGCGGCGAGAGCTTTGGCATTTCTGTGGTGGAGGCGCTTGCGGCCTCCACCGGGGTGGTCCTTGCCGGGGACAATCCGGGGTATCGCACCGTCATGCGCGGACTCGAAGAGCAACTGGTGGACCCCAAGGACACCACCACCTTTTCGCGAATTGTGTCCTCCTGGATGAGCGAGTTGCAGGACCCGGAGAGTCGCATGGCCGTGGTGGATGCCCAGCACCAGGCCGCAGCACGCTTTGATGTGAATGTCATTGGCACAAGAGTCGTCGAACAATACCGTGCGGCGATGGCACACCGGGCGGGCCGGTAGGGCCGTGGCCCTGAGTGCAATTTCGCCCTCAGAATCGTCGGGCAACAAAGCGATGCCCACCCGGCAGAAAATGCCGCGTGAGGGTTCGCTGACCCCGTAGCATTTCCGGTTGCCGCGCGGATGTGGCACAATGGCACGTTGGCTTGCTGGTTCACGGCCTGCGCAGCGCAGGGCGACCCAGCACCACCTCACCAAGGAGCATCATGAAAGCTGGGATTCACCCCGATTACGTGGTCACTCGGTACACCTGCACCTGCGGGAACACCTTTGTGACCCACAGCACGTCCCACAAGGGAACCATCAACGTGGAAGTCTGCAACGCTTGTCACCCGTTCTACACGGGCAAGCAGAAGATTCTGGACACCGGTGGTCGTGTGGCTCGCTTCGAAGCGCGCTACGGCAAAAAGAAGGCAGCGGCGAAGTAACCTTCGCCTCACCCCCCATTTCTCGGGGTCCCCGCAAAGTACCGGAACGTAGTGAGGACACTTTGTGGGGTGAGTTCTCGGGGTCCCCGCAAAGTACCGGAACGTAGTGAGGACACTTTGTGGGGTGAACTAGCGGCGCTGACGATGGTGCGCGGAAACCTCTCCAGGGGCAACCGCACGTCACATCGTCGGCGCCGTTGCCGTATGCGCTTACAATCAGGAACGTTCTACCTCGCTTTCTAGGAGCACCACCCGTGTCTGCCGATTCTTCCGCACGTCACTCTGACGATCAGTTTGCCGCCGTCCAGCCGCTCCTCGCGGAGCATGCGGAGATTGAGCAGGCGCTTGCCGATCCTGCTGTCCACGCGGACCAAGGCCGTGCCAAACGGTTGGGGCGGCGCTACGCCGAACTTGGGCGCATTGTGGGTGCGTATCGAGCCTGGCAAACGGCTGCCGAGGACGTAGAGGCGGCCGAGGAGTTTGCGGCTGAGGACCCGGCATTTGCTGAGGAATTGCCCGCCATGAAGGACACGGCCGCGCAGGCCGAGGATCACCTGCGGCAACTGCTTATCCCACGCGATCCCGATGATGGCCGTGACGTCATCATGGAAATCAAGGCCGGGGCTGGTGGCGAGGAAAGCGCGCTTTTTGCCGGAGACCTGCTGCGCATGTACACCATGTACGCCGAATCCCAAGGGTGGTCCACTCAGATCATCGAGACAAACGAGACGGACCTGGGTGGCTACAAGGACGTCCAACTCGCCATCAAGACGCGTGGCGCCACGGCTCCGGAAGACGGTGTGTGGGCGCACCTGAAGTACGAGGGCGGTGTTCACCGCGTGCAACGCGTTCCCGTCACGGAAACGCAAGGCCGGATTCACACGTCTGCCGCCGGGGTGCTGGTGTTCCCGGAAGTAGATGACCCCGGCGAGATTGAGATTGATCAGAACGATCTGAAGATTGACGTGTACCGCTCTTCCGGGCCTGGCGGACAGTCCGTGAACACCACGGATTCGGCAGTCCGGATCACGCACCTGCCCACCGGGATTGTGGTCAGTATGCAGAACGAGAAGTCTCAGTTGCAAAACCGCGAGCAGGCCATGCGCGTGCTCCGGGCCCGGCTGTTGGCAGCGCAGCAGGAAGCCGCTGCGGCGGAGGCCGCGGACATGCGGCGCTCGCAGGTGCGCACCGTGGACCGCTCCGAGCGCATCCGCACCTACAACTACCCGGAAAACCGCATTGCCGATCACCGCACGGGGTACAAGGCCTACAACCTGGATGCGGTGTTGAACGGTGCTTTGGGTCCCGTGATTCAGTCCGCCGTGGAGTCTGACGAGGCTGCTCGCCTCGCCGCCTTCACCGAGGGGTGACCCGGCTGCAAACATCCCGTCATTCTGCGGCTGCCGAAGGCGGCTCTCAGAATCTCTCTCTTGCGAGGTGCCCCATCTCAGCCTCTGACCCGTCACGCATCTCCCTCCGTGCAGCACTGACCCGCGCCACGTCCACCCTCGCTTCCGCCGGCGTTCCGTCACCCCGCGTGGACGCGGAGATCCTCCTGGCCCACGCGCTGGAGGTGGATCGCAGTGAGATCCAGCGGCTCATCATCGTCGGGGGGAATATGCACGACGACGATGCGGCGTCCTACAACCAGGCGATTGCCAGGCGAGCCTCGCGCGAACCGCTGCAACACATCACCGGCAAGGCGCCGTTCAGGAGGATCGAACTCGCCGTGGGACCCGGCGTGTTCATCCCCCGCCCAGAAACAGAAATAGTGTGCCAAGAAGCCATTGACGCAGCGCGAGTCGCCCTGAGTCTTGCCACCCCGGCCCCTCCAACAACCCCGCACGCACCTGCACCTCCAATAACCCCGGCCCCCACCATCCTGGGTCCGGATCAGTCACGCTTTTCTCGTCCTGGGTCCGGAATACTTACCCAATCAGCGCCATTAGGTAAGAAATCCGGACCCAGAATGTTGAGTGGCACCTCATCCGGACCCAGGGTTTTCAGTGGCACCCCATCCGGACCCAGGATGCTGGGTGGGGTAGGGGACGTCACGGTGGTGGACCTGTGTACTGGCTCGGGCGCCATCGCGCTGGCCATTGCCGATGAGATCCCGCAAGCCCGGGTGTTTGCTGTGGAACGGGACGCCGAGGCGTTCGCGTGGGCGGCGCGCAATGTCCAGGCACTGGCCCAGTCCGCCGGAGTGTCCCCGTCACAACCCGGGGTCTGTCCAGACTCCGGGGCCCAGTCCGCCGACCAGTCCCATCCAGCCATTCCTGCAGAAAACGGGGACGACCCCCATCCCGCCGATCGGGCAATGACGTCACCACTCCCCGCCGGCCCACCGCCCCGCGTCACCTTGATCCGCGGTGACGCCCGCACTGCCCTGCCTGAACTCAACGGCACCGTGGACGTGGTGGTGAGCAATCCGCCCTATGTCCCGTCCGAGGCGATTCCTCGGGACCCGGAAGTAGCGGAGTATGACCCGCCGCAGGCGCTGTACGGGCTGGGAGCCGAGGGCCTAGAGATTCCCCGGGGCATTGCCAAAGCCGCCGCGCGGCTGCTCAAGCCCGGTGGCGTGTTCATCATGGAGCACGGCGACGAGCAGGGCGAAGCGGTCCGCCGCCTGGTGGCGCACGTGTCTGAGCCGTTGTCGGAGCCGGAGTCTGAGCCGTTGTCAAGGCCGGTGCCAGAGCCGTTGACGTCCACCCACCCCACACAAGCCTCCCCAAGTCAACCCACCAAGGGGCAACCCGCCCCGCACGCATCGTCGCAAATCCAGCACCCACCCACACCAGCCTTCACTCACATCCACACAATTCACGACCTCACTGGCCGTGATCGTATGGTTCACGCGCGGCGCATGGAACACTAGCGGGGTGCGGGTATACCTCCTGCTTCTCCTAGTAGCCGCTGCGGTCACCTTTGTGATGACGCCATCGGCTCGTTGGGTTGCCCGGAAAACCCACGCCGTCTCCGCCGTGCGCGCCCGCGATGTCCACACCGTTCCCACGCCACGCTTGGGCGGCCTAGCCATCCTGGCCGGGATTGTGGTGGCCGTGCTCATTGGGTCCCGCATTCCCTTCCTGGAACGTGTTTTTGCTGGTCCTGAGGTGTGGGGAATCACCGGGGCCGCCATTGTTGTTGCGCTGATCGGCTGGGCGGATGACATTTGGGACCTGGATTGGATGACCAAACTTGCCGGGCAAATCCTCGCCGCTGGCTTCATGGCCGTGATGCAGGTGCAACTCACCACCTGGCCCATTCCTGGCCAGTTGACTATTCCCGGCTCGCGCCTGAGCCTTGCCGTCACGGTCCTCATTGTGGTGGCCACCATGAACGCCGTGAACTTTGTGGATGGCCTGGACGGACTCGCCGCCGGGATCATCGCGATTGGCGGCATGTCCTTCATTGTGTATACCTACGAGGTGACGCAGCAAACCAGCCCCTCGGACTTCTCCTCACTCGCGCTGACCGTGCTGGCCATCCTGGTGGGTGCCTGCCTGGGATTCCTGCCGCACAATTTCCACCCCGCGCACATCTTCATGGGCGATTCCGGCTCCATGGTGCTGGGCCTCGTGCTCGCCGGAGCCACCATCTCCATGACCGGCCACGTGAACCCGGAGATTGCGTCCGGCGCGCAAGGGATTCCCGTTTTTGCGCCGCTCCTGCTTCCCATTGCCGTGGTCATGCTGCCGTTTATTGACATGACCATGGCGGTGATTCGTCGTCTATCTCACGGGAAATCTCCCTTCAGCCCGGACAAAATGCACATGCATCACCGCATGCTCCGGCTCGGACACTCGCACCGCCGAGCCGTCATCATCATGTACGTGTGGACGGCGGTGTTTGCCTTTGCTGCCACCTCGCTGGTGTGGTGGAGCGTGCGAACCGCGCTGATTGTCTTCGGCGTGGCCGTGCTGGTGGCGGCGGCGTTGACGCTCGGGCCGCTGCGGCATCGCGGCAGAATTCTCGACGACGATGTAGCCACGGGCCAAGCGTCCCCGCGAAAGAAGGTGTCCGCCTCATGAGTGTGTTACAGACGTTCGACGAACGTGCCGTGGCGGGGCCGGGCGGCGGCGCAGCAGCCACTAGCGTGAACGGTGGTGCGGACGCCAGTGCCGTGGACGCCGGGGCAGCAGGCCGCGCACAGCGCCAAGCAGCGATTGAACGCGCTGTGTATCGCCGGGCCCTGGTCCTGACTGGCGGCCTCCTGGCTGTTCTCACTGTGCTGGGCGTGGGGATTGGTGCGATGACGGCCGGGACAACGGGCGTGTGGGGAGCAGTGATGGGCGTGGCCTTGGCAGCACTGTTCTGCGCGCCGACCATCTGGTCCATGAAGCGTTCCGTGGGAACCTCGCCCACCACCATGGCCGCGCTGGTCATGGGCGTATGGCTGGGGAAACTGGTGGTTTTGATTGCCGCGTTGGCGCTGCTGCGCGGGCACACCTTCTATCACCCCGTGGTGCTCTTTGTGGTCCTGGCCCTGGGCGCCATCGGCTCCGCCGCCCTGGACGCCTTTGCCGTCACCAGTTCCAAAATGACCTACGTAGACGCCGCCTAGGAAGAATCGCCTCAGGCAGTACTGCCCCGAGTGGAATTGCAGGGATTGTACATGAATGTACAATCCAGTACACTCCATGCCATGAGCACACCCGGACCCGTGACCACGCGCACCATCAGTGAGGCACGCGCAACACTGCCTGCCCTCGTTGATCTCGTTCACGCCGGGGGTGAGGTGACCATCACTCGGCATGACGTACCCATCGCCGTGTTGGTGTCTCCAGATGCTCTGCAGTACCGCCGTCACTCCCGACGATGGGACGCGGCTGATCGGATAGAGCGAATGATTGACGGTCGATGGGATGCACCGCACCCGGGGAAGGATGGCCGCGCGGTGGTCATGAACGCGGGGACACCACACGATGGTCACGGACCCGATGTTCACCAGGACCGCGAGAGCAGGGAAGCCTATTTGGAAAGTCTGTGGGTGCGGGAAGCAGTTCCAGCGTGATCGCTTTTGATGCCGATGTGCTGATCTACGCAGCCCAGCGTTCGCATCCGCACGGGGATCGCATCGCAGCCTTATTCGTCGAAAGCCCTCCGAGGGTTGAAGGCCCTGAGACGTTCGAAAACACTGCGGGGCCTGATACGTCCACACACCATCAGGCAACGGCAGCCCGCGCTAACCGCAGGGGTACAGGGTTCAACGAGGAGGAGGCCGGTGCCTCCTCCATGGCAGGATGCGGTTCGGTTATGCTGCTGCCGGAGATTCTGAGCCACCCGCTTCGGAACGGTCGCGAAGCGGAACTCCTGACGTTGACGGGTTATCTGGGGCGCTTGGCGCTGGTACCCCTGGACCGATCTCTCGCCGCAAAGTCCGTGGAGGTGGCGGCCGAGTACGGCCTGCGGGCCGCCGATGCCGTTCACCTCGCCACAGCCCTCTTTGCCGGTGCCCGGTTCTTTTTAACTAACAACCGCAAGGATTTCTCCCCAAGCATTCCAGACATCCGCGTCATCTATCCTGAGGATTTGCCGCCAGCGTGATGTGCCCGCCAGCGCCTGAGAAGCCCCACCAGAATGTGGAGAGTCCGTAACGCTGGCTGACATTTTTCGGTTCAGCGAGTCACCAAGCCGCCGGTGTGCCTAGGCTAGTTGAGATGCTTGGACTGACTCTTCTGCGCGTAGCGCCCCTCGCCCTCAGTGGCGATGAGGGTGGCTTCCAGCCGCCGTCAATTCAGGACTTTTTCCCGCCCGCCATCGCGTTTGAAGGCACCTTTTTCCAGATTGACCGGATCTGGATTGTGCGGATCATCACCACCATTGTGCTGTGCACCATCTTCATCCTGGCGGCCAAGCGCGCCAAACTCGTTCCGGGCCGATTCCAAGCCGGGATTGAGTACCTTCTGGAGTTTGTCCGCGTGCAGATTGCTGATGAAATCCTGGGAATCCGGGCCAAGCGCTTTGTCCCCATGCTCTCGGTGATTTTCTTCTCCATCCTGTTCTTCAATATCACCTCCATTGTTCCGGGCCTGAACATTGCCGGGACCAGCCGCATTGGCCTCCCCCTCCTCCTGGCACTGTGGGTGATGGCGCGCTACTGGTATGAGGGCATCAAGAAGCAGAAACTGGGTGGCTACCTCAAGTCCAGCCTGTTCCCGCCGTCCGTCAAGGACATGCCGTTCCTGTATCTCATTGTCACCCCCATTGAGGCACTCCAGGTGTTTGTGATTCGTCCGGCCTCGCTGGCTATCCGTCTCACCGCCAACATGATTGCCGGTCACATCATGCTGGTGCTGTGCTTCTCCGCCACGGAGTTCTTCCTCCTCCACGCCGCCGGTCCGCTCAAGGGCTTCTCCGCCGTGACTCTGGCCGGGGGAGTGTTTGTGACCCTCTTTGAACTCCTGGTGGGATTCCTCCAGGCCTACATTTTTGCCCTCCTTGCCGCCGCCTATATCAACATGTCTTTGGAAGAGGAGCACTAGCGCACCCGCGTCAGTGCTCCACCAACCGAAAGGAAAACAACAGTGGATGCCAACCTTCTCGCCGATGTTGCCATCAGCGGTAACCTCAACGCCATCGGTTACGGCCTCGCCGCAATTGGCCCAGGCATTGGCCTGGGGTTCTTGATCGGTAAAACCATTGAGGGCATGGCTCGCCAGCCCGAGGTGTCCGGTCAACTCCGTGCCACCATGTTCTTGGGCGTTGCGTTCGTTGAGTTGCTCGCCCTCCTCGGCATCGTGGCCGGCTTCCTGTTCGCGTGATGGCTGCGTGGCTTAGCGCCGCCACCGTCCTCGTGGCGGCAGAAGAACCGGCTCAGGGGATTGACCTGCTCATCCCAGCCAAAGAGGACATGTTCTGGTCAGCAGTGGTGCTGATCATCATTGGCGTGGTCTTTTACAAGATGGTCCTGCCCATGATGAACAAGGTGCTCGACGAGCGTGCTGCCCTCATTGAAGGTGGACTCAAAAAGGCCGAGCGTGCCCAAGCGGCAGCGGATAAGGCTTTGGAGAACCGCCAGGAAATGATGGAGCAGGCTCGTGCGGAGATTGCCGCCGCGCGTGACGAAGCCCGCGAGCAAGGCAAAGCGATTGTTGCCGAACAGCGACAATCCGCCATGGAGGAAGCCCAGCGCATTGTGGAGACTGCCCAACGGCAGATTGAGGCAGAGCGCCAGGCTGCCGAAGTTTCTCTCAAGTCCGATGTGGGCCAGTTGGCCACGGACCTTGCCTCCAAGATTGTGGGAGAATCGCTGAGCGATGACGCCGCAAAGTCCCGCGTGGTTGATAGGTTCCTGGATGATCTGGAAGTGAAGGTGAAGTGATGCAGGGTTCGTCACGGGCAGCGTTGGAGGCCGCTTCAGCGCGCCTCGATGCGTTGCTGACGGACGCCGCATCCTCCGCCCCCTCGGCCACGTCCACACTCTCGGCCACAACAGCGTCCACAGCCGAAACCGCAGGCCAGCACTTCTGGGCCCTCACCGATGCCTTGGATGCCACCCCGGCACTGCGGCGTTCGCTGACGGACCCGTCCCTGCCCACGGAGGTCAAGCAGGCGCTCGCGGCCCAGATTTCCGCCCACGCCGAGCAGACCGTCACCACGGTGTTCACCGAGATGGCGGGCGCACGCTGGTCAGCCGATGCTGATCTCCCGGATGCCACTGAGCACCTGGGGATTGAAGCACTCCTGGACGGCGCAGACGCTCGCGGCGCTCTGCCGGATGTGGAAGCCGAAGTATTTGGGATTGTCCGTGCGTTGCAAGGTCAAGGCGCAGCCAGGGACGCCCTGAGTGACGCCAAGGCCAACCCGGAGGCGCGCGCCGCGCTCATCAGCACCCTGCTGGACGGCAAAGCGGACCCGGCAACGGAGGCCCTGGCCACCCGAGTAGCACGCACTCCGCGTGGCCAACGGTTCATTCCGGCTCTCCTGGCGATTGCCGGCACCATTGCCGATCGTCGCAAAGTGCTCACCGCCCAAGTGATCTCCGCGATAGACCTCACGGACGCGCAAAAGGCACGCCTCGAATCCCTGTTCACCCAGCACTACGGCCAACCCGTGCAGGCGTACGTCACCGTGGATCCCACGGTGGTAGGCGGTTTGCGGGTGCAGGTTGGCTCGGATGTTATTGACACCACTGTTCTTACCCGTATTGCCGATGCGCGCCGCGCGATGGCCGCATAACCCAAGGAGTCCCCCGCGATGACTGATTTGACCATCAAGCCGGAAGAGATCAAGGCTGCGCTGGATACCTTTGTCAAGAACTACGAGCCCCCGAGCGCCACCACGGAAGAGGTGGGCCACGTCACCAGCACGGCGGACGGCATTGCTCACGTAGAGGGCCTGCCCGGCGCCATGGCTAACGAGTTGCTCAAGTTTGAGGACGGCACTTTGGGCTTGGCGCTCAACTTGGACGTGCGGGAAATCGGCGTGGTGGTCCTGGGTGACTTCTCCGGCATTGAAGAAGGCCAGGAAGTCCGGCGCACGGGCGAGGTGCTCTCCGTTCCCGTGGGTGACGGCTACTTGGGCCGCGTGGTGGACCCGCTCGGCAACCCGATTGACGGCCTGGGTGAAATCACGGACATCGCGGGACGCCGCGCTCTGGAACTCCAGGCTCCGGACGTCATGCACCGCAAGTCCGTTCACGAACCGCTGCAAACCGGTATCAAGGCCATTGACTCCATGATCCCCATTGGTCGTGGCCAGCGTCAGCTCATCATTGGGGACCGCCAGACCGGTAAAACGGCCATTGCCATTGACACCATCATCAACCAAAAAGAGAACTGGGCCTCGGGCGATCCCTCCAAGCAAGTCCGCTGCATCTACGTGGCCATTGGGCAAAAGGGTTCCACCATCGCGTCCGTACGCGGCGCTTTGGAAGATGCCGGCGCGCTGGAGTACACGTCCATTGTGGCCTCTCCCGCATCTGACCCGGCCGGCTTCAAGTACCTGGCCCCGTACACCGGCAGCGCCATCGGCCAGCACTGGATGTATGACGGCAAGCACGTTCTGATTGTGTTCGACGATTTATCTAAGCAGGCCGAAGCCTACCGAGCCGTGTCCTTGCTCCTGCGCCGCCCGCCGGGCCGGGAAGCGTACCCCGGTGACGTGTTCTACCTGCACAGCCGGTTGTTGGAACGCTGCGCCAAGTTGTCTGATGACTTGGGTGCCGGTTCCATGACGGGTCTGCCCATGATTGAAACCAAGGCCAATGACGTATCGGCGTACATTCCCACCAACGTCATTTCCATTACGGACGGCCAGATCTTCTTGCAGTCTGACTTGTTCAATGCGGACCAGCGCCCTGCGGTGGATGTGGGTATTTCCGTGTCCCGTGTGGGTGGTGCCGCGCAGATCAAGGCCATGAAGCAGGTGGCGGGAACGCTGAAGATCACCCTGGCTCAGTACCGCTCGCTGGAGGCGTTCGCCATGTTCGCCTCGGACCTGGACGCCGCGTCTCGTGGCCAGTTGGCACGCGGTGCCGCGCTCATGGAACTGCTGAAGCAACCGCAGTTCACTCCGTATCCGGTAGAAGAGCAAGTGGTCTCCCTGTGGGCGGGCACCAAGGGCAAGTTGGATGACGTGCCACTGGATGACATCAAGCGCTTTGAGAGCGAGTTGCTGGATCACGTTCGGCATTCCACGGACATCCTGGACACCATCAAATCGTCGGGCGCATTGAGTGATGACCTTGAGGATAAGATTGCTGACACCATTGACGAGTTCCGCAAGGGCTTCATGAAGGGTGACGGCACGCCGCTCATCACCACGCTGTCCGAGGAGGACCAAGTCACCATCCAACAGGAGCGGATTGTGGCGGGCAAGCCGGGGGCAAAGGCGTAGCATCATGGCAGGCGGAAAGCAGAGAATCTACAAGCAGCGCGTAGCGTCCACTACGTCACTGCAGAAGGTTTTCCGTGCCCAGGAACTGATTGCGGCGTCCCGTATTGGCACGGCGCGCACGCAAATGTATGCCACCGAGCCCTTCTCCAAGGCCATCAAAGCGGCGGTGGCGGCGGTGGCCATGCACGGACACGTGAAGCACCCGCTCACCACACCTCGCACGGACACCAATCGCGTGGCAGTGCTGGTGGCGGCGGCAGACCGAGGGATGGCTGGCTCCTACTCGGCCAATATCATCAGGGACGCCAACACCTTGGTGGAGCAACTCACTGAGGAAGGCCATGACGTGCAGTTGTACGTGGCAGGCCGCCGTGCAGTGACGTACTACCAATACCGCGGACGCGCGCTGGCTGGCCAGTGGATTTATGGCTCTGACAGTCCCACCCTGGATGTGGCCAACGAGATTGCTGACACACTGCTGGCCGCGTTTGAGGCCCCGGCTGATCAAGGCGGCGTGGCGGAAATCCACGTGGTGTGGACCGAGTTTGTCAATATGGTGAGCCAAACTCCCCGGGTGCGCCGGATTCTCCCGCTGGAGATTGTGGACGCTGTATCCGCCACAGAATCCGTGGATCCTCTCTATGACTTTGAGCCAAGTGCCGAAGAGGTGCTGGATGCGTTGCTTCCGCGCTACATTCGCTCGCGCCTGTACTACTTCCTGAGGGAAGCGGCCGCCTCCGAGTTGGCTTCACGGCAGCGTTCCATGCGGACGGCCACGGATAACGCTGAAGATTTGATTCGTAAGTACACTCGGTTGGCCAACCAGGCTCGCCAGGGTGATATCACGCAAGAACTGACCGAGATTGTCTCCGGTGCAGATGCCTTGGCATCTGGCCACTAAGTAAGGACCAGCGAAGGGGAACCCATGACTTCCGCAGAGAACACACCCGCCGAGACCACGGCTGCCCCGGTAGAGGATGCTCGGGCGGTTGAGCCAGTGTCCGCCGACGCGACGGTCGAAACCCCCGCAGCCACAGCCCCCGTAG
This sequence comes from Cellulomonadaceae bacterium, assembly GCA_031256435.1. Classification (GTDB taxonomy): domain Bacteria; phylum Actinomycetota; class Actinomycetes; order Actinomycetales; family Cellulomonadaceae; genus Xylanimonas. Next base: position 105,985 of record JAIRQO010000043.1, read on the forward strand.
CCACTGCGGCTGCCCAAGGCCGGATTTCCCGCGTGATTGGCCCGGTGGTGGACATTGAGTTCCCTCAGGACGCCATTCCGGACATTTACAACGCGTTGACCACGGAAATCACCATGGCCAACCAGGGCGAGGATGAGAGCTCCTCCACGCTCATGCTGGAAGTGGCGCAACACCTGGGTGACTCGATGGTCCGCGCCATTGCGCTGAAGCCCACCGATGGCTTGGTGCGCGGTGCCACGGTGACGGACACCGGCGCCCCCATCTCCGTTCCTGTGGGTGACATCACCAAGGGCCACGTGTTTGACGTGGCGGGGAACGTGCTGAACCTCAAGGACGGCGAGAAGTTTGAAGTCACCGAGCGGTGGCCCATTCACCGCCAGGCTCCCGCGTTTAAGGATTTGGAGTCCAAAACCCAGATGTTCGAGACCGGTATCAAGGTGATTGACCTGCTCACCCCGTACGTGCAGGGTGGGAAGATTGGCCTGTTTGGTGGGGCGGGTGTGGGGAAAACCGTGCTGATCCAAGAGATGATTCAGCGCGTGGCGCTGGACCACGGTGGCGTATCCGTGTTTGCCGGAGTGGGGGAGCGTACCCGTGAGGGGAATGACCTCATTGTGGAAATGGAAGAGGCGGGCGTTTTTGACAAAACCGCCATGGTGTTTGGGCAAATGGATGAGCCGCCCGGCACGCGTCTGCGGATCGCGCTGACCGGCCTGACCATGGCTGAGTACTTCCGTGACGTACAGAAGCAGGACGTGCTGCTCTTCATTGACAACATCTTCCGGTTCACCCAGGCGGGTTCCGAGGTGTCCACCTTGCTTGGCCGGATGCCGTCGGCCGTCGGATATCAACCGAACCTTGCCGATGAAATGGGTCTATTGCAGGAGCGCATTACCTCCACGCGCGGTCACTCCATTACCTCGCTGCAAGCCATTTACGTGCCGGCCGATGACTACACGGACCCGGCCCCGGCCACCACCTTTGCGCACTTGGATGCCACCACGGAACTCTCCCGTGACATCGCCTCCCAGGGCCTCTACCCGGCCGTGGATCCGCTGACCTCCACCTCGCGCATCCTGGACCCGCAGTATGTGGGCCAGGCGCACTATGAAACGGCCACCGAGGTCAAGCGGATTCTGCAGCGCAACAAGGAACTCCAGGACATCATTGCGATTCTGGGTGTGGATGAACTGTCCGAAGAGGACAAAACCATTGTGGCTCGCGCGCAGCGCATCCAGAAGTTCCTCTCGCAGAACACCTACATGGCGGAGAAGTTCACGGGTATCCCCGGCTCCACGGTGCCGTTGTCCGAGACGATTGAGGCGTTCAAGAAGATTTCTGAAGGCGAGTATGACCACGTGGCCGAGCAGGCATTCTTCAACATTGGCGGTCTGGATGATCTGGAGCGCAACTGGGATGCTATCCAGAAGGAGTACATGGCCTAATGGCGGAACTCTCGGTTGACTTGGTGTCCACGGATCGCAAAGTGTGGTCCGGTTCGGCGCGCTCCATTTCTGCGCCCTCGGTGGAGGGTCAGATTGGCGTGATGGCTGGTCATACGCCGATTCTTGCGGTGATGGCGCCGGGTACGGTGACCATCACGGATCCGAGTGGCAGGCCGTTTGAGGCGCGCGTCACCGGTGGGTTTGTGTCCGTGGATGACAACCTTGTCACCATCGTCGCAGACGAGATAGAAAACATCGGCTGACCCCCATGCCGTCTCCGAACGCCTCCACCTGGGTGATTGTGGTGTTCGGCGCCCTGGCGGTGGCGGTGTTGGTGGTGGGGTTGGTGCGGCGCCGCCGATTAGCCAACCGTGTGGGATCCTTTGTGTGCCAGTACACCGAGGAGAGCGCGGGCGCAGCTGCGGCCCGAGCGCGAGCCGTGGCCGGAGTGGCCCAGTACAACGAAGGCCGGATTGATTGGTATCGCGCGTGGACCATGTATCCCCGGCCTGAGCGAACGTGGTATCGCGAACGGCTGGACGTGGTGGAACGGTACCCCATAGGGACCGGGCGTGACTACGTGGTCCGTTGCCAGCACTTTGACGAGCACTTCACCCTGACCATGGGGGCTGACGCCTACGCTGGCCTGGCCTCCTGGCTCGAAGCCGCGCCACCGGGGGCCATTGACCGCGTGGTGTGAGGTACCGTTCCGCCTCATGCGGGTTGTGGTGGCGGAGTGTTCAGCGGTGTATTCCGGACGTTTGGGCGCTACCTTGCCGCGCGCCACGCGGGTGATCATGGTCAAGGCGGACGGCTCCGTTCTGCTTCATTCGGACGGCGGCTCCTATAAGCCACTCAACTGGATGTCCCCGCCGTGTGTTTTGTCCGTGAGTATTCCATCCTGCGACGAAGGTGCGGCGTCAGCGGATCTCGAAGACTCAGATTCTTCCCGTTATTCTGCGGACCCCGAGTCCCCCTGTCATTATGCGGACCCCGAAGGGGTCTCGCAGAATCTCGAGGCACCCTCGCAAGAAACCCCCCGCGAAACCTGGACCGTCACGCACGCCAAAACTGAGGACACCCTTCGTATCAGCATCTATGACATCCTGCACGAGTGGTCCGGTGACCTGGGCCAGGACCCCGGCCTCATCAAGGACGGCGTGGAGGCGCAATTGCAGAAGTTGCTTGCCGAGCAAATTCCTGCTCAACTGGGCGAGGGGCACACGCTGGTTCGTCGTGAATACCCCACCGCCATTGGCCCGGTGGACATCCTGGCGCGCGCTCCCGAGGGCGGACACGTGGCCGTGGAAATCAAGCGACGCGGCGAGATTGACGGCGTGGAGCAACTCACCCGCTACCTGGAACTGCTGAACCGCGATCCGTTGTTGCAGCCCGTGCGCGGCGTCTTTGCCGCCCAGGAGATCAAGCCTCAGGCGCGCGTCCTGGCCGCAGACCGAGGAATCGATTGCCTGACGCTGGATTACCTTGCCATGAAGGGCCAAGATTCCGCGGAAAACCGCCTCTTTTAACAGGCATCCGTGCATTGCGCGACGCGCAGAAAGACACACTATCTAGTGGTGCTCACTTTTCCTCGGCACTAGGTGTAGTGTTATGGTCAGAAACAACAACCGTGTAACTCCACCGATGTGAGTAACACCAGATGAAGGGGACAAACCATGAGCGTGACGGTCTACTCCAAGCCCGCCTGTGTACAGTGTGACGCCACCTACCGTGCGCTGGACAAGAAGGGTGTTCCCTACTCCATCGTCGATATTTCTCAGGATGCCGAAGCGTTTGAGATGGTCAAGGGTCTCGGCTACATGCAGGCCCCCGTAGTCATCACCGATGACATGCACTGGGCCGGTTTCCGCCCGGACCGCATTGCCGCCACCGCTAAAGCCTTCGCTCTGGTCGGCGCCTAAGCACCCGCAGAGTGAGGGACACTTCCTAGCGTTTTTCACTCCGGAGTTTTTCTCCCTAGCGTTTCTACTCCGGCGTTTTTCAACGCGGGGACACCAGGCCACGGCCTTCTACGCATCTGCCCAAGCGCGCCGCGCAGGGAGGTGCCATACTCGGAAACATGGCTATTCGTACCGCAACCTGCGCCTGGCAGGGTGACCTCCTGCACGGCTCCGGCACCACCGAACTTGTCTCCTCCAAGATTGCGTCCTTCACCGTCTCGTGGCCGCGCCGCTCCGAGGAGGACGCCCAGGGCGTGACCAGCCCTGAAGAACTCATTGCCGCCGCGCACGCTTCCTGCTTTGCCATGCAGTTCTCGGCCCTCCTGGCTGAAGCGGGCGCCAAGCCGGATTATGTGGACGTGACCGCCGCCGTGGAACTCGCTCCGGACCCCGCGGGCGGCTTCTGCATTCCCGGCATCTCGCTGACGGTGGCCGGTTTTGCTGATGACTGTGATGAGGACACGTGGTGGAAGGTGGCGCAGGACGCCAAGGCCACCTGTCCGGTCTCTAAGGCTCTCGCTGGCGTGGCCAGCGTGGAACTCGCCGTCACGTTCGAGGCATAGCGCGCGCCCTTCCCGCCCAACCGCCCGCTCGCGGGGCACAATCAGCGGGTGCCTGTCAAGATCAAAGACCTGCAAGAGCGTTTTGCCACCGTGCCGTCTGCCCGGCGGGCGGTGCCTCGTCAGAAGCGTCCGTCCACTAAGGTGGCCAAGCAGTTTGACGCTGCACATGATGCCGTAGCAAAGGCGTTGAGTCACGTGGTGGGTGAGGTAGATACCTCTGATCGACGACGAGCCGAGTATTCCACGGACGCTTCGAACTACCGGGTCCCTCCGGCCGTAGTGGTATTTCCGCAGAGCATTACCGAGACCCTGGATGCGCTGGCCACCCTGCGCGAACTCCCGTTGGCTGTCACGGCTCGCGGCGGCGGCACCTCCGTGGCGGGGAACGCCGTGGGACCCGGTGCCGTGTTTGATTTCTCGCGGCACCTGAACCGTGTGCTGTCCATTGATGCCGAGGCTAAAACGGCGGTGGTGGAACCCGGTTGCGTGATGTCTGTGCTGCAACAGGAAGCCAAACCGCACGGCTTGCGCTTTGGCCCGGACCCCAGCACGCAGAACCGGGCAACGCTGGCGGGCATGATTGGTAACAACGCATGTGGTCCGCACGCGGTTGCGTGGGGACGTACTGCGGACAATGTGGTGTCCCTGGACGTGGTGGATGGGACAGGGCGTCGGTTCACGGCTGGCCGAGGCGATGCGGAGTTCACGGACGTTCCCGGCCTCAAAGAATTCGTCGAAAACAACCTTGCCATCATCCGTACCGAGTTTGGCCGTTTCAACCGGCAGGTCAGCGGGTACTCGCTGGAACACCTCCTTCCTGAAAACGGTTCGGACCTGGCTAAGGCGCTGGTGGGGACGGAAGGCACGTGCGTCACCGTGCTGGAAGCCACCGTGAATCTGGTGGAGTTGCCCACGGCGCCCACGCTGGTGGTGTTGGGGTATGCGGATATGCCGTCCGCTGCGGATGCCGTTCCCGGGTTGCTGGCCATCACGGGTGACGGTGCTCCGCTGGCCATTGAAGGGTTGGACGCGCGGCTGGTGGACGTGGTCAAGCGCGTCAAGGGTGAGGGGTCCGTTCCGGATTTGCCCCAGGGGTTCGGCACGGTGACCGGATGGCTCATGGTGGAAGTGTCAGGAGCCTCGGCCGAGGAAGCCAGGGGATACGCCGAAGAGGTGGTGCGCTGTTCTGGTGCGCTGGATTCCACCATCATTCCTGCAGGTCCGGACGCCACCCGCATGTGGAACATCCGCGCGGACGGCGCTGGCCTGGCAGGGCGGACGCTGAAGAACAAGCAAGCCTGGCCGGGCTGGGAAGATTCTGCGGTTCCCCCGGAAAACCTGGGGGCGTATCTGCGGGATTTGGATGCGCTGATGGAACGCTTCGGTGTGGAAGGCATGCCCTTTGGCCACTTTGGTGATGGCTGCATTCACCTGCGTTTGGACTTCCCGCTGGACCATGGCGCCGAAGAGTTCCGAGGCTTCCTCCTTGAGGCGGCTGCCCAGGTGTCCCAGCACGGCGGTTCCATGAGCGGCGAGCACGGGGACGGGCGCGCCCGTTCCGAGTTGCTGCCCGCCATGTACAGCCCGCAAGCCATTGCGCTGCTGGAACAGTTCAAGGCACTCTTTGACCCCCAGAACCTGCTCAACCCCGGAGTGGTGGTCAACCCCGCGCCGGTGGACGCGGACCTCCGCCGTCCCTACGCGCACACTGTTCGCTCCTGCTTCCCCGTAGGGGAGGATGGCGGCGAGGTTGCCGGCAAACTCACCGGCATGGGCGCCACCACAGGCGCCGCCGGATTCGCCTTCCATGAGGACCACGGCGATCTCACCGTGTCCGCCCATCGCTGCGTGGGAGTGGGCAAGTGTCGCGCTGATTACCTCAGCGAAGGTGGCTTCATGTGCCCCTCGTATCGCGCTACCAAGGATGAGAAGGATGTGACGCGCGGACGTTCGCGCGTCCTGCAAGAGGCCGTGAACGGCCGATTGATTCACGGGTTGGCCTCGGCCGAAGTACGCGAGGCACTGGACTTGTGCATGGCCTGCAAAGCGTGTTCGGCCGACTGTCCCGCTGGCGTGGACATTGCGCGGATGAAATCCGAGGTGCTGTTCCGCAGTTACTCCGGCAAACCGCGCCCCATTGATCACTACATTCTGGGTTGGCTTCCCCGGTGGACGCGCCTGCTCACCTCGCTGGGGCCCTTGGTGAACGTCATCAACGCCGTGTTGGCCATCAAGCCGATTGGATGGCTGGTGCTCAAGGTGGGAGGCATGGATACCCGACGAGCACTGGCGCCGTTCAGTGACACCCCGTTCCGCAAGCGTTGGAAGAAGGGTACAGATCCAGAGGTGGCTGCGGCCAAGGCGGGGGCAACGCCAGAAGACCACGGGGTGGGGTTGGCGTCATCGTCGCAGGGTATGCAGGATTACCTGCTGGGTGACTTGCAGGATGATTCCTCCACCGCCTCAGTGCGGGACCCCCAACACCGGGACGCCCAGCCACGGGACCCCCAGCAACGGGATCGCCGCGTGGTGCTGTGGACGGACTCGTTCTCGGATGGGATTGCGCCGCAGGTGCCGTTGGCCGCAGTGAAGGTTCTCACAGCGGCGGGTTATCACGTGATTGTGCCGGACAAAGAAGCCTGTTGTGGCTTGACCTGGATCACCACGGGGCAGTTGGACGGCGCGCGCAAGCGCCTGGAGCGTCTGCTGGGGATTCTGGGTCCGTATGCCGTCAACGGCATTCCGATCATGGGGTTGGAGCCATCCTGCACCGCCGTGTTGCGCTCTGACCTGCTGGACCTTTTCCCGGATGACCCGCGCGCTCACGCCGTAGCCAAGGCCACGCACACCCTGGCGGAGTTGCTGACCGATCCCGCCACCGCTCCTCCTGCAGACGAGTTCACGGTTCCGGATTTGTCAGATCTCAGCGCCATTGTGCAACCGCACTGCCACCACTATTCCGTGCTGGGCTTTGATCCCGATGAGAAGTTGCTCCGGGATGCGGGGGCTACGGTCAAGGTGCTGCAGGGATGCTGCGGTTTGGCCGGAAACTTTGGGATGCAAAAGGGGCATTACGAGTTGTCCGTAGCGGTGGGGGAGGCGGCGTTGCTGCCCGCCCTGCGCGAGCGGAGTGAAGGCGATCAGTACCTGGCAGACGGCTTCTCCTGCCGCACCCAAGCCGTCCAACTCGCGGGCGTGGAGGGCAAAGCTCTTGTAGAAATCATCGCCGAGCGGCTATGACCTACCTAACTACCGTGAGTCGTCGGAAAGCCTCTGCGGGCGAACAGCGGTAGAGTGGAGCCTGGAACTCGCCACACAGTGATTGCGTCAGCGCGGATAGGGGGAGCAGGTGCCGCTCTTCGAGATTGATCCCACACGTCCGCTCATGCTTCCCGCGCCCGGTTCCGGCACGGCAGACGAACTCGTAGAGTCCAATATTGACGCACTCATTGGTGAGCAAGTGTTCACCGTTAGCATCGGTCAATCGCCCGACGAACCCCACATGCTGGCCATTGACGCCTCGGGTGCTCCCGTGGTCATCGAGTTGGTGGAACGGCTGGATTTGCCCGAGTTGTTCCAGGCGTTGGACCACGCGGGTGCGGCGGGCCGCATGACCCGCGCTCAACTGGGCGGACGGTACCCCGGCGGAATGGGCCAGTTCCAGGGAGACATCACAGAGTTCTACAACCACGTTCCCATGAAGAGGCAACTTCCCGGTTCTGGGGCGCGGTTGATCATTGTGTGCCGCGAGGCAGACCCGCTGGTACTCAATGCTGTGGACTTCCTGAGGCAGCCGAGTATCCCACTGGAAGTGTTGGTCCTGGATGCTGTGGATGCCGCCGACGGGAGGCGCTTCATTGACGTGTCCCCGCTGGTGATTGAGCCGAGTTCCGCGCCGGACCACCCGCAAGTAGTCATCCGCCCCCACGAGGACATCGCCGAAATCCTGCCGTCCCAGGACGTTGACACGTCCGAACCAGCACCTGGTCATTCTGCGCGGAGCGAAGCGGAGTCGCTGAATCTCGACGAAACCACGGACACCGAACCCACGGATGAGCCCGAGCCTCCGTCGGCCCAGCCGGTCAGTGAAACTGACCGTGACGAAACCACGGAAGAGACCCCTGCCGAAACCTCCGAGCGCCCCAACTATGACGATGTGGCCACCGTCCCCGGCATCCCCATCTGGCACCCCGTAGCCGAACCCACGGATGCCGAACCTACCACCGGTCATTCTGCGCAGAGCGAAGCGGAGTCGCAGAATCTCGACGCACCCACGGACGAGCCCGAGCCTCCGTCGGTTGAGCCGGTCAGTGCAACTGACCGTGACGAATCCACGGAAGAGACCCCGG
>JAIRQO010000051.1 GCA_031256435.1 Cellulomonadaceae bacterium
CACTTTCTGAACGTCCACGGGAGTGAGTTCATGCAACACCATCGGTGTGGCACGGCCGTATAATGGCTGGTCATACTTTTGCAGGGCTTCCATCATCCCAAAATTTGACCCCAGCAACAGAAGAAGCACCGGCTTTGCGGACAACTCTCGATCCCAGGCCCGCTGTAACTCGCCAGCACCTCCGGGTGACCCTTCGAGCAGCCACGGCAATTCATCAAGGACAACAACCGAGGGCTGATTATCAGGGAGAACATGTGCCAGCAATCGGAAGGCGTCACTGAGACTGCGTGGTTCCTGATGCGCGGCAAGGAAGGCGAGAGGAAGATCTGATGCTGCTATGGCCTCAGCAAAAGTGGCAAGGTCTTCAGAAAGCGAACGGTACCTGGCGGCCTGGAAATACACACTGGGAACACCGGAACGCTTGATGAACTCTGTGGCTAGTGCGGACTTCCCTATTCGCCTGCGTCCCCGCATCGCCACAGTGATGCCGAGGTCCAGCCGATCTCCCCGCTTCACACGCTCAAGAAGCCTGGACAAGTCCCTCAGTTCACGCTCTCGTCCCACAAAATTCACCATGGACAAAGTTTACAACTCTCTCTGTTACATATCAAAAGAAATGTAATCATTAAGGATGTCAGCGCGAACCAGGGTTCTACGTCCCACCGTTGAGTACTCAGTGCAAAGCCACACGCCTACTCGAAGACGATGGTGACCTTGTCTGCTGCGCCGGGTGTGGAGGCAACGGTCAGGGCTTCGAGGGCGTCATCAAAGGGGAAACGGTGACTGATGATGCGCTGGTACTTCTCCCAGTTGGCCTCAATGTCCTTGGTCACCTCAAAGATTTCTGTGGGGTAACCCACCGCCCAACGCCACTGAAGTTCTGTGGTCAGCAGCGGGCCCACCGGCACCTCCACTGTGTCCGTGTAACTTGCGACGATGGTGAGGCGTGCCCGGCGCTTGGCGGCGGCAAACGTGGTGTGCAGGACGGCAGCGGCGCCCGCAGCATCGTAGTAGATATCCGTGTCAGGCTTCACTTGACCAGGGATGATACCGGCAGGTCCTTCACCGTGAATCTCAATCAACCGCGCGGCAACATCTTCCGTGTATCCGTTGATGATGGCATCGGCGCCGATCTCCTGTGCGGTGGCCAGGCGTTCGTCAAGCACGTCTACCAGCACCACAGAAGCCACGCCTTTGGACTTGAAGCCGAGCAACGCGCCGAGCCCAATCGGACCAGCACCAAAGATGACCACCTTGTCCGCGGGGGTGGGTTCGGACACGTTGACACCGTGCATCGCTACGGCCATCGGTTCGTTGAGTGCGGCCACGTCCCAGGGAACGTCCGAGGAAATCTTCTGGAGTTGAACGCCGAGTTTCGCGTTCTTGACAACAACAAACGGGGCCATGCCACCTTGAGCGCCTCCGCTTCCCAAGAGGCCGTCCTCAAAAGTCATGGTGTCAATGACCACGTGGTCACCCACGGCAATGCCTTCCACATTGGCGCCCACCTCGGCCACCTCGGCAGCGGGTTCGTGACCCAAAATGGTGCAGCCTTGGTGTGGAGGCACCCCACCCATCATGGTGTACATGGCATCGGAACCGCAGATCCCTGTGGCTTTCATGGCGAGGAGTACGTCATTCGGCCCTGCCGTGGGTTGGTCAATCTCTACCCATTCCACCGTGCCGGGACCGGTCACCTGAACGGTTTTCATGTGCGTGCTCCTTCATTGGTTGCGTCATTGGCTGAGAAGTTTCATCGGTGATTCTTCTGAGTGTGAGGCTACCTGAGTGGCGCTCATGCACTGGCCGTCCGTCCGCCGTTGCTTCACCGCGTGCGAGACTGCTTGCGAATCTCTTCTGCGAACCTGCGAAGACCTTGAGTATCGCCAAAACATCGAAAAGCATAAGTACAGTTATCATAAGTATAGTTATGAAAACCTCGCACTCCCTCACGGGTTTCACTGTGCCGAAAATGAGGAAGCCCCCGGCCTGGGGCCGAGGGCTTCCTCATTGGTGGAGCTGCGGGGAATCGAACCCCGGTCCAGTGGTGATTTTCCATGTCTTCTACGGGCGTAGTCTGCTCAGGAGTTTCTCGGCCCTCATGCTCGCGCAGACACGTTCATGAACAGGCCCAGTCGACTAAAAGTCCCGTTCGTCGCATCGACAACGACGAACAGCAGTGGCTCTCTGAGATGACGCGGGTTAACAGATCAAGAGCAAATCTGCACCCACGGACTTCGGGCTTACTGCTCAGGCAGCAAGGGCAAAGTCGTTGCGAACGTTAGAGTCGGCAACTATTGGTTTGAACGCATCGTTAACGAGATAAGCGCACATCCTCGGCCCGCTTCCCATGAAGCGGCATCCACTGTCGAAACCGATCAGCCCCTATGGAGTTGTTCCCTGCGCTGGCCATTCCTGGCTCAACGCAGTACGCCAGGATACACGGGAGAATCCCAAATGGCAATACTCGGGTGATCGTCCGAGGCGATCGAGCATCTCAAGGGCGGATGGATGCGCTCATGTTCGACGAGGGACGGGGAGCTACTCCCCCAGTTTGGTGCGCTCGCGCATGGCTCGGTGGGCCTCGCGGTTGTCCTGAGCTTCACGCAAGGACTGGCGCTTGTCATATTCCTTCTTGCCTCGGGCCAGGGCGATCTCCACCTTGGCACGGCCATCCAAGAAGTACAACTGCAACGGGATGATGGTGTGACCCTTCTCCTGAACCTTCCGGCCTAAACGCAGGATCTCGTCGTGATGGAGCAGCAGTTTTCTCTTGCGCCGTGGTGCGTGGTTGTTCCAGTTCCCGTTGGAATATTCGGGAATGTGGACGCCTTCCAGCCAGGCTTCATTGCGGTCAATCAGAACAAAGCCATCCACTAGGGACGCTCGTCCCATGCGCAGTGCTTTCACTTCTGTTCCCGAGAGCACCATGCCGGCCTCGAACACGTCCTCAATGGTGTAGTCATGCCGGGCCTTCTTGTTGGAGGCAACCACGGTGCGCAGGGGTCCCCGCGTTGCCGGCTTCTTGGGCTTATTGAGATGAGCCCAAGCCTCCGGTACTTGTTTGGTTGCTCCCTTAGACATGCGCTGTATTGTGCCTTATGGGCGGGTGCGGACGCAAGTGGGCCGAGGTGAGATGCTGCGACTCACGCGCAGCAGGACGGGGAAGGGGTTTCGACCGACGGCCACTACGTGACCTGGCTCAACCGCCCGGTTTGACGGGGCAGGGGGATTACGGCAGGACGCTTAGGGGGTTGACGTGGTTGTTGTTCACCAGCACCTCAAAGTGCAGGTGGCATCCGGTGGAGCCACCCGTGGTTCCCACGCGGCCCAACAGTTGGCCCTTGCTCACCATGGCTCCATTGCCTACGGCGTAGGAAGACAAGTGCATGTATCGGGTCTTGATGTTACTGCCGGACCGGTTCTTTCCGTGATCCACGGACAGGGTGTTACCGCCCCCGCCCATCCACGATCTCCCAATCACAATCCCTGAGTTAGGTGCGTAAATCGGAGTGCCGCAGGCATCACCAATGTCAATGCCGTAGTGGAACGCACGGACGTGCCGGATGGGGTGTGTTCGCCATCCGTACGGACTGGTGATCCGGCGTCCGGACGTGGGCCAGGAGATGAACGCCGAGCCTGAGCCGCTGGAACTCGCTTGAACCGGCGCCGGCTTGGCCTTGGCAACCTCGGTGGCTTTCTTCTCCAGGTGCTGGGCTTCCTCGTGCTTCTTGTGAGCGTCTGCTGCACCAACAGCCTTGGCCTCGTCGGCCGCCTTGCGTGCTGCGGCCGCCTTGTGCTTAAGAATCTCAGCCTGGCGGAGGCGCTCCGCTTCCCGCGCCTTGCGCTCTTCTTCTTCCTTGCGCTTGCGCTCGGCTTCCTCTTTACGCCGTTGCTCCTCGATCCTGCGGTCACGTTCCTTTTGTTCGGCCGCTAACCGCTTGATCTCAATAGCCCAGTCCTGAGATTCCTTCTCGGCCTGCTTGAGTTGCTCGATGGTTTGATCCCGCTCGCCTTCAATGGTGACCTTGAGCGTGGTCTGTTCAGTAATCAGCCGGTCAACCTCGGCCTTGCGCGCCGCGGCGCGGTCCCGAGCCGCATTGGCGTCCACAGCGGCTTGGTCAGCGGCATCTTTGAGCCCGGCAATGGTTTCCCGGATGGCAGTCAGCCGTGCTTCAGCATTACGTGCGGTGGCCTCGGCTTCCTGCACCTCTTCCAGCACGCGTGACTGTGACCGCGCCGCCGAGGAGGATGCGGAGTGGGCCCGCATGAAATCTTCCATGGACTGTGCCCCGGTCACAATACCCAGGGTGGACACCTGACCCTTGGTCCGTACTGATTCTCTGGCCATCCGCGCCACGTCAACGCGGGCATCGTCAGCCTTATCGGAATACTTATCAATAGCCGCAGACGCTTCTTGCTCCTCGGTCTGAGCATCGCTCAGGCGCCCAGCCAGGGCTACGGCCTCGCGCTCGGCACGCTCAGCCTCGGCCTCGGCGTCCGCCAACTCGCTCTGCGCCAAGGGCAACCGCGCCTCCACGGTATTGAGATCCAGCGTGGCTTTCTTCAGGCGCGCATCCGTGTGCGTCAGCGAGGTTTCCAACTGAGAGCGCTGAGCGTCCTTTTTCCGCTTGTTCTGCTCGGCGGCGGCACGCTGATCGTCGAGTTCATCAGCCATGGCAACACCCACGGCGCCAGCAAACAGTCCGACGACGAGTGTGGCGGCAAGTGCCAGGGCAACAATGCGGTGAAAGCGTTTGTGTGAAGCCATGGTTACACCCGCGTGTGGCGACTCAGGGAAACAACGGAGGACACCAACGCCAGTGCGGCGGCAATGCCCACCAACAACGGCAACAGCCCCACCACGTTTCCAGTGTTGACATAGGACACGAAGCTGACGGATTGTGCGAGCCAGTCCGTGATGACGTAGCGCACGGCAAGCCACAGACCTCCTGCGGCCAGGAGCGCACCGGTCACCGCTGCTATCACACCTTCCAACAGGAAGGGCAACTGAATCACCGTGTTAGAGGCGCCTACCAGCTTCATGATTCCCGTCTCTCGGCGCCGTGATACCGCCGAGAGCCGAATAGTGGTGGAGATTAATAGTGCCGCCGTGGTCAGCATCACCACAGCCAAGCCAGCGGCCAAGAGGGATCCGCGGTTGAGCGCGGTAAACAAGGGCTGGAACACTGCTCGCTGATCCCACACGTTCTCCACGCCGTCTCGGCCTGTCAGAACGTTGGACACCACCTCAAACTTCTCAGGATCATTGAGTTGCAACCGGAATGCGGCCTGCATGTCATCAGCGGTGAGTTGTGTCCCTTCAAAAACGCCGTCCTGGTGATCAGCCATGAAGTCATCAAAACGCTGTTCCTTGGACTCAAAGTACACGGCGGAAACAGCGTGGCCCAACTCGGTATCAATGGTGTTCCGGACGTCCGCAATGGTGGCGTCCGTGGCCTCGCCCGTGGCGCACGTGGCTTCCAGAGAACCGCGGGGGCACAGGTCCACGGTGACTTCCACCAGGTCATACCATTGACCTTTCAGGGAGTCCACCTGCTGTCTCAGCAGAGCAGCAGCGCCTACAAACGCTAGGGACACAAAGGTCACCAAAATGATGGACACCACCATGGAGAGATTTCTTCTCAGCCCCTGCGCTACCTCGGAGGCAATAAACTGAAGGCGCATTATCCACGCTCCCCTCGTGACGCTGCGAATCGTAACTCTTGCTGGCGAGTTGCTCTGAGCCGCACAGGTGCTGCCTGGGACGCGGTGGTCCCGTGGCCGTTGTTGTCCATACCCGCCGGGCCGGAGACCACGCCCTCCAGATCCCCGCGCGTTTTGATCTCAGCAAGGTCCGAGGCTACGTCCGCTTCCACGTCACCCTGTTCTGGCAGGATGTGTTCGCGAGCCTCGTAGGTGCCTGCAGCATCGTCTCGAATGACGCGGCCATCAGAGAGTTCCACCACGCGCTTGCGCATTTCGTTGACTATTTCCTCGTCATGCGTAGCCATGACTACGGTAGTTCCGGTGCGGTTGATGCGCTCTAGTAAACGCATGATTCCCATGGATGTAGTGGGATCCAGGTTCCCCGTAGGTTCGTCGCACAATAAAATGGACGGACGGTTGACGAACGCGCGAGCAATGGCTACGCGTTGCTGCTCGCCGCCGGAGAGTTCATGCGGACGCCGCTTTTCTTTGCCCTCGAGGCCCACCAGTTCCAAGACCTCGGGGACGGTGGATTTGATGGCGTGGCGCTTCTTGCCGATCACTTGCAGGGCAAAGGCCACGTTTTCATAGACGGTTTTTTGCGGCAGCAGGCGGAAGTCCTGGAACACCATGCCGATGGTGCGGCGGAACGTGGGAATTTTCCAGGAGGATAACCGTTGGAGGTTTCTCCCTGCCACAAAGATGGTGCCGGCGTTAGGGCGTTCTTCCCGCAGGGCGAGCCGGAGGAAGGTGGATTTCCCTGAACCGGAGGCGCCCACGAGGAACACAAACTCGCCTCGCGCAATGTCCACCGTGACGTGGTCCAACGCAGGGCGCGCACCCCGCTGGAACACTTTGGTGACGTTCTCAAATTTGATCACGGCAAACTCCCGGACAACTGGACAAGTAACTTCACTGAGCCTGTCAGGAGTACTGAAAGCAACGTGATTGACACGCCGCCCGTTATCGGAATGTTTGGTGAACTAGATCACACTGCGGCAGAAGTTCTCCGCCAGCGGATGCCAGCCTCAATGAAATCATCAATGGCGCCATCAAAAACGGCGTCCGCGTTTCCCGTTTGGTGTTCGGTGCGCAGGTCCTTGACCATCTGGTACGGGTGAAGCACGTAGGAGCGCATCTGGTCACCCCATGAGGCCTTGATGTCCCCCGCCAGTTCCTTGCGTGTGGCGGCTTCCTCGGCCCTTCGCAGTACCAACAGGCGCGATTGAAGAACGCGCAGAGCCGCAGCACGGTTCTGAATCTGGGACTTTTCGTTCTGCATGGACACCACAATTCCCGTGGGAATGTGGGTCATCCGCACAGCGGAATCGGTGGTGTTCACGGACTGACCGCCCGGTCCCGAGCTCCGGAACACGTCCACTTGAATCTCGGATTCGGGAATCTCAATGGAATCGGTCTGCTCAATGAGTGGCACCACTTCCACGGCGGCAAACCCGGTTTGGCGCCTGCCCTGATTGTCAAACGGGGAGATCCGTACTAACCGATGCGTTCCCGCTTCCACCGAGAGATTGCCGTACGCGTATGGCGCATCCACCTCAAACGTGGCGGACTTGATCCCGGCTTCCTCGGCGTAGGAGGTGTCCATCACTTTGGTGGGATATCCGTGCCGTTCCGCCCATCGCAGGTACATGCGCAGCAGCATCTCGGCAAAGTCCGCCGCGTCCACTCCCCCGGCCCCGGACCGAATGGTCACCACGGCCTCGCGTGCGTCATACTCCCCGTTCAGCAAAGTGCGCACCTCAAGCACGTCCAGGTCATGACGGATGGCCTCGAGTTCCCCGGAGGCTTCCTCCAGGGACTCGTCATCATCCATTTCATGTCCAAGTTCGACGAGCGTTTCGGCATCGTCGAGCCGCTGCCGCAACGCGGTAAGCCGGTTGAGTTCCGCCTGTGCTGCTGACAACGCGCTGGTGACCTTCTGCCCATTGTCCGGGTCATCCCACAGGTTGGGGGCGGATGCCTCCTCAGAGAGTAAGGCAATCTTCCGTTCCAGCGCTGCCGGGTCACTCACGGCCTCAATGGACTCGAGCGTGGAGCGCAGCGAGCGTAACTCTTGCGGAAAATCCTTGATCACACAGCACAGGGTACCGGTGTCACCGGCGGAATGTCACCCTCGGCTCGAATGCTCGGGTGAACTCGGGCTAATCGGTGCGCTCGTTGATGGGGAAGTCAGGGGCCTCACCGGCGGCAATGCGTTCCCACATCTGGCCTACGTCAGGCTGAACCCACACCACGCGGTGGGGATCGCTGGGTGCGGGTAGCACCGGAACCACAGTGAACACCACATGGGAGGGATCCATGTCAGCCATGGCGCGGCCAAGATTCGCCACGGCCACAGGACTGGCAAGGCCCGGACTGGTGGTCAGGGCATTCAACGCTCCGGTTGCCACGCGGTATAACACGGCAAGGTTAGTCATCAAATCCTGGTCCACCACGGTGGCCATCACTGCGTTGAGGAAAAACTGTTGCCGCTCAATGCGCATCAGGTCAGAGCCCGTATGCAGGCCCATCCCTGAACCACCCCGGGCGCGAATGAAGTTCAGGGACTGCCATCCGTCCAGTACTTGCGGACCGCCGGGAAGGTCAAGGTCCACGTGATGGTTTCCCACCACGGGTTCGGGCAGATCCACATGAACACCGCCCAAGGCATCAACAACGGCAACCACTCCCGCCATATCCAGCACCACGTGGTCCGTGATGTGAACGCCGGTGTTGTACTCCACCGTGGCCATGGTGCACGCCACCGCCGAGGTGAGGTCACGCTCGGGGCCGCCTCCACGGGAGAATGCCGAGTTGAACATGGCTCCATTCACCGCACCGCTCACCGTGCCGTCCAGGCGGGGGCAGGCGGGAATGTCTACCAGCGTGTCACGGGCTATCGAGAGGATCTCCATCCAGTGACGATCC
>JAIRQO010000020.1 GCA_031256435.1 Cellulomonadaceae bacterium
GGGCGGAAGTCTGCTGGATCGCCCCACCGAGTCTGGACTTGAGATTTCCCTCGAAGTGACAAGCCATGACGGGAAATGGGTCGAACCTTCGGGAGGCCGATTTGTTCTGATTCAAAAAGACGACGATCAAGCCGACGAACACGAGATTGTGCGGTTCACCTGCCCTTCATACGGGTGGTTGTTAGTGAAAGCACGCTTGCTCTCACTTACAGGTTTACTACCTGAAGGTCACTCGCAAGCTGGCAAACGTCCCTTCCTGCATGCTACACCTGGATCCGCTCTAGTGACCTTACTGTCAGAAAACCGGGGCCGTGGAGGCATCCACCTAAGCCCTGCTTTCACTGGCGAAGTGGATTCCGCCGGGGCCGCATGGCCCACAACCGTATCCTTGTATCTTGACCCCGGGGTGCCACTCGCCACCACCCTCGGCTCCCTGACTGAGCAAGGATTCGTTGATTGGACCACGCAGGGCCGCAACCTCGCTGTGTTCAACATTGACACTGCATTGAACCGCAACGTCGGGCAAGTGCGACTGCGGTTTGGAACCGAACTCGCGGAAGCACCCGCCACTGAAAGCCTCGAAGAAGTCGCCTCGATTGTGCTAGCGCGCAACAGTGCTGGCACCACCCAAACAGTTGTCAGCGACGGTGCCCCCGCACCTTATGGCAGGTTTGAAGAATACCTTTCCGTCAGCGGAGCCAACGACTCAGCATCAGTGCTGTGGTACGCCAACACCGAACTCGCCCGCCGGTCACGGATCCGCGCACAATACACACGCGAACTTCTACTCAGCGGTGACGACCTCAAACATTACCCCCTAGTGGACTATCGGCCCGGTGATTGGATCATCGCACCCACCCATCTACCCCATGATTTCGTGCGAGTCCAAGAAGTAGCTGTCACTAAAGACGCAAACGGAATTTCTGGCGTGCTGGTACTCAACGACCGCATCCTGGACGCCGAACTTCGACGCGCCCGCCGCTTCCAAAGCACCATCGACGGATCCTCCACTTCGAGCGCTCCAGCTAACCCTGCTGGGACGGTAGATACTAGGCAACCAGCAGCGCCTACCGGCGTCAGGATTGACTCCGACACTTTCCTCGACGCCAGAGGGGAACCGGTGGGAATGATCAGAGTCCATTGGGACTCGGTAACCACTTGCGTTGATGGACAAGCCATGGAAGTGGTCGGCTATGAAATGTGGTGGAGGCCCGCAGGCTTGAATGCGCCTTGGAGGGCCGGAAACGTTGCCATAGGGGCAACCTCAGTAGGGTTTGAGCCACTGACGCCCGGGCAAGAAATAGAAGTGAGACTACGAGCTCGCGGAAGATTCACCACCACACCCGGTGCATGGTCTAACCCAGTGGCTCACGTCGTCGCCACTGACACCACCCCACCGCCGTCGCCTTCAGCGCTAACAATCGCTATTCAAGGCGATCAGGCCATCCTCACTTGGAATGGCCGCACCATCGACGGTGCCCTCATGCCATTCGACTTCTCCCACCTGACCATCTACCGGAACAGCGAACCAGTAGGCGAGATCAGAAGCGCACACGTCGCCTTCCGCACCCAACTCGGAGGCTGGAACCCAGCGTTTTACGCAGTCGCGGTAGATCGGTCAGGCAACCGGTCCCAACCCGGCCCTGCCGTAACTCCACTGTAAGGACTTGTATGACACACCCCATTACGCCCCCGGCAATGCTGAACGTCGCCGTCACAACCACCCACCTCGCAGTGTCATGGAACGGCCTGACCAACATTGGCACCAACTACACCCAACCCGTTTCCCGAGTAGATGTTTTCCGTGAAGGAATAGACCAGCGAATCGGAACTATATTCCGGGCGCATGAGAAGCTCATGGTTCCCGGCAACGGCAGGGGTGGCCATCGAGTACGAGGCGTAATCGTGATGGAAGACGGCACCACATCCGAACCCGGACCATGGTCACTCATCCCCACCATCTGGCAAGGCCCACCCGGACGTGACGGTGTGGGATCCGGTGACAGTACCGGAAGCCCTGGTCCTCCCGGTCCGCCCGGTCCGCCTGGTGATCGTGGGGAACCCGGTCCTCCCGGTCCGCCTGGTGCTCGTGGGGAACCCGGCGTTCCTGGACCGCCAGGTGAGCGTGGCTCCGATGGGATAACAGTCA
This sequence comes from Cellulomonadaceae bacterium, assembly GCA_031256435.1. Lineage (GTDB taxonomy): Bacteria > Actinomycetota > Actinomycetes > Actinomycetales > Cellulomonadaceae > Xylanimonas. The sequence goes on from JAIRQO010000020.1 coordinate 2,150, forward strand.
GTGTTTCGCAGAGGAACTTTGTTATTCCAACCGACAATAATGGCCGTGTCATCGGGAACAGATGGTACAGCGTATCCATCAGAGTTCATCGGGGTTCAGAACACCTCATACCTACGATTACGATCCCAGCTTTCCTGCAGTCACACACGTTTCTTGCTGGTGACCCCGGCGAAGATGAAATAGAAGTCGAACTACCTGAAGTCATCCCCATTACAGGTTTCCGCACTCATGTGGTGGTGTCAGTTGGAACGTTTTCAGAACAAGTCCATTTGAGTTTCCATCGAGCACAAGAAGGTCGACCTGGAAATGCCCAGGCGGTAGCCGATTTGCAGTTCATTGGGGCCAACATTTCCACTGGGACAACCGTAAACATTCCCGGCCATCAAGCGGGTGACCTGATCATTGTTGCTGCAAGACGAGCGAACTCAACACCGGCTACAATGCCCACGGGGTGGGCTGCCATTGAGAACGCGCCAGGCGCAAACACGATTGCGATAACCACAGGCTGGCGTATCGCCACCATTGGATCTACTACGTCAGGGACTTGGACTAATGCCACCCAGATGATTGTCGCCGTCTACCGGCCAATCAACTGCACAGTGTCCGTCGGAGCCACAGCAGCACAAAATAATGGCTCGAACGCGAACATCGCCTTTCCCGCAGTGGCGCCGAACTTCCACCAACATAGCCGCGTGATTCGGATAGGTGCAGTAGCCGGGACCGCCACCCGAAACCTAAATCTCTCAGGCAACCGGGCGGCGGTGCCTTTCCCTGCAACAGCGAGCCTTTTCGTATTGCTTGAAGATGGCGATCATGAGCCCAGAACTCATCCGCTAGGCACTGCCACTGCATCTCGAACCATATCCATTCCACTGAACGTGACACCGCACTGGTCACCGCCACCAGCGGCACCCCCGAATAGTGGCAATGGGGGTGGAGATGAAGGCTCGCGAGTTTTTTTCAGCAGGATCACCACTGAAACCATTAACGCGCCTACCGGGCTTGCTGTATTCCCTAACGTTCACCTCGCGGATCACGCAAATGCTCCCCAATGGATGACCGCGACAGCCCACAGCAACCAAAACACCCCGGCGATACGGCTTGAACCCGGCGTATACCGGGTGACAGTCGAAGTACCCAACTTGGGAGGACAAGCAGTTGCAGTCGGGTTCTTTGCCCCCTTGAGCTTGAACCCGGCGGCTGTAGCTCGTCTACCTCACAACACTGTTGGAGTCCACACTCCCGGCAGGGACTCATTCATCTTTGAGGCAACCCCCGGCGAGTACAGTATCGGGATTATTGCCACGGGGTGGGCTGCAAACATTGGCCTGCAGGGCACCATCTGTGTGGAACGGCTGGCCGGTCCGCAGCTAGGTGGCCCAGCAGCAGGCGGTCCCGCTGGTGGCGACCCCGGACTGCTGCTGAGCGAAACACCCGCTCCCTTCGATCAACCTGAGTTTTTGGAGTAAACCTAATGTCTTCATGGCCGCAAGGCGTAGTTACACGTCAAGTATCAGCCGGGTCAGCTTACATTCTTGAAGATGGCACCCCGGCAGTAACGGAAGTTACCATTCGGGCTTCACGTTCCCTCACCACACCTGACGGACGGCCTCTAGTGTCGTTGTCCCGCACATTCCGGGTTGATGCCGGTCAAGAGGTTCTGCTCTCTCTTCCGGTATGTGACATGGCTGGAGTTCGTGATGAGCACGGGCAAGAAATCATGTTGGGGGAACATGAAGTAACCCACACCTATGAAGTGATTCTTAGATTCTATCTGCCTGGATCGTCCATGGTGATTGACTCGCGGACCCGTGGACCTTTCGCCCTGCTGACGGCTGACGAATCAATCCTCGACCTCGATTTACTTATCCCCACAGAAACTCCAGGGCAAGCCACAGCAGTTTGGGTGGGGGATAGGTTCACCGAGTTCATACAGATTGCTCAATCACAAGCGTTAGCCGCTGCAGCGAGAGCTGATGAAGCTAGTAACTCAGCCTCGGTTGCAGAAATGAACTCGACCATAGCGACTCAGGCGGCAACTCAGTCTCAACAAAGTTCTGCCACTGCCAGTAGCCAAGCAGTTCAAGCTGGAAGCGATGCCCGAGCAGCTGCCCAACACGCCGCCGCCGCCCATGCGGACGCAGCATTCGCCCGTTCGATTGCCGATAGAGACTGGACCGGGGAACGAGGCATCCCCGGACCACCAGGGCCGGTCAGAGCCACCATCGGGTCGGTTACAACTGGACCAGCAGGTTCTCTTGCCCAAGTAGTGAACTCTGGTACTAACCAAGACCTAATTCTCAACTTCACAATCCCACGTGGCAACCCCGGCCAACTAACTGAGGTCAGCACTTGGGCAGACTTCAGTTCGATGTTCCAGTAAGGAGAACCTTATGCCATCAGGCACCACTCGAAACGGCATACGATACCCACAACCAAGTGACCTCTTCAACCTACTCGCGGACTTAACCGTCATGGCAGATTCAGTTGACGACGCTTTGGAAACCATGGTTTCGAACAGGCCACAATTCATCCGCGCCGCATCCGAGGAAGCAGCTATCACCCAATCAGCAGCTAACCCAAACAATGTTTTCTGGGTGGCAGCCTAATGTGGGTAAACAGAGCAACGCATACTCTCGAAGGTGGCATCAACGCCCATGGAGGCGTCAACGCGCCGGTCCTTGTTATCGGCGCCGGAGCTGCTAGACGACGTCTCGTGGGGCACATCGGCGCTGTACACTTCCATGCCGAAGGCGAAGCAGTAGCATGGACTGGAGTAGAGATTGCTGGTCACCGCCACCTGCTAGCTTCTGGCGGCCAAATGCACGGCCACATTCGCCTACCAGGAGCAGCTTTCAGCATTGAAATCACTGGTGCGGCTGTAAACGTCAGACAATATGCCGAGGTCTCGCAACCAAGGCATACTCACCTTCATAACGGATCCGTTCAAGTCCAGGACTGGGTGCCAGCCCCTGCCCCAACAGGTGGAGCCACTTCATTGGTCGGCGCCACATCATTTAGGGCAAGTTTCAACCGTGTGACCCACCATGGGGTAGCTGCGAACTCAAGGCAGTGGAGGGTATACCGGGAAGGCCACCTGATTTGGGCTACAGAAAACAATAACCAACACCTTGACGTCGCCACCACCCCGAACCAAGCCCACACGATCCACGCAAGGGATCATATTCCGGGGTCTGGTTGGGGAGCATGGGCTTCCACCAATGTACGCACCCGTCCAGCAACACCACCGTTTACAAGCGTAACTAACCAGACGCCGACAGAGTTTACTACCGAGTTCGCAAGATCGGCAACGAGTGCTCGGCAATGGCAACGACGGTTGATTGGCGGCTCCGCTGTCTCTGAGGCTTCAACAAACGCTGCCAGCCATACTTGGGCCAGCCTTGAGCCTAACAGTAGTCATGAAGTGCGTGTCCGTGACCGGAACGTTGATGCCGCCGGTTGGTCAGATTGGTCTGGCTGGCATAGTGCAACCACCCTTCCATCTGTGCCCGAGTTCCTCCGTGCAGACGGCCATGAGTTGGGTTCGGTAACCACTTGGTTTGCTCGTTCAGCCACCAGCGGAC
>JAIRQO010000025.1 GCA_031256435.1 Cellulomonadaceae bacterium
CACGCATGCTACTTCGACGCTTCCTCACGCGACGAGTCTAAGGTGTCCGCCACGCTGTGGTGATGTGGGAGTTCCGGGTGGCCGCGCTACCGCAGCAGGAGCAACTGTGGCTGGCGCAACCGGGTCACCCGTGACGGGAATCTCCACGTCCAAAGTGATGGGACGTGCCGCCGCTCCCCTGCCGCCGCGTGCCACACGCACGGTGCGCCGCTGGAGCCACCCGGCCCCCCGATCACAGCCCGTCCACTGCCCGTGCTGCACCTCCAGGGTGACGTGCGCGCCGGGCCACGGAACATTGGAGATGAGCACCGCTCCGCGCTCTCGCGCTCGCGCAGCGAGCCGTCGTCGATCATGAGGCGTGAGCGCTGCCTTCTCCCCCAGCACCACAATGGGGATACCGTCCAGCAGAGCCGCCGTGACCGCGGCGGCATCAGCGCCGGGATCCGGAATGAGTGCCATCCGTTCTAACGCGCATCCCATGTCATGCGCTGCCACCATGCCGATCTGAGGCATGCCCACAAAGGCCACCCAGGACCCCTCCCGCGAGGCCTCCACCACGGTGGCGAGGAGCAAGGACAGCGAACCGTGTACCGCTACCACGCCGCCTTGGGGTAAGCCTCCGTGAGGGAACAACGGGGAGATGGCGCTGTGGACAGGCAGAAGGTCCGTGGCGCGCTCCACCCCGGTGTCCAACTCGGCCTGCTGCAGGATTGCCACGGCGGCAGCATGGTTTCCGCGAGCCATGTCACCTCCCGTGTTGCTGCGTGATCGAACGTATGTTCTATTACACGGCACAGAGGCGTGGATGTCAAGGCGAATTCGGCGGGTTGGGTAGAGATTCTGCGATGCGCTTTCAGCGCCCGCAGAATGACGGGGAGGGCGATGTCAGTTCTAGTCCAGGTAATCGCGCAGTACTTGGGAGCGCGAGGGGTGACGCAACTTGGACATTGTTTTGGATTCAATCTGGCGGATGCGCTCGCGCGTGACGCCGTACACCTTGCCGATCTCGTCGAGCGTTTTCGGCTGACCGTCCTGCAGGCCGAACCGCATGGACACTACGCCGGCCTCGCGCTCGGAGAGCGTCTCTAGAACCTGGTGCAACTGTTCTTGCAGCAGCGTGAAGGACACGGCATCCGCAGGAACCACAGCCTCGGAGTCCTCAATGAGGTCACCAAACTCGGAATCGCCTTCTTCACCCAACGGGGTGTGCAAGGAGATGGGTTCGCGGCCATACTTCTGAACTTCCACCACCTTTTCTGGCGTCATGTCCAACTCGGCGGCCAACTCGTCCGGAGTGGGCTCGCGGCCCAAATCCTGCAACATCTGACGCTGCACCCGGGCGAGTTTGTTGATGACTTCCACCATGTGGACCGGGATACGAATAGTACGAGCCTGGTCCGCCATGGCGCGGGTGATGGCCTGGCGAATCCACCACGTGGCGTACGTAGAGAACTTGTATCCCTTGGTGTAGTCAAACTTCTCTACGGCACGGATGAGACCCAGGTTTCCTTCCTGAATCAAGTCCAAGAAGAGCATCCCGCGGCCCGTGTAGCGCTTGGCAAGCGAAACCACCAATCGCAGGTTGGCTTCCAGCAAGTGGTTCTTAGCCCTCCGACCGTCAGCCACCACCCACGCGAGGTCACGGTGAATGCGACGCGTATCAGCATCAGCCGTTTTGCGGTCATAGTGGGGGAACTGCTGTTCCATCATCTTCTCGCCGTACAACCCAGCTTCGATGCGCTTGGCGAGTTCCACCTCTTGCTCGGCGTTCAGCAGCGCCACTTTACCGATTTGCTTCAGGTAGTCCTTGACCGGGTCTGCTGTGGCACCCGCAGTCACTACCGTTTGCGCGGGCTGGTCATCCTCGCGGGAGTCGGAGACAACAAACCCGGCGTCTTCCTGCTTGGTTTTTTCTACCTTCTGCGCAATCGGTTCTTCGCCAGCGTTGGAGTCACTGGCCTCAGAGTCCTCATCCTCATCGGACTCATCCTCTTCAGGCTCGGACTCGTCAGATTCGTCATCAGAATCATCGGTGTCATCTACGTCAAGATCGTCATCAACGTCAACGTCATCATCCACGTCTTCATCGTCAACGTCCGCGAGTTCTGATTCGTCTACGTCCACGTCATCAGGGTCGATGTCATCGTCATCCTCATCATCCTCGGCGGATGCCGCAGAAGCCTTCGCTTTGAGGATTTCCTTATCCAACGTGTCGGACAGATCCATACCGCGACCGCTGGGGTCAGTATCACTCAGGTCAACGTCACCGAGATCAGTATCCTCGGGCACCTCCGCGATGGGGATGTCCTTAGCCAATTCCTCGGCCAAGTTGATGGGGACAATACCCGCCTCGCTGGCATCTGGCTTCGATGCTGCGGCCTTCCGGGTTGCCGGCTTTTTTGCCGAAGCCTTGGCAGCCGGTTTCTTAGCAGCCGGCTTCTTGGCCGCAGGGGTTTTCCTTGCAGCCGCAGCCTTCTTGGCGGGGGCTTTGGCTGTGGAATCGGAGTTCTGAGAAGCGGCATCAACCGCGTCAGGGGAGATCGTGTTTTTGGCAGAAGACGCCACGAAGCGACCTTTCGGTGGAGTGGGGGGATTCGCTATAATTATACACGAACCTTGATGGCTAAGGCAAGCGCCATGCGACGTCTGACACCTCTTCTGGCGGCGTATCGCAGCACTATATTCGACGATGCAAGTGCATCACCCGCAACGGTTCAGCGCCCGTCCCGGTAGGGCTGGCCGCAACGATTCACGGTGACAGCCGTAATGCGGCCAACGCCACTACGCTTTCACAGCAAGGACCGGACACGGAGAATCCAGCAAGATCCGCTGCGCGCCTGCGCCGAGAACCAGTTTGCCCACAGGACTGCGGCGCCTCAAGCCAATGACAATGAGTTCAGCATTCTCCTTGGCTGCAGTGTTCACCACGTCCTCGGCAAGATCACCCGTGGACTCCACCACGCGGTCCACTGCAGACACTCCCGGAATGTCTTCTCCGCCACGGGACACCACAATCATGGACGTCCCCCGGGTGCGCGCCTCCTGGGCGGCAACGGTTAATGCGGAAAGCCCCTCGGGACTGTTGACATGGGAAACCACAACGCTCATGCGGACGAGTCTACCCTTGGCTGACCCAACTCGGTGGTACCCCGGCTGCCATCACCTGTGACCACAGCGCAGCGAGGGTGTACGAGGGGTCCACTGCGCGTGCTTCGGACAGACGTTCGTTGGCCCGCCCTCCTCGTCCCGCCCACCAGGCCAGCACAGCGCACAGTGTGAGCGCGGGTGCTCGTCGTCGGACGGGAACATGTTCCGCAATCGCTTCCATGACGGACAGATAGCGGCGCAGTTCAGCATGGTTAGGGGGAGAAACAGAACCGGGAGTGAGAAGTTTATCCATGTCACTGAGCCCCTCCACCTCCGGGAAACACCACGTCAGTACCTCATCGCGCAGCGTGACGTCATGAAGAGCCTGAGCCAGGCGCCCGTAGCGCGCGGGTGAGAGGGTGTCCGAGTGGGGGTCTACTCGGACCACCTTGAGCCACTCATCGAAGAGTCGCTTCCGCCACGCCTCCACCTGACCCTCATCTACAGCCTTGTGGTATTCGGTGGCCATCCGGGACGCGGCACGCGCACCCAACACGCGCCTGGTCTCGGGAACAGGCGCGATGGCAAGCGCCTCATCGCGAGACGCTGCAGGCGCCACCCCCGCCACCACAAACTGCGTGGTACATCGCGTGGCTGCCAATAACGCATTGGACCAACCCCGTGACGGACAACACCCATCATCCTGACAATCCAAGGCCCGGAATCTCTCGGGGCCTATGTGCCACGATTGGCACTCCACATCAATGCCGGTCAGGCCCTCGCCCACGGCATTGACCATCGCTACTGCCGTGGGCGAGAGGGTGTCAGTGTCCTCATAGGCGACGACGAACGCGTAGCGAGCCTGGTCCGTTCGAGCAGCATTGACGATGACATCACGCACCTGGGCAACGGCCGGGCTGGGGGGATCGTCGCTACCCGCACCATCACTCGGCGCGGCATCATCAGCCGAAGCATCGCTAACCGCAATCTCCGCGAAGGACAGCGCTGCTACCACGCCGAGCGACCCTCCTTCACGAATGCACACCACTGCGAGCGCCGAGGTGGGGGTATACCCCAAGAGATACGGGACGGCGGAGAGGAGCTCATGGCTGGACTTGATGGCAATGGGGTGATCGCTGGAGCCCGGCGGCGCATCGCTGGAGCCCGGTGATCCATGACCGCCACTCGCCTGGTGGGAGGGTAACTCGGCGTAGGGGTGATGAGATGTGTTCTTCACGCTGATCTGTTCGGCCGGTGGACTGGTGGTGTTTTGAGGTTTCATAGGGCTACCTCATCGGTGTTTTGTGGTGCTGACAAGAGGTAGAGCCGTGTCCTGTTGACAACTTTCGTATCGCGCCTGCTGGTGGTAACTAGCAACCGTGCGCAGGCACACGCTCTACCCGCCGTGGTTGACAGTGTGCGAAAACTCGCGGATTCACACGGGTGCTGGCTGTATCCTCACCCCATGCTGGAACCCTTGGAACGTGAGAATGTTCACGCGGATATTGAGGCAGTTCTGTCTGGCTCGCTCGCTAGACTGAACGAAGAAATTCTCTCCCTCGCGGAGTCGGGGCACGATCTGACGGATTGCTTGGCCACACTCGTCGCAGGAGGGAAACGCCTCAGGGCCGCGTTAGCCTATTGGTCCTACCGAGCCCACGGCGGTCCGACAGCGGGTCCCCAGCGCGAGGCCGCTCTAGGGATTGCTGCGGCTTTGGAGTTGTTCCAAGCGCACTGTTTGTTCCATGATGACATTCTTGACAACGCTGATACGCGCCGCGGGCACCCCGCAGCACATCGGGTGTTGGCAGCCCGCCACCGTGACAATTCCTGGACAGGCGATGCTGACCATTTTGGCACCTCAGGGGCCATCCTCCTGGGGGACATTGCCCTGACGGCGGCGTATGGTGAACTGGCTAGGGCATTGAGCCTGGCGGACCTGACTGCCGCGCACAGTGCCGCAGTGCATGCCGCCTTTGATGACATGGCCATCACCACGTTTGTGGGGCAGTATCAGGACGTGCTGGCCTCGGTGGCTCCGTGGGGTCAGGACCCCGTAGCGGATGAGGCGATGGCTCGCTCGATTATCCGTTCCAAGGCGGCTTCCTATTCGGTGCGGCATCCCCTGGTGATCGGTGCATTGCTGGCTGGCGCTGATGCTGACACGGTGCAGACCATGCATGACGCGGGAATGCCGCTCGGTGAGGCCTTCCAAATTCGCGACGATATGCTCGGCGCCTTTGGTCACGCCGACACCCTGGGAAAGCCGCTTGGTGGAGACTTCCGCGAAGGGAAGCGCACCGTATTGGCGGCACGGACCATGGCTCTTTCCGGTGATGATGACCGGCAATTCCTGGTTGAAAAACTGGGCAATCCTGCGCTCACCGACGCCGAGATCACAGACATTCAGGCTCTGATGACACGCACTGGTGCTCGAGACCAGGTGGAGGAATTGATTGGCGAGTTGTATGGCGAGGCGTTGGGCATCATCGCTACAGCATCGCTCGACGAACCCGGTGCCGCGCAGATTTTACTACTGGCCCAAGCCAGCGTGGAGCGGGACGCGTAGCGTTTCGGCGGTGGAGAACCGTGTTTGCTCCGTAGACTCAGCCTATGACCTCGGAAGACAAGGACCCGTACATCGGAGGACTTGTTGACCGCAGATATGAGATCACGTCACGCATAGCACGTGGCGGCATGGCCACGGTGTACCTTGCCCGGGATCGGCGCTTGGACCGGGATGTGGCCATCAAGATCATGCATCAGCATCTGGCTGATGATGTGGACGGAGCCGCATTTGTATCCCGCTTCCGCCGCGAGGCCCGCGCCGCCGCGAGGCTTGCCCATCCCGGCGTGGTGGCCGTCTATGACCAAGGTGTGGACGGTGAGACCTCCTACCTCACGCTCGAGTATGTCAAGGGCTCCAATCTCCGCAAGGAAATGCACGATCAGCAGACCCTCACGCTGGGACGGACTTTTGACGTCCTCACGGAGATTCTCACCGCACTAGCTGCAGCGCATCGCGCAGGGTTGGTACACCGGGATATCAAGCCGGAAAACGTGCTCCTCACGGAAGAAGGTCACTGCAAGGTTGCCGATTTTGGCTTGGCGCGCGCCGTCACGGAGGTGACGTCCACCACCACGGGAACCATCCTTGGCACCATGGCGTACCTCGCTCCGGAGGTTGTGTCTACCGGAACCTGTGATGCGCGCACGGACGTGTATGCCATGGGCATCCTGGCCTATGAGATGCTCACGGGGACGCTGCCCCATACAGGAGCCACCCCCATTCAGGTGGCCTTCCAGCACGTTCACCATGACGTCCCGGCACCACGCACCGTGGTTCCCTGGCTCCCTGCTGGCGTGGATGCCCTGGTGACCACATGGGCCGCGCGTAATCCTGATGATCGCCCCGCCAATGCGAAAGTTGCCCTCGATGCGTTGAAGGGGCTCCGCGACGAGATCGAGGCGACGGATCCGGGGTTGCTGACGCGACGCGCGGACCCGCCGGAGCGTGACGCGGATGGGACGGATGTGGCTGGGGCTGAGGTGGCTGAAGCGGAGGCGGATTCCGGCGCTGCCTTCCAGAAACCTCATACGAGTGGGCTGGCCATGATTCCCACCGGCGCTGTTCATGCCATGAGTGCTGATGAGTCTATGAGCGCTGATCCAGAGAGCAGTACGGTTGAAGAGTCCGGCGCGGCTGAAGAGTCCAGTGCGGTTTCAGCGAGCGGCCCAGTGTCTGACTCCAGCGCAGCGTCAGACTCCACCGCCGTTGATACCGAGCACGTGGTGGATGAGCCCACGGTAGTAGCGCCCACCGTGAAGGCTCCGACGATGGCCACGGCTGAGCAAGCACCTCCCGGCGCGGATGAGGTTAGGCCAGCACCGCCGCAGGCATCGTCGGGAAAAGACGTCACGCCCGCGAAACCCGATACACCCGCCAAACCACCCACACCCACCACAACCCCAGCATCGAAGCATCCTGTGCGGCGGCGCCTCCTCGCTATCGGCGCCATCCTTGTGGTGGGGCTCCTGGTGGCACTCGGGGGTTGGTGGTGGTCCGAGCACGGACCGGGTGCCTGGACCATTGTTCCGGGCCACATTGTGGGCGTTACGGAGAGCGCAGCGCGTTCAGCGCTCGATGATGCGCACCTCAACACCGTGGTGGGGTATGACTATGACGATCACGTTCCCCAGGGTGACGTGATTGCTGCCGAGCCCACCCCGGGCACTCGTGCTCGGGTGTCCAGCGATGTTCACCTCACGGTCTCGCAAGGAATCCGTATGGTCACCATGCCTGAGGACACGCTGGTGGGGTTACAGCAGGAGGACGCCGAGAAACTCCTCAGTGACGCAGGGGTGACCTTCCAAGACCCCACCCAAACGGCCAGCGACACCGTGCCCCGTGGCGAGGTCACGTCCGTTTCCCAGGATCCGGGCACGCAACTCCCCCACAATGAAGCGATTACCTGGGAGGTGTCCAGCGGACCCGCACCCGTGACCATTCCCCAAACGGTGGGTTCCGGCGGCGAACAGGCCAGCGCGCAACTGGAGAGTTGGGGACTAGTTCCCAAGTTCACGGACGACGAATACTCCTCATCGATCCCCGCCGGTCAAGTGATGCACCAGGAGCCGGAAGCGGGCACGCAGGGGCATCGCACCGATGTGGTGACCTTGACGGTGTCCAAGGGACCGCCCATTGTGGACGTGCCAGACGTGCTGGGAATGCACCGGGACGAAGCCGAGAAGGTGTTACGGGATGCCGGCTTTGAGGTCACACAGAACTGCTGGCTCGGGTGCATGATGGACCGCGTGCAATATCAGGACGTCACCGGGACCGCCCCCCAAGGCACCATGGTCACCCTGACTATTTGGTGACTTGAGGCGCCTAGGTGAGATCCTGCGATGCGCTTCGCGCCCGCAGGATGACGGGTGTCGAAACGCCCGCAGGATGACAGGTGAGGTGAATACTCTCACTCAGTCCGCTTGGAGCATTTCGGCTACCAGGAAGGCTACTTCTAGGGATTGCTGGTGGTTGAGGCGGGGGTCTACTAGGGTTTCGTAGCGGGCGGCGAGGCCGGATTCGTCAATCATTTCGGTGCCTCCCAGCACCTCGGTGACGTCATCGCCCGTCATTTCCATGTGGAGGCCGCCGGGAACCGTGCCCTCGGCGCGATGCACTTCAAAGAATCCCTGAATCTCGTCTAGCACATCGGCAAAACGCCGCGTCTTGTAACCGTTATCCGAGGTGATGGTGTTGCCGTGCATGGGGTCAGTAATCCATGTGACCTGGTGACCGGCGTCGGTCACGCCGCGCACAATGCCGGGCAGAACCTCGCGCACCTTGGTGGCACCCATGCGGGCCACAAAGGTGAGACGGCCAGGAATGTTGTCAGGATTCAGCCGCTCGGCCAACGCACACGCGTCAGCCGCAGACGTGGTGGGTCCCAGTTTCACTGCAATGGGATTGGCAATCTGGGAGAAGAAATCTACGTGAGCACCATCCAGATGCCGCGTCCGCTCCCCTATCCACAACAGGTGCGCCGAGGTGGCATAGGCGGCCCCAGTCTGCGGATCCACCCGCGTCAACGCGCGTTCGTAATCCAGAATTAATCCCTCGTGCGAGAGATACAGGTCCACGGTGCGCAGTTCATCAAAGTCCGCTCCGCACGCTTCCATGAAGCGCACGGCACGGTCAATCTCCGTGGCCGTGTGCTCGTAGCGTGAGTACGCTCGGTTGCGCATGAACCCGCGGTTCCATTGGTGTACCTGACGCAAGTCCGCATAGCCCCCATGCGTGAAGGACTTCACCACGTTGGCCGTGGCCGAGGAAATCTGATACGCCCGCTCCAAACGTTCAGGATTGGGGGTGCGAGCCTCAGCCGTGAACGCAAAATCGTTCACCATGTCACCGCGGTAGGCGGGCAAGGTCACACCATCGCGCGTTTCCGTGTCCGACGAGCGCGGCTTGGCGTATTGCCCCGCCATCCGCCCCATCTTCACCACAGGCATGGAAGCGCCGTGGGTCAAAATCACGGACATCTGCAAGATAGTACGGATCTTGTTCCGGATCCGGGTGGCACTGGCCTCGGAGAAAATCTCCGCGCAATCGCCCCCCTGCATCACAAAGGCCTCGCCCCGCCCCGCAGCGGTCAGGCGCGCACGCAGCGCGTCTGACTCCGCTGGAAGGGCAATGGGTGCAGCAGATTCCAAGCGCCGTGTCACAGCAGCCAATGCCGAAGCATCCGGCCACGTGGGCTGCTGCAGCACCGTCAAGTCACGGAAGTGATCCAGCCCCTGGGACACAGTTGCCTGGGAAACAGACGCCTCAGTGACCAAGGGCTGGGCCTCAACCAACGATTCCGATGCTGCAGATGGCGTACTCACCCCGGCAGTTTAGTGGGCGGCAGGCGGTGCTGGCGTAAATGGCTGACCAATGGCCGCGAGCATGTCCGTGAACCATTCCTGGTTCACATTGAAGGCTTTCCCACCAGCAATACGCGGGAAGGCAATAGCGGACAGCACGTCATTGTTTTCCTCGTCGTGCCCAATGACACCGGACTCTCCGCGCAGAGCGCACTCTACGGCGTAGTCCGTCATGGACTTGATGAGGCGCAGGTCATCGGTGTGGGCGGCAGCGGCGCGGGAGAAGTAGCCGGACTTCTGCACCATGACCTTCTCAGCGCCGAGCTTCTCAGCAAACTGCTTGGCAAACCACTGGCCGGGGTTGATGTCATCCAGGCGGACGTGGCCAAACGGGTCGCGCTCGGGCGGCGTGCCAGCGGCTTCCAGTTGCTCCACAATCTCGTTCATTCCGGCACCCTCGGACAGGAAGATGTTCACATTGCCGATGGTGTCCATGACGCCCTTCAGGCGTGCGGCTTCGGCGTCAATGTCCAGCGCGAGTTCCGGAACAAAGATGGCGTGGACGTCTACGCGCTCGCGGGTCAAGCCCAGCGCCGGAGCAAACTCCTTGGTGTCCAGCAGTTTCCGGTAGGCCTGAGCGGTGGCTGCGGTCAGCCAACCACAGTGACGTCCCATGACCTCGTGCACAATCAGCATGCGGGCGCCGGAGCGGTGCTCGCCAATCACGTTGTCAGCAAAACCGGCGCCTTCATCGGCAGCGGTCCACGCGCCGAGGGACTGGCGGATCGGCACTACGTCATTGTCAATGGTCTTGGGAAGGCCCACCACGGTGAGTTCGTAGTCATTGTCATGCAGGTAGGCAGCCAGGTCCGCAGCGGTGGTGTTGGTGTCATCTCCACCAATGGTGTGCAGAACGTCC
>JAIRQO010000034.1 GCA_031256435.1 Cellulomonadaceae bacterium
TATGGCCCCATCTGCACACTTGGCGCGAGCAGAAACTTTACCGCACATTGCTCCCAGTTCCAAACTCGCCACGGTTCCGCGGCCAATTTGGGGTGCGCAATGAGCACATCGAGGGTCTCCTGCCGTGGCTGACCGTCTTGTTCACCCTGGGTGAAGTTCTTCCCTAGTCATCTGTCAGCGTGACGTGCAGTCCGCCCACCAGCGCTGCGGTGATGTTGTAGAGCAGTGCCATCACCGTGGCAAGTGCCGTCATCACTACGGTGTTGGCCACGGCAACCAACGCGGCCAGAGCCACCATGCGCCCAATCTCAAAGTATTGCGTGACGTTCACGTCCGAGGTGGGGTCAAACGCGTCATTGATGAAATCTTGAATGGTGGAGAACACATGGAGGCCATCCACTACCTGCCAGAACACCACGGTGGCCACCACGGTGATGATGCCAATAGCAAAGGACAACAAGAACGCGAGTTTGGCCACGGACCAGGGACTAATGCGGGACACCGTCAGGCGAACACGCCGCGCGGACGTTCCCGTGCTGACTGGCGCCGCTGGAGGATTGCTCGGCTGGGCACCGGCAGCCTGAGCATCACTTGCCTGGCCGCCGTTCGCCTGGGCACCACTAGCACTGGCACCGGCGGAGGCTCCCGCTGAGGCGATGGCAGCCTCAGCTACAGCGGTGGCATACCCAGCATTCCCGTGACCATTCCCGTTACTGGCGCCATTTCCTGCCGCCTCCGCCACGGATTGACGCAGGGGAACGGACCCGAAGCCCGCAGTTCCACCCTGGTCTGCAGTGTTTGTAGTGACCGTGGCCTGCACGGCGCCTGATCCGAAAGACACCTCACGAGTAGTCTCTGCGGCATCATCCGTGGTGAGGCGTTCTTCCGTGCGGCGGGCCTTGGCCAAGGCGGCTCGCGCTCGCTCCAGGGCCTTGCTTCGGGCATCCTGAATCGAGTTCCTGCCGGCACCTTCATCGACGGTTGCGGCGGCATCCGAAGGTACGTCATCCGTGGTGTCAGTGGCGGTGGCTTCGCTGGTAGCCGAATCGATGGGTTGCTCCGGCACTCCAGTGGTCTCCTCGGTCATGTCTGCTCCGCTGGCTCAGGGGTGGGCTCACTTGCTGGGTCCACGGTATCGGATTCGTCCGCCTCTCGGCGTTCAACGTTCCGAGCCACCGCAATAATCCTGTCACCAGCGTCAGGTTTGGCAAAGATCACCCCTTGCGTGGCCCGCCCGGTGAGCCGCACCTCGTCCACAGCTGAGCGCACAATCTTGCCGCCCTCCATGATGACCAGCACCTCGTCATCGTCGCTCACTACCAGCGCGCCCACTAGATGACCGTTTTCTTCCGGGAGGTTCGCCACACGAACCCCCAGCGCTCCACGCCCCACTTGACGCCAGTTGTCCACACTCAACTCCGTGCGCTTGGCCTGTCCCCCTTCGGTGACAGTAAAGAGCGCGGCTCCTTCACGGATCACGTCCACCGCCAGGAGTTCATCCTCCTCGCGGAATCGCATTCCCGTGACTCCTGATGTGGCGCGGCCCATGGGACGCAAGGATGAATCATCAGCGGCAATCCTCAGGGATTGCCCCTTTCGGGAGACCAGCATCAACTCATCGGAACTGTCCACCAGCATGGCCCCAATGAGTTCGTCTGGCTCACCCTCAGCATCCTCACGCAAGTTGATGGCAATCAGCCCTGCTTGACGCGGGGAATCGTAATCCTCCAATCGCGTTTTCTTAATGAGCCCTCGTCTAGTAGCGAGCACCAGGTACTCTGCGGCATCGTAATCTCGCAAGTCAAGGACCTGCGCAATGGTTTCGTCCGGCTGGAAGGCCAACATATTCGCTACGTGCTGGCCCTTGGCGTCACGCCCACCTTCCGGTAAGTCATAGCCTTTGGCACGGTACACGCGGCCCAAGTTGGTGAAGAACAGCATCCAATGGTGGGTGGTGGTGGTGAAGAAGTGCTCCACCAAATCATCTTCCCGCAGTTTGGCACCACGGACCCCTTTCCCTCCTCGCCGTTGAGCCCGGTAGGCATCGGTCCGCGTTCGCTTGGCGTACCCACCCCGGGTGATGGTGACCACGATGTCCTCTTCAGGAATCAAATCTTCATCCGTCATGGAACCGTCAAACGGCAGGATGGTGGTGCGGCGCTCGTCACCAAACTTGGTGACAATGGCGTCCAGTTCCTCACCGATGATGGTGCGTTGCCGCACGGGACTGTCCAGGATGTCCTGCAGGTCCGCAATCTTCTTGCTGAGTTCCTCATGCTCATCGATGATTTTCTGCCGTTCCAGGGCAGCCAATCTGCGCAGTTGCAACGCCAAGATGGCATCGGCTTGTTCGTCGTCAATGTCAAGCAGAGCCATCAAACCCGTTCGAGCCTGCTCTACATCAGGAGACCGACGAATCAGCGCGATGACCTCATCGAGCATATCGAGCGCCTTGAGCAGGCCGTTGAGGATGTGCTGCCGGCGTTGGGCTTCAGCAAGGTCATGCTCCGTGCGGCGCTGAATGACCTCTACCTGGTGGTTAGTCCAGTGACGGACAAAGGCGTCTAGGCTCAGGGTTCGCGGGGCCCCGTCCACCAGGGCCAACATATTGGCCCCAAAGGTGTCCTGCATGGGGGTATGCTTGTACAGGTTGTTGAGCACCACATTGGCTACGGCGTTTTGCTTGAGAACGATGACTAAACGCTGGCCGGTACGGCCAGAGGTTTCGTCGCGCACATCAGCAATGCCGTCCAGGCGTCCCTCGTTGACCAGATCAGCAATCTTCAAGGCCAGGTTGTCCGGGTTGACCTGGTACGGCAACTCGGTGACCACAATGCAGGTTCGCTTCTGGATCTCCTCCACCGTGGCAATGGCGCGCATGATGATGGAACCGCGGCCCGTGCGGTAGGCGTCCTCAATCCCCCGGCGCCCCAAAATGGTGGCACCCGTGGGGAAATCAGGCCCCGGAATGCGCTGGATGAGGGCTTCGAGCAACTCCTCACGGCTGGCCTCAGGGTTGGCTAGATGCCATTGCACCCCCTTGGCCACTTCCCGGAGGTTGTGGGGCGGAATGTTGGTGGCCATCCCCACGGCAATACCGGCCGAACCGTTGACCAGCAGATTGGGGAACCGTGACGGAAGGACCGTGGGTTCCTGCTCCTTGCCGTCATAGTTATCCTGGAAATCCACCGTGGATTTGTCAATATCCCGCACCATTTCCATGGCGAGGGGTGCCATCCGGCACTCGGTGTATCGCGGCGCAGCGGCCGGGTCATTACCCGGGCTTCCAAAGTTTCCTTGGCCTGCCACCAGTGGATACCGCAGCGTCCATTCCTGGACCAAACGCACCAACGTGTCATAAATGGCGGAGTCACCGTGTGGGTGATATTTACCCATCACGTCACCCACCACACGCGAACACTTGGAGAATCCGCGGTCTGGCCGGTACCCGCCGTCAAACATTGCATAAATCACCCGGCGGTGGACGGGCTTTAACCCGTCCCGCACGTCCGGGAGGGCACGCCCCACAATCACGGACATGGCGTAATCCAGGTAACTGCGTTGCATCTCCTGGTTGAGGTCCACTTGTTCAATGTGGCCATGGTGAACCAGAGGTTCGCCATCCTCGGTGATCACAGCACCATCCTCGTGAATCTGATCAGTCACGTCATTTTTCCTTCAGTAGTTCGCCATGGTCTGCGGGCGTTTCCGCCGTTAAATATCAAGGAAGCGCACGTCTTTAGCATTGCGCTGAATGAAGTTCCTGCGTGCTTCCACATCCTCACCCATCAACATGGAGAACACCTGATCGGCAGCCGCAGCATCATCAAGAGTGACCTGCTTGAGCGTGCGATGCTCAGGGTCCATGGTGGTTTCCCACAACTCGGTGTAGTCCATCTCTCCCAGACCCTTGTAGCGCTGAATCCCGTTGTCCTTGGGAATGCGCTTGCCGTTGTCCAACCCGTGGGCTAGGTAGGCGTCCCGCTCTTTATCCGAGTACACGTAATCGTGAGGCGCGTTGGACCACTTCAGGCGATACAGCGGAGGCATGGCTAGGTAGGCATACCCATGCTCGATGATGGGCCTCATATACCTGAAGAGCAGCGTCAGCAGCAAGGTGGCAATGTGTTGGCCATCCACATCGGCGTCAGCCATCAGCACAATCTTGTGATACCTCAACTTGCTCAGATCAAAATCCTCGCCAATCCCGGTACCAAAGGCTGTGATGAGTGCCTGGACCTCGTTATTCCCCAACGCCTTGTCCAACCGTGCGCGCTCAACGTTGAGAATCTTCCCTCGAATCGGCATGATCGCTTGGTTGTGCGGGTTCCTTCCCCGCACGGCCGAACCGCCGGCCGAGTCACCCTCAACAATGAACACCTCGCAATCGGCAGGGTTCCTGCTTTGGCAATCCTTGAGTTTCCCCGGCATCCCCGAGGAGGACAGCAAACCCTTACGCCGTGTGGCCTCCCGTGCCTTCCGCGCTGCGATCCGCGCCTGGGACGCCTGCATGGCCTTCTTAATGACATCTTTGGCATCCGAGGGATGGGAATCCAGCCAATCCGTCAAGTTCTCCCTGACAATCCGCTGTACAAAGGTCTTTGCCTCCGTGTTCCCCAGTTTGGTTTTTGTCTGCCCTTCAAACTGCGGTTCCCGGAGTTTGACGGAAATCACGGCGGTCAACCCTTCACGGATGTCATCACCCGTGAGATTCTCATCCTTATCCTTCAGCAGACTCTTATCCCGCGCGTACTGGTTCACCAGCGTGGTGAGCGCTGCTCGGAAACCTTCCTCATGCGTTCCACCCTCGGTGGTGGAAATGGTGTTGGCATACGTGTGGATGGACTCTTTGTACGCACTGGTCCACTGCATCGCGATTTCCGCCGAGATTCCCTTAGCGGGATCCTCCGACTCAAAATCGATCACCTCAGGGTTGACCACCTCCACCTTTTTGCCGGAGTTGAGGTGCTTGACGTAGTCGGTAATTCCGCCGGCGTAGCAGTAGGTGATGGTCTTCACCGCTGCGGCGGACTGCACGGCATCCCCGTCCGGGTCCTCTACGTCAGCGCCATCTTCCGTGTTATACCCGACGATTTCGTCATGAGTCTCCTCATCCTGCGGCCGCTCATCGGTCAGGGTGATGGTCAAACCCTTGTTCAGGAACGCCATCTGCTGAAAGCGCGCGCGCAAGGTTTCAAAGTCATAGGTGGTGGTCTCAAAAATGGTGCCGTCCGCCCAGAACGTTTGCGTGGTCCCGGTGCCCTCGCCGGGAGCCAGGGGCTTACCACGCGTGACCTCCGTGGTGGGAATCCCTCCTTCGGCATACTCCTGGGTCCAGTAGTAGCCGTCTCGTCGAACTTCGGAGGTGAACTTGCTGGACAGGGCGTTCACCACGGACATGCCTACACCATGAAGCCCGCCCGATACGGCATAGCCGTCCCCACCGAACTTCCCTCCAGCGTGGAGGATGGTCATCACCACTTCGAGCGTGGGCTTTCCCTCAGTGGGGTGCATGGCCACGGGGATCCCGCGACCGTCATCCGTGACACGCACTCCCCCATCGGCAAGGAGGGTTACCGTAATGGTGGTGGCATGGCCGGCCAACGCCTCATCTACCGAGTTGTCAACAATCTCATACACCAGGTGGTGCAGGCCGCGTTCCCCTGTTGATCCGATGTACATCCCCGGCCGGATACGGACTGCTTCCAAGCCTTTGAGGACAGTCACGTCACCGGCATCATATCCGGTGTGTTCTGGACCTGTCACAAGCGTTACTCCCCCACGTTTACTGACCCGAATTCCGAACATCCGGCCATCCAGGCATTGACCCATATTCTACCGGAATTCGGCGCAATTCTGCGGATTCTGGGGAACTTGAGTGTGTGGGGAATGGTGATATGACGGTGATTGTCGCCCAGGGGTGACCGAGGGCGGAAACCACTCATCCCCAGGTGTCGCCAGGACCTTTGCCGGGTACGGAATAGCGCCCTCGTTTGAAGGATCTTCCCCCGGTGGGAGGCATGATGTGGATGGCTTCCACCACTCCCTCACCTACCTCGTCAGCAAGGCGCTTCATCAGGGATGACCGCAGGATGACTAACTGGTTGGCCCACGCCGTGGATGAGGCGCGGAGAACCAGCACCTTGTCCTCAAACTTCTCAATTCTGGCGTGTTCGGCTACGTCTGCACCCACAATCTCAGGCCAGCGCGCAGTGACTGACCCTACGCTGAGCTCATCCTGCCAACCCATGTCCCCAAAAAGGCTTTTCATCACGCGGGACGCAAGGACGGGGTCTCGGACATCATGCCTGGCTCCGGACAGCTCAGCCTCGTCCCGCGGTTCAGTTTTCCGCTTCTTCCAGCCTTCTTGTCCTGGGCGATATCCTCGTCTCTTGGCAGCAACCTTCTGCCGGGTGAACGCGGCGCGAGCGAAATCAGCGGCTGTTCTTCCCGCTGTGCTGTCAGGCATGGAGGTCATCCTGTCAACCATGACTCACCATCCCCGCGTCAACGTGAACCTGCTGCTCCAGGAATGCCGGAGGAAGGTCCTCAAGGACGGCCGCTGTGACTAGTACCTGGCGTGCGGGAGCCACCAGATCCGCCAACTGCTGCCGGCGTGCGGCATCAAGTTCGGCAAAAACATCGTCGAGAATGAGGACCGGATCGGCATCCTCGCCGTTCTCGGATTCCCTCAGGAGGTGATACGTGGCCAGTTTCATGGCAAGTGCTAAGGACCAACTCTCCCCGTGGGAGGCATACCCTTTGGCCGGTAGTCCATTGATGCCCAGGTCCACGTCATCACGGTGGGGGCCCACCAAACTCATGCCCCGCTCGAGTTCAGAGGAGTACTGACGCTCCATATCGGCGCGAAGCAGCTCGGTGAGGTGGGTGAGTTCAAGTTCCGCATGATCGAGGCCCGCGTTGGCCAGCGTCTGGTTCCGATAGTCCGCGCTCGTGGCACACTGTTGTGGAGACACTGACGCATACACCTCGGCAATGCGAGGTTGGAGTTCACTCACCACGTTGAGGCGATGCAGAAGAATCTCGGCCCCCAGCCGTGCGGCGGCATCATTCCAGACTTCCAGGGTGTGTGCCGTGGTGGCATCACGGGCTCCCCGGGTGGAGCGTAGCGTCTTCAGTAACGCATTGCGCTGCCGGATCACCCGTGAGTATTCACTTAGTGTCCCTGCTAATCGCGGCGAGAGTTGCACCATGGCATCATCAACAAACTGGCGCCGCGTCTGAGGATCACCTTTCACCAACGCAAGGTCCTCCGGAGCAAATATCACGGAGCGCAGGATTCCTGCTACGTCACGTGCTGGGCCTAAACTCCCACGGTTCACCCGTGCGCGGTTGGCTTTGCCTCGGGTGATCTCCAGTTCCACCGTGACTGCACGTTCGCCTTTGACAATCCGGTTCTGGACTATGGCACGTTCACTGCCATGCCGGATCAGTGGCGTGTCCGAACTCACGCGGTGGGAGTTCAACGTGGCGGTGTAATACATCGCTTCCACCAGGTTGGTTTTCCCCTGGCCGTTTCGCCCCACAATGGCCGTGGGGCCAGGTTGGAACTCCACCTCAGCATCGGTGTAACACCGAAAATCGTGGACGCGGAGATGGGATACGTACATCCTCATACCTCCCGCTATCCGGACCTACCTACTGCCGTGGACCTGTGCTCCGTGATTCATGCACGTTCACCCTCAGGGCTGAACTATTCTCCGTATCACTCGGAGCATCGTTCAACGAGGGCAACGTATCACTCGGCGCACAGAATCAATCAGAGCAGAATCAATCAGTACTGAATCAATCAGCGAACCGAATAGGGACCAGCAGGTACCGGAACTCGGTGTAGTCATCCGCCTCCAGCGAGTCCTGGCTCGTGAACTCCACAGGCTTGGTGGGGTGCGTGAAGGACAGACGAACCGCCTCGTGACTCAAGGAAGAAAGGCCATCCATGAGGTACTTGGGGTTGAAGGCCACGGAGATGTCTTCACCGTTGAGGTAGGCGTGGAGGGATTCTGACGCTTGCGCATCATCCCCGTTACCCGCGTTCAAGGTGACGCCGCCCTGGGTGAAGGACAACCGAATCGGTGAACTCCCCTGGGTCACCAATGCCACGCGCTTGACCGAGTCCAGCAGATTGTGGACCATCACGGACGCGTGAATGGGTGACGATTCAGGGAAAAGTTTCCGCACGGGCGGGTAATCTCCACTGAGCAGCTGAGACGTGGTTTGGCGGCCACCACTACTGAAGCCAATCAACTCAAGTCCCGAACCGGTGGACAGGCCCATCTCGATGGTGCCTTCTTGACCTCCGAGCGTTTTTGCCACGTCAACGAGCGTCTTGGACTTCACCAGAGCCACCGCAGAGATGGACGGGTCCTCAGGATTCCAGGTGAGTTCCCGCAACGCCAGGCGGTAACGGTCTGTGGACATCAGAGTGATCTTCTCGCCCTCAATCTCCATCCGGATCCCCGTCAACAGAGGCACCGTTTCATCGGTGCTCGCTGCGGTGGCTACTTGCGCCACGGCCTTACCGAACTCCTCGGCGTCAATGCGTCCAATGATGGCTGGTGGCTCCGGCAGCGTGGGGTACTCCTCGGCCGGGAAGGTCTGCAGAGAGAAGTGGGCATTGTGACACGTGATTTGCAGGGTAGTGCCGTCCAACGCAACATCCACGGGTGCGTTATTCAGTGCGCGGGTGATCTCGGCAAGGAGTTTGCCTTGAACCAGAACAACGCCGGGCTCCTCCACCTCAGCGGTCACGTTTTCACGTGCCGAGACTTCATAGTCAAAACCACTAAAGGTAATGGTTCCCTGGGTATCGGCCTCAATCTTGATGCCCCCCAGCACGGGAGCAGCCGGCCGCAGCGGAATGATCCGTGCCGTCCTGGACACTGCCTCGGCAAGAACTTGTCTCTCAATGCGGAACTTCATCACCATCTCCTCGCTGTGATCCCTGGGGATCGCTGATCATGGTCCATTGTACGTGGGGGTGAGATATGAACTGTTGGCGAGACTGCCACACGGAGTTATCCTGGCGTTATCGGTGCGTCCAGGGCCTCTTTCCTCCTCGCTTATTCGAGGGCGCTGGCTTTTTGATGGTGCTGTTCTTAGATTAGTAGTAGTAGTAGGGGCTGTGGATACTGGGGATAAACAGCAACGGTGCAGGTCAGGAGCAATAAAGCATTGTGGATGGAGTGGTGATAAAGCGAGGCATAAGATCACGCACTTGGTGATAAAGAATTGTTATCACCACCAATCCACAGTTGTCCCGTGGTTATCACCAAGATATCACTGGGTTATCCACAAGGTTATCCACAGGTGCCGAGACATAGTTATCCCCATCATGGTGATAACTATGTGCGGGAACCTCGTCCCGAGGCTGTCACCCTCAAGAAGCGTCAGTGCTGCGGTGAATCAAGGATGTCAGTTCATCAACCTGGGCATACACGGAACCGCGTTCGGCCATTAAGCCGGTAATCTTCCTATTGGCATGCACCACCGTGCTGTGATCCTTCTTGGCAAAGGCTTTAGCAATCATCGGCAGGGAAAGTTCGGTGAGTTCGCGGGTCAGGTACATGGCTACCTGGCGTGCGGTGACCAACGCGCGGGTGCGTTGCGAACCAATGATGTCATCACGGGTGAAGCCAAAATAGGACGAGGCGCATTCAATCACGCGATCCACCGTGACCTCTGGGCGTTCTTCCACGCACACCAAGTCTTTCAGCACGGACTCCGCCAGGTCCGCTGTGAGTTCTTGCCTGTTAAGCGAAGCGTAGGCGTTGACGCGGATCAGCCAGCCTTCCAACTCGCGGACGTTGGAGGAGTTGAGGGAGGCCAGATGGTGAATGACCTCGTCAGGGACGTCAAATCCCTGGGCAGCGGCCTTGGCTCGCAAAATAGCGATGCGTAGTTCCGGGCCGGGCGGATCAATGTTGGCAATCAACCCCCACTCAAAACGTGTCACCAAGCGATCCTCAAAGCCTTCCAACTGCTTAGGAGGCACATCTGAGGTGATCACAATCTGCTTACTCGCGCCGTGAAGTGAGTTGAAGGTGTGGAAGAACTCCTTGAGGGTTTCCTTCTTGCCGCCGAGGAGTTGGATGTCATCCATGAGGAGAACGTCCACGTCCCGGTAGCGTTGCCGAAAGGCGTTCTGGTTGTCGGACTTCATGGAGTTGATGAAGTCATTCATCAACTCTTCGGCATTGACGTACCGGATCCGCAGATGGGGAGACAAGTGGTGGGTGTAGTGACCAATGGCGTGAAGGAGGTGTGTTTTCCCCAAGCCGGAGCCACCATAGATGAAGAGCGGGTTGTAGGCCTTGGCAGGGCTCTCCGCCACACCAATACACGTAGCGTGAGCCATCCTGTTGGAATCCCCGCGAACAAAGGCATCAAAGGTGTATTTAGGATTCAGGAGCGTGATCGGCGCTGCGGGAGCCGGTTCAGCAACCGGTTCAGTGTCCGGTCCACCTGTTGGTACCGTTGCAGGTTCGGCCACCTGCTCGGCAGTTCCGTGGTGAGGATCGAGGCCATGGTGGGGATTTTGAGCATCGCCATCCCGGGAAACATTGGCATACTGGCTGACTGCCGGAATGGAATCCGTGGAGACGTGGTTTCCTTGCAAGGATTGACCATCGCGGTCATCCGGACCCACTCCGCCCTGCTGCACTCCCCCGGGCTCTGCCGTGGGGGGAGTTTTCAGATCAGTGTCCGGTTGGGAGTAGTCCAGGGCAGGGCCGGTGACCGGCGAGGCTTCCGTGGCCAACGTGTGATTGATGTTGACCGCAAACTGCACCTCACGTCCCATCACGGACGCCAAGGCGTTGGACAGTTGCCCGTGACCATCGTTTTCCAAGTAGGCGCGGAACTGCGCGTGCGGTACTTCCAACAGCACCAGGTCACCGTGAACGGCTTTGGGGTGAACAGCATCAATGTAGACATTGCCACGGCGAGTCCAATCAGGGCGCTCTTTGATGGCAGCAACAGCGTCGGCCCAAATCTCGTGGATGTCTTCTTCGGCCATCGCGCTGTTCTCCTACTGTTTAACCCTTGATAATTCGGGCAATTACCCCACTTCCGGCACAATGCAGCGCACGAATACGATGGGACGCGGGTCTGCCCGCGTGGAGAGCATTCTGCCCTGAACTTTTCCGGCCTGACATCCCCCTGGCGTGCCCCGTATGATAGGCGTCGCGTTGTGATTCATGGTTTTAGGTTTGACCCAAGGCTGCCCGGTAACGTAGCCTGTGATACTTATGCGGGTCATGCGCAAACCTTTGTGCTACCCAGAAAAGACTTACCTGGCCTCCCATGGCCAGAACCAACACCCAGGAGTATGGCGATGACAAAGCGCACCTTCCAGCCTAACAACCGGCGCCGGGCAAAGACCCACGGATTCCGGATTCGCATGCGTACCCGTGCCGGCCGTGCCATCCTGGCCAGCCGCCGCCGCAAGGGACGTGCCGAACTGACCGTGTGATGCGGTGAGTGCCCAGCAGGTCACCCGTCTGAAAGACCCAGCGGATTTCAGAATCGCCACGCGCAACGGTGTTCGCATTCGACGATCCACCATGGTGGTGTACGTGCTCCCCGTCGAGGGTGGCACCCGGGTAGGTTTTGTGGTGTCCAAAGCAGTGGGCAATGCCGTGGTACGCAACCGCGTGAAGCGTAGGCTGCGTGAGGCCATCCGAACGCGTGTGATCGTGCCGGACGCCGCCACGCCGAGTCTGATCGTTGTCAGGGCGTTGCCCGCAGCGGCAAGGAGCACCTTCGACGAACTAGCCAAGGACCTCCAGGCCGGCGTGACGGGATGTGCGATGAGGATTCGTCGTACATCAGGAAAAATGACGGCCAAGGGCACACTGTGACACCAACGCACAGTGTGACACGCACGGAGGGCACCCACCAGGGGCGGTCAATTGCGGCACGAGGGGCCGTGAGAGTGATCGGATCGTACCAGAGGTACATTTCTCCCCTGTTTGGTCCCCGTTGCAAGTATTATCCAACCTGTTCGCGGTACGCCGTGGAAGCAATCACGCGCTTTGGCCTCCTGAAAGGCGGTGCCCTGGCGGGATGGCGGCTCCTGAGGTGCAACCCGTTGAGCAACGGTGGTGTTGATGACGTTCCGATGAGGGATGATGCGGCCACCACCACTGAAACTTAAGGAGAGGTAGAACGCATGGATGCGATTCTCGCGCCCATTATGTGGGTAGTGGCCTGGATTATGTACGGGTCACACCAATTCTTTACTCTCATCGGGTTCCCTGATGGGCCTGGCGTGGCGTGGATTCTGTCCATTGTGGCGTTGACGGTGATGATGCGAGCGGCCATGATTCCGCTGTTCGTCAAGCAAATACGGTCATCACGAGCCATGCAGATCCTGCAACCAGAGTTGCAGGCCATTCAGAAACGGTACAAGGGGAAGTCTGACCCGGCGTCACGCGAAGCGATGAGCCGCGAGACGATGGACCTGTATAAGAAGCATGGGACCAACCCGTTCTCCTCCTGCATGCCGATCCTGCTGCAATCCCCTATCTTCTTTGCCCTGTTCCGCGTACTGGCGAATATCACGAACGTGGCCGCAGGCACTCATGATGCCATTGGGCCGATCCACCAACAAGTGGCCCAGGACATTGAAGGAACCTCGCTGTTTGGCGCGCACCTCTCTGACGTGTTCATGACAACGGGGTCAACTACGGCACGCGTGGTGATCATTGTGTTGATTGTGCTGATGAGCGCTACCACCTTCTTCACGCAGCGTCAGCTCACCATGAAGAATATGCCGAAGGCTGCCTTGGAAGGCCCACAGGCCAATATGCAGAAGATGATGCTGTACGCCATGCCGTTGATCTTTGCGGTCTCGGGTGTGAACTTCCCGCTCGGTGTGCTGATCTACTGGACTACCACCAACGTATGGTCCATGGGACAGCAGTTCTACACCATTAACCGGATGCCGGCACCCGGCTCCCCTGCGGAGAAAGCACTGCTGGAGAAAAAGGCTCGCAAGGCGGCGGCCAAGGGCAAGGACCTGACCGAAGAGCAAGAACTGTTATTGAACCCCACCCCGCGCGGGCAGCGCACGCAGCCTGTTCGCAAGAACCGTAGGAAGAAGAAGGGCTAGACCATGTCTGAGGCACCATTGACCACCACCAGCATTCTCGACGAGGAAGGCGAGGCCGCTGCGGAT
Organism: Cellulomonadaceae bacterium; assembly: GCA_031256435.1. Lineage (GTDB taxonomy): Bacteria > Actinomycetota > Actinomycetes > Actinomycetales > Cellulomonadaceae > Xylanimonas. The sequence continues at coordinate 13,199 of JAIRQO010000034.1, forward strand.
TATCTCGAAGAACTCCTGGACATTGCTGATCTTGATGGCGACATTGAGATTGACGTGCGCGCCGGGCGCGCCTGCGTGGAGATTGTGGCGGAGGATAACAAGTACCTTGATGGTCTGGTAGGGCGCAACGGGGAAACACTGGACGCCTTGCAGGATCTGACGCGGATGGCAGTACAGAACCGCACGGGCGAACACTCACGCCTCATGCTGGACATCGCGGGTTTCCGCGAAGGAAAACGCACGATTCTCCGCAAGAGCGCCGAGAAGGCCATCGCCGAAGTGATCGAGACGGGCACCGAGGTCTCCATGCCTCCGGGAAACGCCTTCAACCGTAAGGTGATTCACGATGCCGTAGCAGCAGCCGGCTTGGTGTCCGATTCACGTGGTCTGGAGCCCAAGCGTTATGTGGTCATCAAGCCCGCTCTGACTGAAGAAGCGGACATGGATAATGATGGTGGCGAGAGCAACGAGGCGGCAGATAGCGAAGAGACCACAGCGGTCAATGAGTGATGACGAACGCACTCCTGAGCGCCAGGATGCTGGACCCTTGGATGATGGACGCCTGGATGCTGCGCTCGGAGAACGCGATGACGTCAGAGCGCTATTCGGAGGAGGGTACGATCGCGTTCGTTCGTTTTACGAACACTTGTTCGAAAACGGTGAGCCAAGAGGTTTGATTGGACCTCGTGAACCCTCGCGGCTGTGGGAACGTCACCTCATCAACTCTGCCGCTGTAGCGCAGTTTCTCCCGGAGTTCGGCTCGTTACTGGACATTGGCTCTGGTGCAGGGTTTCCTGGAGTTGTGCTCGCGATCATGCGGCCGGACATGGCTGTCACGTTGGTGGAGCCGATGCAACGGCGGTGCGACTGGCTTGGCGAGATAGTTGATATCTGCACCCTGAAGAACGTGACGGTAACCAGGGCGCGAGCCCAGGAGGTGGACGTCCGTGCCGACGTGGTGACGTCCCGAGCAGTGGCGAAACTCTCGTCGCTTGCCCGAATGTCACTTCCCCTGGTCAATGCAGGCGGATCCATGATTGCCCTGAAGGGGCGCAACGCTGAGGCTGAGTGCGCCCCTGCGGCTTCAGTGATACGGAAACTGGGGGGGAGTCCACCTAGGGTGATGGAGGCTGGCACGGTGAAGGGGATTGAACCCACGTACGTTGTCCGGGTGGATAAACTCCCATAACTCGCTGCTTCTGTTTCACGTGAAACCACCGACGAGACAACACCGATGAGAGATCGAGGTCTGGTTGATCTGATGACGTTTCACGTGAAACATGGATGACCAGTATGCAGGTTTGCGCAAACCCGAAGAATGGCATGTTGCTGAAGGCTACGGCAATTGTGCTTGGTCTTGACAGCATTGGGTGTTGTGACGTTGTGTCACGTGAAACCTAGATAGCTCCTACTGCGAGGTTCGTGACTCCCCTGGGACAGTGCTGGGACCTCGGCGCACATGCACCGCCTCTTCGGCGCCCACTCGCGCTCCATTTGAGAGAGGGTTCTTGGTCCATATGGCACAGTAGCGCCCAGCAGTGAACCCAGCAATGAGTTCAGCAGAGTGAGGAGGCCCACATGGCAGCAGATGACCGTAAATGGCCGTGGAACCGAGTAGGAGCAAAGGCTGTGAAGAATGTGAAATCCGCAGAGGAAGTGTTTCCTGCCTCTCAAGCAATCCGAGCCTTACCATCTGATACGCCTCTTGCCATGCAAGTAGAGTTGGACTCGCGGCGGCGCCTGGCTTTGCAACATGCCGCATTCCCCCGTCCTGATGCGACGCGCATCATCACGGTGGCCAACCAAAAGGGCGGTGTAGGGAAAACCACCACCACAGTCAACATTGCTGCGGGACTTGCCAAAGCCGGCCTGAATATTCTGGTGATTGATAGCGATCCGCAAGGAAATGCGTCAACCGCGTTGAACGTTGATCATCGCGCAGGAACGCCATCCATTTATGAAGTGCTGGTGGAAGACCTCCCCATGTCTGAAACTATTGCGCAATGTCCAGATTTTGAGACCCTCCTGTGCGTACCGGCCACTATCGATCTCTCTGGCGCTGATCTACAATTGGCCTCTGCTGTTTCACGTGAAACACGATTGAAGATGGCTTTGGATCGCTACCTGAGGGATCGTGACGCTCAGGGCCTGGACCGCCTTGACTATATCTTCATCGATTGTCCCCCCACGTTGGGTTTGTTGACTCTCAACGCCTTGGTGACCGCCAAAGAGGCGATGATTCCCATCCAGTGCGAGTATTACGCGCTAGAAGGCTTGACGCAACTGATGAAGACCATTGGAATGGTCACGCAACACCTCAATCCCACGCTTGAAGTGTCCACAATTCTGTTGACCATGTATGACGGGCGCACCAACCTGTCCCAGCAAGTGGCAGACGAAGTGCGGAAACATTTCCCGCGCCAGACCCTGGGCGCCACCATTCCACGTTCCGTGCGAGTATCCGAGGCGCCGAGCCACGGTCAAACGGTGATCTCCTATGACCCGTCATCTACAGGAGCGTTGGCCTATCTTGAGGCTGCACGGGAAATTGCCGTTTCAGGAGTTGCCTCTGCTGGAATTGCAGGGAACACGGGTGATGTGAACGTCGGCAAAGCGAACAGTGCCAGGCAACGGGAAGATGAGGTAGCAGCATGACAACTCAACGCAAGCGAGGACTCGGGACGGGATTGGCTGCACTGATTCCCACTGAAGAACCGCAACCTCGTCCAGCCGATTTCTTTTTTCAACCCACGGGCACTGATGGGTCTAGCGATGACGTTGCCTCCGCCAAGAATGGCAACCAGCACCGAGGTGCTGGAACCTCACGCAGTGCAGTGCGATCAAATAACGCTGCTCGGAAAGACACCTGGGATGCCGCCACCTCGGGCGGGCGCCTGACCATTGTCGGCTCAGAGACACGATCACCTCATACGGCGGATGTTTCACGTGAAACACCTGTTCAACGGGTGACTGAGCCGCAGGGTCTGTCGGAGACTGCCAGCGAGGCACACTGGGACAGAGAACCCGTTGACGGCATAGACGAGGGGAGTGGGCTGGCGGAGATCCCGGGCACCACCTTTGGGGAACTCCCGGTCGACGCGATTCGCCCGAACCAGTGGCAGCCGCGCAGCGTCTTTGATGAACATGACCTGGACGAACTCGTTGAATCCATCAAGACCATTGGCGTGCTTCAACCCATCGTCGTGCGACCAGATAAAGTTGCCCCAGGCAACTATGAATTGATCATGGGGGAGCGTCGTTGGCGTGCATCTAAACGTGCCGGTAAGGAAACGGTTCCCGCCATTGTGCGCACCACGGATGATTCCGAGATGCTGCGAGAAGCCCTTTTGGAGAACCTTCACCGCGCAGATCTCAATCCCTTGGAAGAAGCGGCCGCGTACCGGCAACTACTTGATGACTTTGGGTGTACGCATGATGAACTGGCTACGCGGTTGGCTAGGAGCCGCCCGCAGATCTCCAATACGTTGCGGCTGCTGAAACTTCCAGCGCTTGTTCAACGCAGGGTGGCGGCGGGAATCTTATCCGCTGGGCACGCAAGAGCACTCCTGGGCCTCACGGATGGGGCTGATATGGAGAAATTGGCTCAACGGATAGTGTCCGAAGGTCTTTCTGTGCGAGCCATTGAGGAGATTGTTGCTCTTTCCGGCGCCAGTGAGCATGCCCAGACTAAGGAGAGGTTGCCTCAGGCAGAGAATCCTGCGGCAACGCAAGCAGCTCAAAGGCTGGGTAACTACCTGGACACGCGCGTGAAGGTTGCCCTAGGCAAGAACAAGGGCCGCGTGACCATTGAGTTTGCCGGAACTGAGGACCTAGAACGCATTGTCAGCATGATTGAGCACGCCACAGCCGCTGCGTGAGGGAATCAGCCCAACAGGGGTTCGATCTGGGCGAGGAGATCGCCCTTGGGTGCTCCACCCAGGATGGTGAGCGCCTCAGCACCATCTTTGAACAGTTTGAGGGTGGGGATACCTTTGATTTCATAGGTGTCCGCAAGGCTGGGTGCGTCATCAATGTTGACCTTGACCACGGTGAGAGAAGACTCAAGTTCCTCAGCAATCTCGTCAACAATGGGTGCTAACTGGCGGCAGGGCGCACACCACGGAGCCCAGAAGTCCACTAAAACGGGGCCAGGAGCCTCAAGTACCGCGGCGTTGAATTCCGCAGTGGTGATATCAGTGACAGTCATGAGGGGTTCTCCTCCAGGTAGTGTTGAACATCCAGTGCGGCGGTGCAACCCATACCGGCCGCCGTAATAGCCTGCCGGTACGTGGGATCCACCACGTCACCAGCAGCGTACACTCCCGGCAGGTTGGTCCGCGTAGAAGGATGGTCTACAACGATATATCCGTGCGAATCCAGTGCCACCTGGTCTGCTACGGGCCCGGTGCGCGGTACGTGACCGATGGCAATGAAGATGCCTGACACGCCTTCCATGGTGGATTCCTGGCCCGTCACGGCATCGCGAACGGTCAAGTTGTCCACGGCAGTATCACCATTGATGCTGATCACGTCCGTGTTCCACACCACGGAAACCTTGGGGTTGGCCAGCGTGCGTTCTGCCAGGATTTTGGTGGCGTTGAGGGTGTCTCGGTGGTGGAC
>JAIRQO010000049.1 GCA_031256435.1 Cellulomonadaceae bacterium
GGAACGCGCACCGGCAGGTCCTCGAGCAGCGCGGATTCAGCATTGATGACGTGCAAACGTACACCGAGTTGGTCCGTTACTCGGAGTTCCGCTTTGGACCCAAGGGAATCGTTGCAGCGTATACACTCGCCACGCAATATCCTGCCGTGGAGATGATTCTCGACGATCGCACAGACAAGACCATTGACTTCATCGTCGGGCAGCGGTATGACCGGCCTCTCAACGAGGACGTCATCCAGTTCAACGCCGCCGAACCGCTCACCAGTGAACCTGACTGCAAACCGGCGGACGAGTTGACCCCCGCAGTTGCTCCCACGCCAACCGATGAGGCCACACCCGCAGAGGACCCCAACCAGGCGCCTGAAGAATCGCCCCCGGCCAACCAGTAGCGGCCATGGGAGGGTACGGCAGCACCCATGTGCGAGCGAACACGTCCATAGCGCAGGTGCGCCGCTGGGCGGCCTCGCCCGCTGCATTGTGGACCGCGTTTGTGCTGGTCCACGGGTGGGTGGTGGTGCGGTCCGTGCGGTATTTGGGGTCCATTTTTGGTGACGTGGACCTGTACCAATGGTGGGCAACCCAGGGCATGAACTCGGGGTGGTGGCCCGTGCTCAACTTCTCCTGGGTGTATCCGGCCGGGGCGCTGGTGCCCGTCACGGCGCCGGCCTTCATCACGCATGACCGCGTGGGATATCGCATTGTGTGGGTGGTGATGGTGACGGCGCTCAACGCCATCGCGTTTGCCGTGCTGCTCCACCGACGACGATGGACAGGTGGCGAACTGGCGGTGGAGGGAGACGGTGAGGCTGGGTTCAACGCAGTAGCAACGTGTGGCGAGCCTGTCCTGGACGCACACACCACAGTCAACAGAGACAGCGCAGTAAACAGAAACAGCGCAGCCGCATGGTGGTGGCTGCTGTTCCTTGCCGCGCTTGGCCCCATCTGGTTGGGCCGACTCGACGGCGTGATTGCCCCGCTCATGCTCGTCGCCCTCCTAGAGGCGCAGCGCAGGCCGGCTCTGGCCACGGCGCTGGCCACCTTCGGCGCGTGGATCAAGATTGCTCCGGCTGCCGTGGTGGTGGCCATGCTCGCCTCCGCCACCCAGGCGCGTGCAGCGTTGCGCAAAATTGTGCTGCCGGGGGCCGTGGTCAGTGTGGTGGTAGTGGGGTTGGCCGTGGCGGGAGGTGCGGGAAGCCGGGCCTGGGCCGTGTTTGGCGAGCAACAAGCGCGCGGCTTGCAAGCCGAATCCGTGGCCGCCACCTGGTTCTCCGTGGCGCGCCTGTGGAACCCGTCCGTGTCCATGAAGTACAACTCGGAGATCTTCACCTTTGAGGTGGACGGCGCTGGGGCAGCCGGGGTGGCCCGCGCGTTGGACGTGGTTCTGTTGGGGGCGATGGTGGCCATTGCGCTGCTGACCTTGTTCGCAGCGCGGCGGGCGAATTCCGTTGACGTCCTCCTGACCTCCACCTTCACCATGGTGGTGGCCATGATCGTGTTCAACAAGGTGGGTTCTCCGCAATTCCAAGCGTGGCTCGGGCCGTGCGTGGCGGCCGGGATCGCGCTGGCGTCGGCAGGCACGCGGAAACGCTGGATTGTCCCCGGGGTGCTGGTCATGGTGGCCGCCGTGCTCACCCAGGTCATCTACCCCATGGTGTACGGGCCGTTCCTCACCGGCCGCACGGACATGATTGTGGTGGGCGCCGCGCGGAACCTTCTCATGGTGGCCTTGCTCGGCTGGGGTGTCTGGGCCCTGGTCCGGTTGCGTGGTGATGCGGCGGGTGTTTCCACCGAATAGATACGGTGAACTCTTCTGCGACGAATGAGGCGGGTTGGTGCCTGTAGATTGGGCCTAGCGAGCAGCCAGCACGGCGTTGATGGCTGATTGGAAGAAGCCGAGGCCGTCCAAGCCAGTACGCATTCCGCTAGGGCTGTCTGGGCCGAAGCCGGGTTCCACGGCGTGCTCCGGGTGAGGCATGAGGCCCACCACGTTGCCGCGCTCGTTAGTGATTCCGGCAATATTTCTGCGGGACCCGTTGGGGTTCCAGCCGGCGTAGCGGAACACCACCCTGCCTTCGGCTTCCAGTTGGTCCAGGGTGGCGTCATCGGCCACAAACTGGCCGTCCTGGTTCTTCAGCGGGATGGTGATGTCCTGGCCGTGGGTGAACTCGCTGGACCAGGCGGTCTCGGCGTTCTCTACGGTGAGGACTTGGTCCCGGCAAATGAAGTGGAGGTGCTCGTTCTTGATCATGGACCCGGGCAGGAGGTGCGCTTCTGTCAGGATCTGGAAACCGTTACAGATTCCCAGAACTGGCATTCCGCCGCGAGCGGCGTCCGCCACGGTGTCCATCACGGCAGCAAAGCGCGAGATGGCTCCGGCGCGGAGGTAGTCCCCGTAGGAGAAACCGCCGGGGATCACCACGGCGTCTACCTGGTGGAGGTTAGCGTCCGCGTGCCACAGGGGAACGGGTTCGGCTCCGGCAAGGCGCACCGCACGTTGAGCATCGCGATCGTCGAGCGTGCCGGGGAAGGTGATGACACCGATGCGGACGGTGTCCTGGGCAGACAAGCCTAGGGCCGCGCCTGCGCCTTGTGGTTGGGGTTTAGGCACGGGCAGCGTTTTCAACAGGGACGGAGCAGGTTTGACCATCAGGCACCCTCACCATCGTCGAAGGATGCCTCAACAACGGCCACCACATCCTCGATGATGGGGTTGCTGAGCATCGTTTCGGCAGCGTTACGTGCCGCCTCAAGGATCTCCGGCGTGACAGGTCCGTCCACGGTCAACTCAAACCGCTTGCCTTGCCGAACGGCGCTGAACTGCGTGAATCCGAGCCGCGGGAGCGCGCCGACCACGGCTTTACCTTGGGGATCGAGGATTTCCGGCTTTGGCATGACCTCAACGATCACGGTTCCCATGAGTGCTCCTTGCGTGCGGCTGATGTGCGTGCCAGCGCCCGGCGTGCGGGTGGCCGGCGTAGGGATAACCTACGGACGGGTTCTGGGTGCGAGTGTATCCCTGCGGCACGGGTGCGGATCACCGGCTGACACGTCCTGTGTGGTGGGCCCGGTTGTTTGGGATGATGCGCCCGTGAGCGATGGAAATCCAGTGCGCAAGCCCGTGCAAAATATCATCCCGTCCAAAGTGGCCGATCCGTACTCAGTGGCCGCCTTTGCCACCGCCATCCTGCTGGTGGGCTACGTGCCCGTGATCCTGGGGATTGTGGGGATTCGCCGGACCGCGCGGCCCGAATGGCACGGACGCTGGATGGCCGTGGTGGGAGTGACCTTTGGTGGCGTGGTCACCATTGCCTGGAGCATTGTGCTCAGCGTCCTCGCCTACGGATTACTGATCCGGGGGTAGGTGGACCGGGATACTGCACTGGCGTTGATCAGAACCTAGTCCGGATCGATGCTGTTGGGGTCAAACTCTTCGCTCAGGTCAGTGCCGGCGGGGTGGCAGGCGTCCATGGCGGCGGAGATGGCATCCTCGGCTTGGTACAACTGATCCATGTCCAGGGAACTTTCAATCTCGTTGACGGCGTCCTCATCAGCCCCGGCATCGTTGATCTTCTGGAGAACGTCAATGTACACCTGGAAATGCTGCTGAAGGTCAGCAGGCGCGGCATCCTTGAGTGACTGCAGTGCGCCGATTTGCCCAGTCATGTCATCATCGCCGAGGTCATCAAAGTCCTGATAGGCGGCGTCCACGGCAGTGCAGAACGGACTCCCTGGGCCTCTGTCAGACGCTGTATCCGTGGCGGGGCCCGTTTCCGAGTCCGTGGCGCCATCGGCGTTGGTGTCCGCATTGGCGTCCGTGTCACTGTCCGCGGCGGGGGCTTCGGCGGTGTTGCCCGAGCCTCCGTCTGTCCCGGTGGCCGTGTCATTCTCGGCGCCGCCGCATCCGGCAAGGGCGCCCACAACGAGGAAGGCGGCAAAGGCAGCACCAGCGGCGCGCGTGGCGAGGGACTTCATGGAGGCTCCGATCCTGGGGCATGGTTCCGGGTCATCGCCTCGAGGCGATTATTTGGAGGCGATGTTCCGGAGACTGTTGTCTGGGAGGAACGCTACCGGGTTTCGCCAGTGCCACACCGCGCCCTCGTGCGTGTTGCCCACATCAACCACAAACTACTCCCGGCATCGCGTACTAGCCGCCACCCGGCCTCCCCTCAGCCGTGGGGGTGTGCTTGTACGCGTACGAGGGGTCATACGGGTACCAACGCACCCCCACGGCGAAAGGGAATGGACGTGGACGTGGCAGTCGAGACCTCTACAGGGTGAGGCCGGTCAAGCGGGTGTAGGCCTCGGCGTAGCGCTCGCGTGTTCGCTCGACGACGGCCTCCGGCAAAGTGGGTGGAGTTGTCCCGTCGGCATCCAATTCCCCCGAACCTCGGCGTGAGGCCAACCAATCCCGCAGAATCTGCTTGTCAAAACTGGGTTGTGCTTGGCCCGGGTGCCACAGTTGAGCATCCCAGAAGCGCGACGAATCCGAGGTGAGAACCTCGTCCCCCAACGCGATCCGGCCGGAGGCTCGTTTACCAAACTCAAACTTGGTATCCGCCAGGATGATGCCGCGTTCCCGGGCAATGCCCTCGGCACGCTGATACAGGGCCAGGGTGAGGTCCCGGAGTTCTTGCGCGTCCTCCGAGCCGATTTCCGCTTCCACGGTGGAGAACGGGACATTTTCGTCGTGCTCACCGACGGCAGCCTTCATGGCCGGGGTGAAAATCGGCGCTGGCAGGCGCGAACCGTCCACAAGGCCTACCGGCAGTGTGATTCCCGTCACGGACCCTCCCGCTCGATACTCGGCCAGGCCGGACCCCGTGAGGTAGCCGCGTGCCACGCACTCCACCGGGAGCATGGTCAAGCGTTCGCAGATCATGGCTCGGCCCGCCACCTCGCGCGGGATGAGGCCGTCTCCGGGTTCGGCGCTGGGTTCCACGGAGAGCACGTGGTGCGGCACCACATCCGCCACCTGGTCAAACCACCACAGACTCAGTTGGGTAAGGATGACGCCCTTGTCCGGGATTTCCGTGGGCAGCACGTGGTCAAAGGCAGATACGCGGTCCGAGGCCACCACCAGGACCACGTCCCCCAGGGGGTGTTGGCCGCCTAGGGCGGCGAGGTCTGGAAGATACAGATCGCGGACCTTGCCGCTGTGCCACGGCTGCCAGCCGGGGAGCGAGGGTTGGGAGAGGGACATGGAATCACCTGGCCTGGGGACAGTGCTTGGGGCTGAGGAAAGATTCTGCGATGACTCGCCCTGCGAGTCCCGCAGAATGACGGGTGGGGGTGTGCTTGTACGCGTACGAGGGGTCATACGGGTACCAACGCACCCCCACGGCGAACACCGCCGCCCTGGTGGCTGCCGCGCCGTCCTGAGCATGACGAAGGGTCGAAACCCCGGGTGCGGCGGAGGGGACAACGTGCGTCATTTTTGGGGTACCGAGACCTCGCCTCGGAAGGCTTTCAAGGCAATGTCAGTGCGATGTTGCGAATCCGCCAAGCCAATGAGGTTCACGGCCTGGTAGGCGCGTTCGCGCGCCGTGTTCAGGGAGTCCACGCTTGCAGTCCCCTCACCCTTCGCCACCACGGACAGCACGCGGCCACCTGCGGACACGATGGCTTCCGCGCCTTCGGCATCCTCCCCCACCGCCGTTCCGGCATGAAGGATCTGCACACCCGGAACTGCGGAGGCGGCGTCCAAACCGGTGATCACGTCACCCGTGCGCGGGGTCAGCGGGTAATGATCGGCAGCAATCACCACGTTGACTACCGCTTCGGAGGACCAGCGCAACGGCTCCAGGTCCCCGAGTTTCTCGGATGCCGCAGCCATGAGCACCTCGGACAACGGCGTCTCCAACCGAGCGAGCACGGCTTGAATCTCCGGGTCCCCAAACCGCACGTTGAACTCAATCACTTTGGGGCCGTCTGCGGTCAGGGCCAGGCCCACGTAGAGTACGCCCGCAAACGGCGTGCCGCGCTGGCGCATCTCATTGATCACGGGCTGTGCCACGGTGGCCACCACGTCATCGGCCAGGGCGTTGGGCGCCCAGGCGAGCGGGGTGTACGCGCCCATCCCGCCAGTGTTGGGGCCTTCATCGTTGTCCCGCAGACGCTTGAAATCTTGGGCCGGGCTGAAGGCCACCACGGAGGTGCCATCACTGATGCAGAACACCGATGCCTCGGGACCTGCAAGGTACTCTTCTACGAGGACCGTGGGGGCTGGGCCGGTTGCGGTGCCGCCGGTAGTACCCGTGGTTTCGAGATGCCCCGTAGGTTCAGCACCGCCAGCAACGGGCTCCGAAACAGCGGCCTCGTACCCGCGCGCCTTCAACGCCAGATACGCAAATCCCGCGGCCTCGTTCTTGGAATCGGTCACAATCACGCCCTTGCCTGCGGCCAGACCGTCATCCTTGATCACGTGCGGGGCGCCAAAATCCTCCATGGCGGCCAGGACCTCGTCGAGCGTGTGACACACGGCCGCACGCCCCGTGGGCACGCCAGCGGCGGCCATCACGTCCTTGGCAAACGCCTTGGAACCTTCAAGCTGCGCGGCGGCTGCGGTAGGTCCAAACACGGGAATGTTCGCCGCAATCAGCGCATCGGCCACGCCGGCAACCAGCGGCGCTTCCGGCCCGACGACGACGATATCCGCGTCCTGCTCCTGCGCAAGGGCCACCACGGCGCTGGGGTTGGACGCGTCAACGCCGGGGTGGAGCGTGGCAACGGAGGCCATGCCAGGGTTTCCCGGTGCGGCATGGATGGTGTGGCGTGGCGCGGCGGCGGAGTCCACCTCGGTGGCCAGGGACGCAACGAGGGCGTGCTCGCGCGCACCGGAGCCAAGTACAAGAATCTTCACAGGCGCGAGTTTAGTGCGGTGCCGCGCCGTGGTTTCGTCACGGTCGCGTGGCGACCGGCTCAACCGACGGCATGCGTGGGCCAGGTAGAGATTCTGCGAGGCCCTGGCGAGTCCGCAGAATGACGGGGTCAAGGAATCATCACTACCCGTCATGCTGCGCGTAGGATCGCGTCAGTGATCCGGAGTCGCAGTATCTCTGCGTAAGCCAGGTAGAGATTCTGCGAGGCCCTGCGGTCCCGCAGAATGACGGCATGGGTGGGGTGGTTGCCGGGGTTTCGACCGTCGCGCCTGGTGGCGCTGGCTCAACCGACGGGTTGGATGGGGTGATCCCTGTGGTTTCGACACCCGATTGAGGTGAACACCAGAGAATGCCCGCATTCTCATGGTTGAACCGATTGAGTGGTGTTGACGAGCAAAGCGAGGAGCACCGTCGGCGCTGATGCGCCTGGCTCAACCACCGGGTTGGGTGGGGTGGTTGCCGTGGTTTCGTCACGGTCGCGTGGCGACCGGCTCAACCGACGGCATGCGTGGGGTGAACTAGAAGCGGGCGTGAATCAGGTCATGGATGGGGATGATCTCGTCGCGCTTGGGACCTACGCCCACGGCGGAGACGCGGCATCCGGACACATCCTCCAGGTACTGCACGTAATCGCGCGCGGCCTGCGGCAAATCGGTGAGTTCGCGAGCACCGGAGATGTCCTGCGTCCAGCCCGGCATGTACTCAAAAATCGGCGTGGCGTGGTGGAAATCCGATTGATCGTCGGGCATTTCATCCATCCGCACACCGTCCACGTCATACGCCACACAGACCGGGATTTTCTCAATGCCGGTGAGCACGTCCAACTTGGTGACCACCAAGTCCGTCAGGCCGTTGATGCGCGAGGAATACCGCGCAATCACGGCGTCATACCAGCCACAGCGGCGGGCACGCCCGGTGGTCACGCCAAACTCGCCGCCCGTCTTTTGGAGGTACACGCCCATATCGTCGAACAACTCTGTGGGGAACGGCCCCTCCCCCACGCGCGTGGTGTACGCCTTGATGACGCCGATGACGGAATCAACCCGCGTGGGTCCAATGCCCGAGCCGGTCACCGCGCCGCCGGCCGTGGCCGACGAGGACGTGACAAACGGGTACGTTCCGTGATCGATGTCCAGCATGGTGGCTTGCCCGGCCTCAAACAGGACCGTCTTGCCATCATCTAGCGCCTGGTTGAGCACCAACGGCGTGTTGGCCACAAACGGGTGGATGCGGTCCGCGTAGGCGAGCAGTTCATCCACGGCCAGGTCCACGTCAAAGGCGCGGCGGTTGTAGAGCTTCACCAGGAGTGGGTTCTTCTGATCCAGCGCACCCTCCACCTTGGCGCGCAGAATCTTGGGGTCAAACAGGTCCGCAATCCGCAGGCCCACACGGTTGATCTTGTCCGCGTACGCAGGGCCAATCCCGCGGCCCGTGGTTCCGATGCGTCGCTTGCCCAGGAATCGTTCCGTGACCTGGTCCAACGTGCGGTGGTACCGCGTGATGATGTGCGCCTGGCTGCTCACCAACAGACGCGAGGTGTCCACGCCGCGCGAGTTGAGATCGTCGAGTTCCTGGAATAGCACCGAGATGTCCACCACCACGCCATTGCCGATCACGGGCACCACGCCGGGGCTGAGGATGCCGGACGGCAGCAGGTGGAGGGCGTATTTTTCATCGCCAATCACCACGGTGTGCCCGGCGTTGTTCCCGCCGTTGAACTTCACCACGTAGTCCACGCGCGAGCCGAGCAGGTCCGTAGCCTTGCCCTTACCTTCGTCTCCCCATTGCGCTCCCACGAGCACCACTGCTGGCATTGTCCGCACCTTTCGTTTGTTCGACGACGAACGTGGCATCGCCTGATGTGGGTATCATACCGAAGCGGTGGGCCGGGCGGAGGCTCCAGGCCGGGCAGAGATTCTGCAACTCCACTGCGTTGCGTGCAGAATGACCTAATCCACCACTACTCCGGGTGGATCGCGGCCCACACAATCTTGCCGGTGCCGGACTGGCGCCAACCCCATTCGCTGAGGCGCCCCACAATCTGCATGCCGAACCCTCCCACGCGGCCCAGGTGGCCGTCCATGGATACGGGCGGCGCGGGGTTGGCGTCCTCCACCTCAATGCGCAAGTAACTGGAATCCACCGCGTCCCCGGCCGAGAGTTCGTGAACGTAGAACAACCGCAACGTCACCACGCCCCAGCCGTGTTTCACGGCGTTGGCCACCAACTCGCTGACCACCAGTTCGGCGCGTTTGGCCAGGTCATCCATGCCCCACTCGTGGCAACTGCGCACCACGGCGTGGCGGGACCGCGCAATGGAACCGGGCTCGTGCGCCAGTGCCCAGCGGCGAGCGTGGCTTTCCGTTCTGCCCTCGGCATCGGCTCTGGGGTCCGGAACGCGCACCACCACAATGGCCACGTCATCCTCAGGAACCTCGGCCAAGCGCGCCAGCACTTCCTCGCCAATCCCTGTGGCATCCCGGGACGTCACCGCCGCCATGGTTTCCCGCAGTTCCGCCATACCCTCCGTCAACGTTCTATCCCGGCGCTCCACCAACCCGTCCGTGTACATCAGCAGCACGTCACCGGGACGCAGTTCCGTGGAGGCTGTTTTCCGTTCACCGCTTCCATACCCGACGAGCGTGCCGTGCGCACCATCCAGTTGATGCACCTTACCGTCTCGTAAAACGAGAGGAGCCAAGTGCCCAGCCCGGGTGTACTTGACTTGCCACCGGTCCTGGTTGACCAGCGTGAACCCCGGACGCCGGGCCGTGAGATACACCAAGCTGGCAGGCCGCGCCAGGTTCATGCCGGACACCAAGCGGTCAATCCGGCTGAGCACCACGCCCGGAGTTTGGACTTCAGCGGCGTACGCTCGCACCAGGGAGCGCAGTTGGCCCATGGTGGCGGCGGCCTCTACGTCATGCCCCACCACGTCCCCTACGGCGAACCCCACCGTGCGGGAATCCACCTCCACAATGTCATACCAGTCCCCGCCCACCTGCGCGTATTCGCTGCTGGGGGCGTAGTGGGTCCACACATCCAGCCCGTCAATGTCCGCACGCTGCGGCAACATGACACGTTGGAGACTCTCGGCAATGTGGTGTTCGCGGGCGTAAAGGCGCGCGTTGTCCATGGTGATGCCGGTCCGGCGGGCAATCACGCCCAACAAGGTGGCCAGATCCGCTTCCAGTGCTGCGGATTGCTGAGTGAGAAGCACCGGTTCCTGCTGATTGGTGCCGGAGGCTAATTCGTCGCCCGTCCACACAGCTAACAGACCGAGCGGTTTCCTCCTGCCGCTCATCAGGCTGAGGAGCGCGGAGGCGGGGCGGCGGCCCGTGGCATCGAGCACGCGGGCGCGGATATCCTCGGCGAGGTAGGCGGATACGGAGCCTTGCGGATAGGTGACGTCCAGCCGGAACATGGCGGGGCTGCGGGTGCGGCCACCCAGCACGTCATGGGCGGGATCGTGTTCGCGTTGGGGGCGGAACTGGCGGCGGCGCACGCGCTCCGAGGTCACATCCACGCCTTCAACGAATTGGAGGACGGAATCTCCCCGGTAAAAGCCGGCCCAACTCACCACGGCGGTGAGGATTTCGGCTACGTCCGCCAGCACGTTGGGGTAATCCAGGTCACCCAGAACCTCGGTGGTTTGGGCGATGACCTGGAGGTGCGTGCGCTGCCTTCGCTCGGATTCGCGGAGCGTCTCAATGTCCACCTGCGGGACCAACTGGGGAACATCCGGCGCAGATGGGGGCATTCCCCCAGCGTAATGCGCCATACTTCAATCATCAACGTGGACACGGCCGGGTTGCGCCCGCGTACTGCGGTTGATCTTGAGCCAGACGTGAAGGAATCTGACATGACTGAGAATGCCGACCTCATGGTTTCCGCGGCAGATGATGCTAACGAGCATGGGAGCGTCCACCTGATCGTTGGCGAGAAGCGGGTGCGGTTGATCCTTTCCGGAGAGATTGACGCGGACATCGGCCCGGAGTTGGAAGAGGCTGGCGCTGAGGCCGAGTCCACGGGCCTCCCCGTGGAGATTGACGCCCACCACATCACGTTTATGGATTCCTCCGGTGTGGCCTTCCTGGCCAACTTGGCGTCCCGCATGACGCAGAAGGTGCGGATTCTGCGCGTTCCGCCCACGGTGAAGTTCCTCCTGGAAATCACGCGCATTGGCGAGATGCTGGACATTGTGGAATCTGAGGACGCCGCGGATTCCGATTTGGACGTGTAGGGCGTCTCGGACGCATAGGGGCAGAATAAGCCCACAACAAAGGCCCCGCGATTGCTCGCGGGGCCTTTCGTCGAAGGTAATCAGAGATTACATCTTGGTTCCGGCGGAACGCAGTTGCGTGCAGGCCTCAACGATGCGGGCGGCGAAGCCGGCTTCGGCTGCCTTGCCCCAGACGCGCGGGTCATAGGTCTTCTTGTTACCTACATCACCGTCAACCTTGAGGACGCCGTCATAGTTGGCAAACATGTGGCCGGCCACGGGACGCGTGAAGGCGTACTGGGTGTCCGTGTCAATGTTCATCTTGATGACGCCGTTGTCCACGGCTTCTGCGATCTCTTCGGCCGTGGAGCCAGAGCCACCGTGGAATACCAGGTCAAACGGCATGTCCTTGCCGTATTCCTTGCCTACGGCATCCTGGATGTCCTTGAGGATGGAGGGACGCAACTTGACGGCACCGGGCTTGTACACGCCGTGTACGTTTCCGAAGGTCAGAGCCGTCATGTAACGGCCATTCTCGCCCAAACCGAGCGCCTTGGCGGTGGCCAAGCCGTCCTCAGGGGAGGTGTAGAGCTTCTCGTTGATCTCTGCAACGTGGCCGTCTTCCTCGCCACCCACAACGCCAACTTCAATCTCAAGAACCGTCTTGGCGGCCACGGACATGGCCAGCAGCTTCTCGGCTACCTCAAGGTTGTGGTCCAGGGGGATGTCCGAGCCGTCAAACATGTGCGAGTTGAAGGTGGGCAGACCGCCAGCCTTCACTTGCTCGGCTTCCATTTCCAGCAGCGGGAGAACCCAGGAGGCCAGGTTCTTTTCCACACAGTGGTCCGTGTGCAGGGCGATGTTCACCGGGTAGTTCTTGGCAACTTCGCGGGCGTAGGCGGCAAGCGCCAGGGTGCCCACCACGCGGTCCTTGATGGTGGAGCCCGAGCCGTACTCGGCGCCACCAACGGACACCTGGATGATGCCGTCAGACTCAGCCTCGGCAAAGCCCTGCAGGGCGCCGGTGATGGTGGATGAAGACGTGATGTTCACGGCCGGATAAGCAAACTTGCCAGCTTTGGCGCGGTCCAGCATCTCGTTGTAAATGTCAGGGGTTGCAATAGGCATAGGTCATGCTCCAGGTTGGATGGAATACTGCCGCCTCCCATCATCCTCTGCGCCGGGGTTTGGTGCGCGCTGAGCGGTCAGGACGCGACGCATTTTCGGTGTGACGTTGACCACTGGTACATGGCAATGGCGGCTGCGGCGCCAGCATTCATGGAACGAGTGGAGCCGTACTGTGTGATGTGGAGGATCTGCTGGCACGCCTCCTGCATGGCGGGCGTCAGCCCTGTGGACTCCTGCCCAAACACCAGGATTCCCGTGGCCGGGAGGGTTGCGGACTCGATGGGGAGGGAGCCGGGCACGTTATCAATCCCGACGATGGGGAGGGTGCCGGCCCATTCTTGGAGGTGCTGAGGCGTTTCATGGTGCTGGACGTGAAGGTATCGCTCGGTCACCATGGCACCGCGGCGGTTCCACTTGCGCTTGCCCACAATGTGAACGCCCGCCACGTTGAACGCGTTGGCGGTTCTCACCACGGAGCCGATGTTGAAGTCATGATGCCAGTTCTCAATGGCAATGTGAAGGTGGGCCTGTGGGTTGCGTTGGGCATCGAGGTCAGCGCGGATAGCGTCCACGGTCATGTATCGATAATGGTCCAGGACGTTTCTGGCATCGCCGTGGGCTAGGAGTTCTGGGTCCCATTGGTTGCCTGTGGGCCACGGCTGAGGGTGAGGGCCTACGCCCACCTGTTCTATGTGGACTGCCTGTTCTACCTGGACTGCGGGCGCGGTGGGTGCGGCGGTGGGCTGAGCGCCGGACATGGGCGATTCCTCAGTCAACGGTCACCTCCAAGGCAGCGGCGGCATCCCTGGCCCGTTGGCGGGCCTCATCCGAGGTGGCTCCGCGCGCGAGGGTCACGGCCACACGGCGGCGGCCATCAACGCTCGGTTTGCCGAAGACGCGAACCTGCGCCGTGGGAACCGCGAGCGCCTCGGCAAGGTTGCCTACACACGGGGTCCCCTGACCTTCCGCGAGCACAGCGCAACTGGCGGCGGCCCCCTGGCCTGGTGAGGCGATGAACACAGGCTCGGGAACGGGCAACCTCAGGACGGCCCGGGCGTGCATGGCAAACTCGCTGAGTTCCTGGGAGGCCATGGTGACCATCCCGGTGTCATGCGGCCGGGGGCTGACCTCGGAGAAGATCACCTGATCTCCGGCAATGAACAACTCCACGCCGAACAGGCCGTAACCTCCCAGGGCGTCCGTGACTCGTGTGGCGATCGCTTGGGCTGCGGGGAGCCACGGCTGGGTTGGCTCGGGTGTCTGCGCTGTGCCTCCGTCCATCCCTCCGTCCGTGGTTTCGACCGTGGTTTCGACCGTCGGCTCACTGCGTGAGCCTGGCTCAACCTGGGGTCCCCGCAAAGTACCGGAACGCAGTGAGGACACTTTGTGGGGTGGGACCATCCGGGCGTCGGAAGCAACTGCGGATGTACCCGGCAACTCCTGCCAGGATTCGCGGTAATCGCCATCTTCTTGGATGTGGTACACCGGCGGGCAAAACACTGTTCCTGACACGGAGCGGCAGGTGAGCAACGTGACTTCGTCGTCGAAGGTGACAAAACCTTCCACAATCACGCGCGTACCCCCTGCTCTTCCGCCGGAACAGGCGTACTCCCAGGCTGCCTCGCAGTCACTCAGCAGCCGCACTGTGGATTGACCCTTCCCCGAGGAACTCATCACGGGTTTAATCACCACGGGTAGGCCGATCTCCTGGGCTGCCGTGCGAAGATCCTCTAGCGAGGACACAAACCGGTAATCAGACGTGCGTATTCCCAGGTCCTCGGCCACCAAGCGCCTGATGCCCTCGCGGTTCATGGTCAGATGCGTGGCGCGAGCGGTGGGTGCCACGCGGGCCACGCCCTCAGCCTCCACATCCACCAGTACGGACGTGGCAATCGCCTCAATTTCCGGGACAATCACGTCCGGCTTCACCTCGGCAATCAACGCGCGCAACTGGCTCTCGTCGAGCATGTCCAGCACCCGGGATTCGTGAGCCACCTGCTGGGCGGGCGCGCCCGAGTACCGGTCCGCAGCAATCACGTAGGCGCCGAGGCGCATCAGTTCAATGGCCACCTCTTTGCCGAGTTCGCCGGAGCCTAGGAGCAGTACGCGGTCTGTCATGCGGGTATTCAATCACGAGGGTGTGATACGAGTGCCCGCGCGGCTGCCCTGGGTAGCCCTGTAGACCGTTTTGGGGGCGAAAAGTGGCCACCGGGCTACCCAGGACGGGACTGGTGAGGGGGTGGCGGGGATGGCGGGGGTGGGTTCGTCGAGCGGTGGAGTCGTGGGGGGGGTTGGTTGACACCGGACACACGAATGCCCCGGCCTGTGCCGTCAGACACGGTGGCGGGGCATTCGCTGGCGTGAGAGTGATAAGTCTGTGTGGGTTGCGACGATGGGGCGGGTGGGGACTCGGTGGGAGCGCGCCCTCGCCGCGAGTGTTCGACGCTAGAGCCGAACTGCGGCTTCGTACTCGAAAACGGCGATGTCCGATTCAATCAGGGAGACGACGGTGGGGTCAGTGAGATCGGTGGTTTCCATGGCGTACACCCTTCGCGAGAAGTCACGTGTTGTCACAGCCGCTGGAGGATTCCCGGGCGGGATCGGCGTGAGGGGTTCCTAGCCGGGTTTCCGTGGTGGCTGATGTGACAATCGTGCCGCGATATCATGCGGGAAACAACGTGCTGGACGTCACATCAGGGGCGGAAATCTGCGGTTCATCCTGGAAGAACACGGTTCGGATACGATTCCGTCAAACCTGCATCGCAAAATGGTCAACGGTTGAACAAATAGGCAGGCAATTGGGAGAAACCGGGCATGATTCCGAGCCCTGTGATGTGGGTAACACACTGCCAAATTGTGTGGCGTTGGTCACGTGCGTGCGGTCGGCGGGTCAAACTGCTACCCGTCATACAGCGTCTGACGCCTCCGTAATAAACGCCCGGAGTTTCGCGGCGAGCCTGGGGATGTCCTCGCTCAGGACGCCCCACAGTATTGCGGAATCAATAGCCTCATACGCATAAATCAGGTAGTTGCGGGTATCGAGGACCTGGCGCAGCTCAAGGTCTGCATGGGCTTCAATAAATCCTGGCGATGCTCTATCAATCCTCGCCACGTCCTCCCCTGCCTTAGCGATGATCGAATCGCCGGCAAACTGCAGCATCTCGTCATCGATGAACGCGGAGCGCCCCCGTGCCACGAGCCTCGCTGCGCGGTCACCGTTGTCCAGGAGATCATGGAGGCCCTGCGCCACGCGCGGACCCACCTCGGAACGAAGCGACAGGTAGGCGCGCACAGAAACATCGGACGCAGACCCGTCGGGCGCGGGCACATCACTCACAGACTCGTCGGCAACAGACTCGCCGGGCGCGGACACATCACTCACAGGCACATCAGTCACAACGCCACCGCTTCCCCATAGACATGCTGAAACCTCGGCGAGAGATTTCCATCCGCCAGTACATCAACTCGGCGCCCAAGAAGTTCGCTGAGCACTCTAGGCAGGGCTGTGAACGCCCAGAATCTCCCGGGCTGAACGGTGACAAGCAAGTCAATATCACTGGCGGGACCGTCTTCTTTGCGCGCCACCGAACCAAAGACTCGTGGGTTGCTCCCGCCGTGCTCCTCAATCGTCGCGATGATCTCCTCGCGTCTGGCGGCCAAGAGTTCGCTGGCTGTGTGATAGCCAGTCGCGGCGAGAATGCGCTGAATCATCTGCTCCGATGCCACTCGTGAACCTGCCTCAATCGCGGCAAGGTTGGAGCGCGCAATGCCTGCGCGCACGGCAACCTCCGCTTGCGTGAGCCCTGCGGCTAACCTGGCTTCCCTCACCACAGTCATGATACAAGGGTATCACTCCCCCGTTGCTCGGTGTCCAGGGAGGGTACGACGAGATCCTGCGATTCCGGCTACGCCTCCACGCAGGATGACGGGGGTTGGGATGGGGCAAGTGCTGGGTGGTTGAGCCAGCGAGCGTAGCGACCGTCGGTCGAAACCACATTGCCGCCACACCAAACCCGTGGTTTCGTCACGGGAGACAAGCTCCCGGCTCAACCGACGGGTGGTTTCCGGGTACCCATCCTCGTCATGCTGCGGATGCCGTAGGCGTCTCGCAGTATCTCAAGGCTCGACGAGATCCTGCGATTCCGGCTACGCCTCCACGCAGGATGACGGGTGGGGTCAACCTTCACGGCGTCCTTGCGCGTTGCGCCGAGTGCAGGCATAATGCAGGCATGACTACGTTGACCATCCGCCACGTCCCGGAGCAGGTGCATTCGGTCCTGAGTGCCAGGGCATCTCGCCGTGGGCAATCCGTTCAGCAGTACATGCTGGGCGAGTTGAACAGGATCGCGCAGCAACCCAGCCTTGATGACGTTCTGGACCAATTCTCGCATCGCACGGGTGGAAGGGCCGGTTTCAACCAGTCCGTTTCCATTCTTACCAGCGCCCGGTCCGCCCGATGATTGTTGTTGATGCCTGCGTTGTAGCCAACGCCCTGGTGGATGACCACGCCGCCGGGAATGCGGCTCGCGCGCGTTTACGCGGGGAGGAACTCGCTGCCCCAGATCTGGTGATGGTGGAAACAGCGGCGGTGTTACGCGGCCTGTGGCTGTCACGGCAAATCTCCCAGGAACGACATAGCGAGGCGGTGATAGCACTGGAAACCCTGCCCATGGAGCTGGCTCCTACGCGGTTGTTCCTCAAACGTGGGTATTCTCTCCGCCACAACGTCACCTCGTACGATTCCTGCTACATTGCACTAGCCGAAATCCTCCAATGTCCACTAGTCACCGCCGACGCCCGCATGGCCCAAACTCCGGGCGCCACCTGCAACTTTGAGGTGCTTACCGATGAGTGAGCTTGGGTCAGGCGTCTCGCAGGAATGTGGGTACGACGAGATCCTGCGATTCCGGCTACGCCTCCACGCAGGATGACGGGGGTTGGAATGGGGCAAGTGCTGGGTGGTTGAGCCAGCGAGCGTAGCGACCGTCGGTCGAAACCAGGATGCGTCGCCGGGGTTTCAACACCCGATTGAGGTGAACACCGGAGAATGCGTGCATTCTCATGGTTGACCCGATTGAGTGGTGTTGAAGAGCGAAGCGAGGAGCACCGTCGTGCCTGACGGCACTGGCTCAACCGCCCGAACATCACAGCAGGATGACGGAGGTGTGGTTTCCGGGGTCCCCGCAAAGTATCGGAGCGTAGCGAAGAACTTTGTGGGGAGACTTACGGGGTCCCCGCAAAGTATCGGAGCGTAGCGAAGAACTTTGTGGGGAGCCTTACGGGGCCCCCGGAAAGGACCCGGGCGGAGCGAAGAAGTTTGTGGGGGGACTTCCGGGGTCCCCGAAAAGTATCGGAGCGTAGCGAGGAACTTTGTGGTGTGATTTACGGGGTCCCCGCAAAGTATCGGAGCGTAGCGAAGAACTTTGTGGGGAGACTTACGGGGTCCCCGGAAAGTATTGGAGCGTAGCGAAGAACTTTGTGGGGAGACTTACGGGGCCATGGTGCAGGACGCGGAGACGGTGATGACACCGAGTACGCCGGAGAGCGTGGCGCTGAAGGTTGCGGTCACGGGTGGGGACTGCCAGCCTCCCGGCCCCACGGCCACTACGGAGACAGTTCCCGAAGCCTTGTGTGAACCAGTTAAACCTGAGGCGTAGTTCACGCCCCAAGCAATGCCCGTCACGGTGGGATTCAAGTTGATGGTGGTACTACCGGCGGTTGACACCGCGGGAGACTGGGACATGGGCACAAAGGACATGTTGGCGTCCGTGGACCCTCCGTGCGAGGTAGTGGTGTTGTCCCACAGTTTCAACCCTGATCCAGATTGTGAGGAGCCCGATCCGTTGGTCCCTGTCAACCGCCACTTGGTTCCGTCACCATTGGCATTCGTTTGCCAGGTAAGGCTTGATGATCCTCCGGAGTTGGTGGAGAAGGTCACCAAATAGTGATCAATGCGGTTCACCGAGTTCTGGGAGGTATCCCAGTGCATGGCCCACGGCTGACCACCACTGGAGATGGCAATCATATTGGAGCCGTTGTATCCGGATTGGCATGCTCCACCGTTGATGTTCACTTTGGGAACGGTGGCGGTGTCAATACATCCGGTGGTCAACGTTGCGGTGTCCGGCGTGGTGTCCGTAATGGCGTCTGCGCGCATTCCGGACATTCCCGCTAGTGCCAATGCGGCGCTGAGGGAAACGGTGACCAGGCGACGACGCAGCGACGAGCGCCGCAGCGTGGGGGCGGCGGTGTGGGTGGCGGGAGCGTGGTGCCGTGGTTTCGACACGGACACAAGGTCCGGCTCAACCGACGGCATGGCCTCAACCGGCAGCATGGACTCAACCGGCGGGAATTCATTCAGGTGTTCAGTCATCATGCACCTCCCCTAGCTTCCCGAGATGATGGGCGTAGCGGTGAAGTCCACTTCAAGATCGTTCTCGCTCATGCCTTGAGTAGCAGTGGAATCCAACCCGATCTCTACACACATGGTCTTGGTAGTCTGCGTGTCATCGCCCGTCCATTTCACCGGAATGGGTGTCCCAATGGCAGCCACCGCTGACGTCCCTAGCGAACCGGAATATTGGAGCGTCCCACCGGTATCACAGGTGTTGGTGGTCAGATTGTAGGAGTAGGCGTACACAGCGCCGTCATCCCACTTGGGGTTTCCGCCCACGGCGGTGGTATTGATGAGGATAGAAGACCCATCGGTCACCTTGTCTCCGTCATACGTATATATCTTTGCCGTTAACCCTGAGGTCTCAGCCTTCATGGTGGCAGTCAGGTTAAAGTCCTGTGAGCCGTTGTTGTGCAAGATGTAGGCCTGTGCCACTGTTTCACCGGGCATCATGGCGCCCGCCGCCCAGCCGCAATCGTGATAGATGCAGGCGTCCGTGGAGTTGGCGTCACCACACGTCCCGGACAGTTGGAGCGCTCCGGAGGCGCGTCCGATGGTGAGGTCCGTGATGGGCGTGGTGATGAAACACGTCACGGAACCCGCCGCAGCGTTGGGGTCATACTTGAACGTCCACTGGACCTGGAACACACCGGACACCCACGTGAGGTTAGTACCAGAACCAGAATCCGTACTCGGCGAACCCACCGCGCGGATGTTGGTATACCCGGAGATGGTGTCCCCGTTACCAATGGCGTCCGTTCCACCCGTGGTGACCGTGGCGGTGTTGAACCCCCAGGCCACGCCGGTGGCGCTGTTGGGAAGGGTGTAGGTCACCGCTCCGTCGGACGGCGTGGTGGGAGGTGCGGGCTGAGCCGTGTTATCTGCCGGGGTGAAGGTCATGGACGTGGTGTCCCAGGTCACGGCTTGGTCCGTTTTGTTGGGAGTTACCCCCGAGTTATTGTCCAACCAATCGGACGTGGCCACCGAGTCACCTGCCACGGCGTTTCCATCGGCGTCAGCGATGGAACTGATGGCGTGTGTCACGGAATAGTGGTCAATGGAGGTGCCGTGAATGTCCGTCTCATAGTTGGAATCAAACGGATCATTCCAGGCTACGGCAAACATAGAGCCCACCACGGTGTTCCCGGCATTTCCCGTAGGACACATACCCGGCTTGGTTCCGATTCCGGGGATGATGCCCGCCGTCATGGACTTGGGAGAGGACGTGACCGTGGCGATGTCACCGGTGACGGCCATGGCCACCAAGGCTCCGGCTCCAGCCATGGCCAGAGAGGTGAGTCCAATCAGAACTGCGCGTCTCAACTTCTTCATGATTCCTCCCCTTACGCTGGCGTGGCCGTGAAGAACAGGGACATGGACGGGGCGCCAGCGGAGTCCGTCAGCGCCGTGCCCTGGTGAGCGTTATTCCACCGGGCGGCCTCACCGTACTGCGCCACACCGTCAGGGGAGATCTGATCCGTCATCCTGAAAATCATGCACAGGGTGTACACATCACCCGGCTTGATGACTACACCGCTACCCAGAGCCCCCGAACCCGAACCCAGGATGGACTTGGGGGTGGTCCAGATTTCCACCTTGGAGGCTTCAGCCGTGCGTGTAGCCCCGGACGGTGCTGCAGCGCACGTCCCAGTGCGCATGGTCAGGGCATGAGGAGCAGCGGGCAGCACGATGTTGGTGGCCGTGGGAGCCACGTCCGCCTTAGAGTTGCAGGCCACGCCTGCCGAATCGATGGTGGTGCCGTTGCAGGTGCCAGTATCCACAGTGTTGGTGGACATGTCCCCGTTATAGGAGAAGGTGTCCATTTCAATACCGAAGTCTCGTGGCGTACTGAGGGTGGCGCCTAGCGTGAAGTTGGTGCTTCCTGCGTTGCGGAACACCACTTCACGGGAGAAACTCTCCCCGGGGAGCGCTTGGGCAAACATCCAGTCCCCATCCACCCAAGTTCCTGCGTATCCCGCCAAGTGTTGGCCATTGGTGGTGTAGATGGGATTCCCATTTTCATCTTTGGTCACAGTGGTCACCGAGCCGCCCACCGTGATGTCCACCACGGCAGCGGACAGGGTGCAACTCACAGAACCCGTTCCGCCGCTTGAAGACGGGTATGTCACGGTCCAGTTGAACTGCTTGCTGGCAGTGACTACCTGGTCACCCCACGTCACCGAACTTGTCCCCCCAGACCCGCTATTCGCGGTGGTTTGGGATGCATTGATGGTGATGGTTCCGGAGAAGGTCCGCGTTCCCGAGGTGGTGTTCTTCACGGCAATCCCCCACCGCGCCTGGGAGAGACCCGTCACGTTAAGGTTTTGCGAGACGCTAAAGGGAAGGCTGCCTGTGTAGTGCGCTGGACCTGCCATGTAGGTGTAGGCACCTCCGGTGGAAGCATCCGTGGCACTGGTATTGTTCCAGCAAGGACCCTTGGCACTGTTAGACGGCAGGATCAGGGCCTCGTTGTTCCCCATGTCCCAACACGCCGTGTTCTTAGTGTTGTAGTTGGTGGAGCCGCCGTAGTTCCCCTGTTGAGGAACGAGATTGTTGGCCAGCATGTTGGCCGTTGCCCAGTCACTCATGACCATGCCGGTCCCGCCATCCGAGGTCAACGTGAGCGTGGCGTTATACGTCACTCCCGCTTGTGGCGGGTAGGACCAGAGCAGGGCTAAATCATTCACTCCTTGAATGACGGCTCCAGCCGAACTCCCGCCCCCGGAAGGCACCCCCGAGTCAATGCACATCAGGTTGTCCAGCAGGTCCCCGTTGTTCACGTTGGAGGAGTTCACCTCGGCGGCCTCCGCCCAATACGCCTCGGCAGCGGGTGCGTTGGCCGTGTCCACCACAATGTCCGTGGCGGCAATGAGCCCCAACGTGGTGAGCGTCACGGCAGCGAAGGCCACGGCGCGGCGAGGGAAACGGACTGAGGTGAGAGAAGTCATGATCTGGGCACCTGCACTGCGGTAAAGGAGAAGGTGAGCGTGGGCGCAGAAGCGCCTTGAAGCGTGGCCGGCGGATTAGCCGCCACCGGCAGTTCAATCAGGAAGCACATCCAATACCACCCGCCCGGCTGGATCACACCGGTGGTGTTCTGAGCACCAGAGGCGGAACTGGTGGCATCCGTGGGTGCGGGAAGTTTCAAATCGAGTGGCGAGGGAGTCAGTGCGCCGCGGGTGAACTGCGGCGTGATGCCCGACGAACTGGAGCAACTCCCCTTCCGCACCCCAATCCAGGCGGGATTGGGAGGTGAGGCAGGGGTGTAGTTGGTCATGCCACTGGACTGTTTGTACTGGTTGACCGCCTTCACATCTGCGGTGCTGGGAGCCGCTGAGGCACCCGCCACCACGGCGGCACTCGCTCCCACATACGGCGTGATTTTCAGGTAACTATCGGTGCAGGATGTGGTGGTGCAGTACGGGTTACCGCTTTGGGTGTTGATGCTGCCGTCCTGGTTCAAGCCTTGGGACGTTTGCACGGAACCTTGCACGTAGAACGGGGATGTTCCCGTGTTCACAATGGCGTACTGGACGGCAAAACTCTCCTCCGGGAACACGTTTTCAAATTCAAACGCCTTGTCAATGAACACCGGACCCTTGTCTGATTCCAACCACACGTTCATGCCCGCTTGACTCACCAACGCCGTGTCCAAATACCCGGCCGTCAGCGTGCTCCCCCCCGGTTGTCCGCTGAAAACGAACGTCCAGTACCCGTAGGCCAACCCGCCTCCAGCCACCAGACCGAGTGCTACCGCTCCGGCAAGAATCCACCGGCGATACCGCTGAATAGTGGAATTGGACTTGAGTGAGCGCACCACGCGGCTGAACAGCGTGGGACGAGTGGAATTCGTAGAAAATACAGCGGCATCAGCCGGTTCATTCCCCGACGACGATGCGGTGGCCCCCGCGCTCGTGATGCCGGGTGCCGTGGCGGCGCGCGAGGACTCCTCCTGCGAGCGTGGCTTCCGCATCATTGCAGCACCCTGATTTCTTCCGGCGGTCCGGCGTTGGACACAAAGGTTGTGGCGTGCTGTCAGCAGAGACCAGCACGTCTCCTAGTATGCCCGAATTCCCCTGAATTGACACATCGCGGCGCTGTGATCTCAGACACGTTCTGAAACCGTAACTTTTGGGCGGGGATTAGCCGTTGGGGTTGTCCTGCGTGAGGTTCACGGTGACGGTGCCGAGCACGCTGGTGTCAGCGGTGACGGCGTCTGTGAGATCGCGAGATTGGCCAGCAACGTATTTGGTAGTGGAGTCCAGGGGCTTCACCGTGGACTGCGTGGCGTTATCGGCACCCGTGATGGCCTTAGGCGTGCTCACGGCCCCAACGTACGGGAACGTCACCTGGACGGTGATGGCAATGGGATAGTGCGATTGGCCGCTCATATCCGCACTAATGGGGAAGGTGGTCCCGGTAGCGGTGGTGCCCGAGGGGTTGTCCGGCGTGGTCACCGTGGTGGCTACCTGGACATACGGGTTGGGGCCCAGCGTGTTGGTCCCCTGGACCCACACACCGTGACCTTGGGATTGCCACATGGCCTGGGTGGCGCCCGGGAGGCCGGAAATGGTGCCCGTGGCGTGCAGGTGATCGCCCGCGGTGATGATGTCCGCGGTGCAGGTGCTGGTCACCACGTCACCGGGAATGAGGTCCGTGACCGGTTGCTTATCCGCTTGCTTGCCGGGGAGGTTGTACACCCACGGGGTGCAGCTGGAATCATCGGCCAGGGCAAAGGCGCCCGAGTTAAGCGAGGGGGCGGTCATGCCAGCCTGATGGTTCCACATGGCCATGGTGGTGGCGGTGGAACTGAAGGCGAGGAAGGCGCCCACGGTCACGGCAGCCAGGGAGGCTACCGGTTTGATGCTGCGGGGTTTGCGGGTTTGGGTTGTGGCTTGGGCTGCGTGAGCCTGGGAGATGCGTGCGTGGGAGATGCGGGCGTGGCGTGGGCGCGCGCCGATGCGTCCGGCTGCGGCGCCTGGAGTCACACTCTGGGGCGCGCCGAACGCGGGCACCGGAAAGGCGGGAACCTCGGTGCTCCACTCGGGAATCTGTTGCATGTCCACGGGTCAATCGTGTCCTGTGGCGCCCCGAATAGCCAGAGTTTCGCGTGAAATAGGGGGCCTAATGTGGCCAAGACCACTGGCGCAGAACCGACGCTGTGAACGGGGTCACACTCCGGTGGCGGTTGGGGCCTGCGCCTGGGTGAGGCCGGTCACACCGTGCGTTCTGGGTCCGGCTGGGGTGCTCCTTCGCCCATCCTGGGTCCGGCTGGGGTGCGTTACAAGCATCCTGGGTCCGGCTGGGTGCTCCTTCCTGACCCTGGGTCCGAATCAAGTGCCCACTCCACATCCTGGGTCCGGTTGACATGCCTAAAGAGGCTCATTGGGTAAGTTTTCCGGACCCAGGATCGAAACCGCGCACCCCATCCGGACCCAGGATGCCGGCCTTCGTCGCAACTTCAACGAAGCGGCCCCTTCGTCGCGTGTGGGGTGCCACCAGCCAGAACGCCTCTCAAATCATTGCGCTTTCACTCAAGACCACGCGATCGTCTCAGCGGGCGAGACGGCAAACTGTCCTCGGCGGGAATTAGTGTGGAATGGCCCCATGCGTACTTTGACACCCCTCCCACCGGGCGTTCGCAACCTCGCTCGGCGCCAAGAACAACTTATTACCACTCAGCAATTGAGGAATCATGGCATTTCCTCCCGAGGCATCAACTCAAAGGTGACCCACGTGCAACTGACGCGCGTTGGGTGTGGAGTGTATGACCTTGAGGCAACTCCCCCTCAACACCGCAGTGCGGAATGGGCGCGACAGTGCCGCTGGCCCAACCCGTATGATGTCTACCAGCACCGGCGACGACGAGCCACGCTCGTCGCACTATTTGAACGAGGCCCCCATGCCGTGGCCGTGGGTCTCGGTGCCCTTGCGCTCCATGGCATCGCCGGTGTGCCGCTGGATTTCACTCCGTCCATTGTGAACGAATTCAGAAGTGCCCGAAACGCCACTGACTCTTCACAAGTTCGACGATACCGTCATCTTCGCTCGGAAAGCCTCGCTGAGGGGATTCGATTATCCCCACTCCCTGATGCCCTTGCGCAAGGTCTCCTCGAACTCTCGCAACAATCAGCGGGGAATCGGGACGCACTCGCAATTGCTGACTCTATTGCCCGACGAAATGTCCTCACGGGCGACTTCGAGCGCGAGTTCGCTGAGCGCCTCAAGTGCCGCCGCGGCGCTCGCAATGTCCGGTGGATCTTTGGCTTGAGGGACCAACGATCAGAATCGCCGGCCGAAAGTTGGGCACGGTACTCGTGCATCACGAGCCAGTGTCCTCCTGACCAACTTCAACTGACAATTGTCAACGCGGGTGGCGAGGTGGTGGCCCGCGTGGACATGGCCTGGCAGTTACCTGATGGCTCCCTCCTTCTCGTCGAGATTGACGGGGCCGAGGTCCACTCGGCGCCAGGAGCGGTGTATGCAGACCGAACTCGCCAAAACTCCCTTGTATCGGTTGGCAAGGTGCTGCGGTTCACGGGCGGCGACGCCTGGCACGGCCAGGTGGGACACGCAGTTGCCCGAGAGTTAAGCGGAACAGGATGGATTCCCGGCCTCAACCCCCTTCCGCAGGCGATCACCCTCCCTTGACGTCCCTGGGTCCGGTTCAGGTGCAACATCAACACCCTGGGTCCGGTTGACTACCGGAAGTCCCACCCTGGGTCCGGTTCAGGTGCAACATCAACACCCTGGGTCCGATTGACATACCTAAAGAGGCTCATTGGGTAAGTTTTCCGGACCCAAGATCGAATCTGTGCACTTGATTCGGACCCAGGATGGAAGCCTAATCTCCCAAGTGCACCTCATCCGGACCCAGGATCGTATCCGCGCACCCCAACCGGACCCAGGGCCACAGCAATGCACCTCATCCGGACCCAGGATGCGAGAAGAATACGGACTCAGGCTCACCCCAGGAGCCGTGCCCTTACCGGGACCGGGCAGACCCGGAGGTCCGCTTTACCGCGCGACGAGGGCGCTCAGGCTGAGGGCGGCGTCGAGTGCTTCGGCGGTCATCAGGCCGCGTCCCAGCACCACCTCGCGAACGGACTTGCCGGTGGCTGCACATTCCTTACCAATTTCGTCGCACACGGAGTGACCCAAGTAGGAGTTCAGGTAGGTCACCAGGCCAATCGACTCGCGCACGTACCGCTCGCAGGTGTCCTTATTGACAGTAATTCCGTCCACGCACTTGGTGCGCAGGGCATCGCACGCGGCGGCCAACAGGCTGATGGATTCAAACGTCACCTGGGCGATGACGGGTTCCATGGCGTTCAACTGCAACTGCCCGGCCTCGGCGGCCATGGTGACGCACAGGTCATTGCCAATCACGTTGAAGGCCACCTGGCTCACCACTTCGGGGATGACCGGGTTCACCTTGGCGGGCATGATGGAGGAACCCGCCGCCAACTCGGGCAGGTTGATCTCGTTCAATCCGGCGCGCGGACCGGAGGACAGCAACCGCAGATCGCTGGCAATCTTGGACAGCTTCACGGCCAGACGTTTCAGCCCGGCGGAGGTGGACACGTAGGCCCCAGAATCGGACGTGGCTTCCACCAAATCCTGCGCCATCACCACGGGACGTCCCGTGACCTCCTGTAACCGCTCGGTCACCTTGGCCGAGAATCCGGGCGGCGCGTTGATGCCCGTACCAATGGCGGTGGCTCCCAGATTCACTTCCAACAGCAAGCCGGTCAGCATTTCCAAGTGCTTGCGTTCCTCGGCCATGAGCCCGGAGAACGCCTGAAACTCCTGGCCCACGGTCATGGGGACGGCGTCCTGCATCTCGGTGCGTCCCATTTTCAGGATGCTGGCAAACTCGGTGGCCTTGGCGGCAAAGGATTCTTGGAGTGGCTTCACGTGACGCTCAGCCAGTTCCTCCACGGAACGGTAGATGGCCAACCTCAACGCCGTGGGGTAGGCGTCATTGGTGGACTGGGACATGTTGACGTGATCGTTAGGGTGGATCACGTCGTAATCCCCTTTGGGTTTGCCCAAGTACTCCAACGCCAGGTTGGCAATCACCTCGTTGGCGTTCATGTTCACCGAGGTGCCAGCGCCGCCTTGAAATACGTCGATAGGGAATTGATCGTCGTAATCACGGCTGGAAATGAGTTGGTTGCAGGCCCACACAATGGCGCCCGCTTTCTCGTCGGGCAATATCCCCAAATCATGATTAGCCAGCGCCGTGGCCTTCTTCACCTTAGCCAGGCCGGTCACCCAATACGGCGTGTCCCCAATGGTTTGGTTGGAGAACTGGTAGTTCTCCAGCGCGCGCAACGTGTGAATCCCCCAATACACGTGGGCGGGCACCTTGCGTTGTCCCAGGAGGTCCGTTTCCATGCGCGTGTGTGTCATGGCGGCACTGTACGTCAGGGGGATGAACTGAGTTTGGTTACACGCGGGGGGCACCTGGACGCGGACGCGCGGCTACTCATGTCCCACTAGTGGATCAACGCCAGCAGGGTGAAATTTCATATCACCCCCTCGGTTTACCATGAGCGCGTGATCAAATACTTGGGCTCCAAACGCACGTTGGTGCGCGTGCTGGGGGACATTGCCGAGGCGGCGGGGGCGCGCACGGCGGTGGATTTGTTCACGGGGACCACACGTGTGGCCCAGGAATTCAAGAAGCGCGGAATGGAGGTGACGGCCAGCGATATTGCCACCTATAGCGGGGTGCTTGCGGACTGCTATATCGCCACGGATGCACGGACGGTGGATGAGGCGGTGCTTGAGGATGCCTTGGCGGCGTTGGGCAGGTTGCCTGGGGCGCCCGGGTATTTCACGGAAACGTTTTGTCATCAGGCACGCTATTTTCACCCGACGAATGGGGCGCGCATTGATGCGGTTCGTGATGCCATTGAGGATCGGTACGCGGGGACGGCGCTGTATCCCATACTCCTCACGTCACTGATGGAGGCGGCAGACCGGGTGGACTCCACCACGGGCGTGCAAATGGCGTACCTCAAACAGTGGGCACCGCGGGCGCTGAAGCCCCTGGAGTTGCGGCGGCCTGAATTGCTGGCTGGGCCGGGCCACAGCATTGTGGGGGATGTGTTTGCCACGCTCGACGAATTGGCTGGGTTGGCCGGGGGGGCTGGGTTGGCCGGGGTGGCTGGGTTGGCCAGGGTGGCTGGGTTGGACGAATTGGCTGGGTTGGCTGGACTAGGTGGGTTGGACGAGACAGGCGGACTGGAGAAGTCCGCTGGGTTGCCGCCTGCGGACCTGGTGTATCTGGATCCGCCCTACAACCAGCACCGATACTTCACCAACTACCACATTTGGGAAACCCTGGTGCGCTGGGATGCGCCGGAACACTACGGGATTGCCTGCAAGCGGGTGGACGCGCGGGACGCGGAGACCAAGTCCGTGTTCAACAAGAAGCGGGAAATGCCGGAGGCGCTGGGCAGAGTGCTGGAGCGGGTGAAGGCTGACCTCACGCCGGACCTTGCCGTGGTGTCCTACAACAACGAGGCGTGGATCACGGCGGACGAGATGACGGCCTTGTTGCGGGATGCCGGATTTGAGGACGTGCGGATGCTGGCCTTTGATTACAAGCGATACGTGGGCGCGCAGATTGGTATTCACAACCAGCAGGGACAGAAGGTGGGGCAGGTCAGCCACACCAGGAACTTGGAATACGTGTTTGTGGCCGGCGAGCGCCAAAGGGTGGAGGCCGCCGTGGCCGGCGTGAGTGGCGGGTTGGCACTCTAAGACCGTGAACGAAAAGTGTCATGACACTTTTGATTCACCCAATCATGTGCGTGTTTGTAACTCAACCATGTGGGCGTTTGCAACTCAATGACTTGCGTGTTTGCAACTCGTCCATGTGCTCGTTTGCCACGCGCGACAAACAGCCGGTTCAGGCCCACCGGCACCCGGGAGCACATCATTCGTCGGAAAAACGTGCAGAACTGCACATTATTCGTTGGAAAAACGTGGGGACTCGCACATTATTCGTACCAATAATGTGATTCTGGCGAACTAGAGACGATGTTCGTGAGCTTGCAGTTGTATGCCGTTGGCACATTGGGCAGAGTGCTCGACGTGTGATGGTCGAGTGATCGTCCTCGCATCATGCTCGACGAGTGATGGATGGCGAGTGATGGTCTGGGGATGAACCTGCGCCCTACAAGAACAGAGTGGCCGCCACTCACCCACGTTCAGGATGAAATGTCAAGGCACACCCATGACTGGCATCCGTCATGAGCGAAACCAGTCACGGGGACCTATTACGGGCCCAAGCATCCAATGGGAATGACGTGAACGCCATCTCGTCGTAAATAGGCATACCGTCCGTGACTGACAATCACGGCAAGGAAAGCCGGTTGTCCGTGGCGGTCCGGGTCTACTTTCTTCACAAACCGCAACAAGGAATCTGCAGCACTGTCCACCGCAGATGGACTCACTTTCACCTCCACCGCTCCCCATAGGTTGTCCCGAACACTGACAATCGCGTCCACTTCGTGGCCACTGGAATCCCTCCAGGAGGATACGGTTGCCCTTAACGGTTGCGCGTAGATTCGCAGATCGCGCATGACGAGGGCCTCAAACTGGAAGCCGAGCACCTCAGGATCAGCAAGTAAGTCTGCAGACCCAGCCTTGAGCGCAGACATGGCCAGAGATGGATCCACAAAATATCTCACGGGTGACGTTCTTAGTGGAGTTCGTGAGCGTAAATGCGGACGCCAAGCAGGGGAATCCTCAATGAGCATGAGGCGCGTGAGCGCATCCAGGTAGTTATTCAACGTGGCTCCGGCAACGGGGCCTCCATCACCGCCCACATCTGCTTGGAGGCGCGAAGACTTCACCGCCTGGCCAGTGCCGCGTGCAAGCGACTCCAAGAGCCGGCGAATCCTCACCGGATCGCGGCGTGCACCCAACCGTTGAACGTCCACTTCCACGGCGTTGTCTACGTAACCATCCAGCCAGTCACGAGCATCTGCTTCGCCCACATCAATGAGATCAGGCCAGCCGCCAATGACAATCCGCTCCAGCACCTCGGAGAATCCCAGGACACCATCCCGTGCAGTTTGCCGTTCACCTTGAAAGAGTTCAGCTAAGGACACTTCACCTGAGGAGTGCCGCGATTCGAAAAGACTCATTGGCCTCATCCTCACGGTTCCCATGCGTCCCGCGCCTGAATGGCGCCTCACTGTGAGTGCCGGGGTTGACGATCCTGTGAGAAGGAACTCCCCCTTCGTTCTTCTCTCGTCAACCTTGTGACGGATGATATTCCAAATCTCCGGGGTTTCCTGCCACTCGTCAAAGAGGATCGGAGCCGGGGGCGAGAAAAGTGCATCCGGCTCATTGTCCACCAGCGCCCTGGCTACCTTGTCTCGATCCATGCGGTAGATCGTTGCGGCAACTTGGCTGGCCGTCTCAGTCTTACCGCACGCCTTGGGGCCATCAACGAGGACCGCCCCAAGAGCACGGCGCCGCCGGGCCAACTCGCCATCGGCAATACGGGGAAGATAGGCGGGCGAGGTTTCGGCACTCATGTGGCGATGTTAGCAAAAGCAACTCAACCATGTGCGTGTTTGTAACTCTTTGACTTGCGTGTTTGTAACTCATCCATGTGCGTGTTTGTCACTCGGCCGTGTGAACGTTTGTCATGCTCGATGAATGATCGTCGTCGGTTCATGCTCGACGAGTGATGCTGCGGAAGTGACCCTTGTGAATTTCGTCACAGCGCTTTAGGATGGGATGAATGGCTCAATGAGTGCGCCTTGGGGTGTGCCGTGTGCCTGCGCGCTGTACGTCAAGGGGAGAGCAAAGATGCTTCGTTGGAGAACGCTCACGTCTGCCATGGGTGATGCCCTGAAGGGTGCCGTTCGGGGTGCGGTTCACCGCGTGAACAACCACGGCACCCGCTCGAACCAGCGCACCACATCCGCTGGCCTCGCCGCTACTCAGCGCATCCTCGCCGCTGCTCAGCACACTCATTGCATTCGGTACACCCGCGGCGTCCAGCACACCCAGCGCACCCGCCGGGCTCGCGCGGCGGCTGCCGCCCTGGCGCTCTCCCTCACCACGGGACTCTTGGTGGCCATGCCCAGCGCTCAGGGCGCCGAAGTCACCGTGGACAACCCCGTGGTGTTCGAGGTCCTGGGAACCATGGTGGATGGCAACGTCCGCTACTCCATCCACGTGGACGGCATCTACACGGGCCAGTCTTATCAATCGTTTACGCTGACATATCCCAATGAACTAAAACTTGTCACCACTGCCCGCGTGACCGGAGCGTGGAAGGGTGGTTCACCTCAAGCAGGAAGTGCTGTCACCACGGCCAACTTCATTATTGCCAGTGGATCACGTTCCGCAGGCGACTTCCTGACAGACCTGGAGTCAGGGCTCTACTTTGTCCTCAGTGCGGACAACGTTTTCCCCCCGGAACAATCCACGGTTTCCGTGACAGCCTCGGCAACCAAGGTCACGGCGTTCACGGACGTTGATGATTACATTCACTATTACGAGTTTGTTCCGTGGAACGGCAACTCCGCATCACCCACGCAAGGATATGCCAACAGTTTCTGGGAGGACGCGTACAACAACGCCAAGAGGCGCACCCACCAGGACCCGAGATTCCCCACGGATCCCTCCAAGGTGATGGAAGGGTATTTAGCAACGGTGACCACTGAGGCCGAACAGATGCAATTGTATTCGGCAATCGCTGTGCACACCGGGTGGCTCGGAGGAACCCGCGCTACGGGGACCGGAACCACAAACAACGCTACCCGGGTGGGTACGGGGTTGCCCAATTCCACCACCACCAGTGCCGTGGTAGCGAACGGGGCACGCATCCAAGACCTCACCACCATTCCCACCATTGCAACGTCCAACCGCGCCACCTACTACGGGCTCGCCAACCCGTGGTATTGGGCCACGGGTCCCGAGGCGTGGACGGCATACAACGTGTCCGCCAGCAACGTGGGCTATCACCAATGGCTCGCCGCCAACCCCACGAGTGCCTACAAACTTACAACTCCAGCGGGTGCCATCAATACCCCCACACAAGCCGCAAGTCCGGCCTACGTGTATTACCCCAAGGGAATGGCCACCGTTCCCGCCACCTCCTGGTTGATCTACGATGCTGCCACGTATCGCTACACCTATTATCTTGATTCGCCATCCCACAACGACGCCACCAATCCTCCCGAAGTAGTGCTTCCTCCGGGCAAGACGTTTGTTGCCGATTTCAACCGAAATACCGCCGTGGCGCCCCTGAACTTCTTCAACGTCCCGGCCTATGCCTCGGGGACGGATAATTCAACGCCAGGCGTTTACCATAACTTCAAAAACCCCGGTGGGTTTGATCACACATTCAATGCCGCTGGTGATCTCACTGCCCGGACCCGCGCAACGTCATCCGAGCCGAACAACTCCGGCACAGAGTTTGTCCTCCAGTTCGCCTATAGTTCCACGGATTCCTGGAATGACTTCTACTCCCACAACACCGCCATTTACGGATATTACGTGGAGTGGGGAGGCTACCCCGGTGACCCCAAGGCAACAGACCTGGTGGGTTCAGACATCACCACCTCGTCCGAGGTGGAACTGGTCATGCCGATCACTATCCAGTATCGCTCCACGGTGGTAGACGGCACAGATGCGCAGGGCAACCCGGTGTATCGCACCATGTCCACCATCCCCAACAGTGGCAAGGGTTCGGACCGGATCATCACGTGGCAAACACACCTGCCGTTCACTGCCCACCGAAACGTCAACCGAGACATCCCGGCATCGCCCGTCACCGTGTTCACCGATCCACCGGGATACACCCCGTACGGCTATGAGTTCTTTGGTTCCCAGGAGGACAGGGACAACCTCACCACCAACGCCGCCGGAGATGTTGCGGGATTCCACTCGTTGAAGAACCAGCGCATTGTGTTCCTGTACCAGCCCAACAGCTACCACCTCACATTCAACGCCAACTATCCAGGGGCTAACTCTGCCTCGGTCACCCCAGGGTCCCGCGCGGTCCTGTATGACACGCCCTACGGTGACCTGGCCTCCGCCACCCGGCCCGGCTACACGCTGACAGGCTGGTACTCCTGTGCCGCGCCACCCACCGCAGGTTCCGTTGAGGGCTGCACCGAGGTGAAGCCCACCGATTCCCACACAGTGGTGGGAGACCGCACTCTCTACGCAGGGTGGGAGGCGCGCACCAACTACGCCGTGCGGTATGACCTCGATGGCGGAACGCTCGCAGGCGCGGCAACCCTCTCAGACACCACCGCTCAATGGACCAGCACCAACCTCATTCCCACAGAAACTCCCGCCAAAGAGGGACAGATCTTTGTGGGCTGGTCCGTGGTAGCCAACGGAGACACCCAGAACGTCACCACCTCCCACACCTACGCTGACCTTGCCGCCAGCGAAACCGCTGATGGCATCACCCTGCAAGCACAATGGCGCAACGCCGAATACGTGTGGGTGGTCTATCACCTGAACGGTGGGGAGGTCCCCGGAGGCATTGACGATGCCTGGATCAACAAGCAGGAAATCGCTCAGGCCACGGTGGCTCTCCCGGCAGCCCAGAAAGCCGGTCACACCTTTGCAGGTTGGCGAGTCGCCTCCAACGGACGCAACACCGGAGAAACATTGCCCGCTCCGGACAACGCCCTATTCACCGCCCTCGCCGTGGACGGAGCCGACCATATCGTCGTCGAAGCAGTGTGGACCCCTCGCGAGTACACCGTCACCTATGACGTCAACGGCGCAGACGCCCTCCCCCACAGCCTCAC
This sequence comes from Cellulomonadaceae bacterium, assembly GCA_031256435.1. GTDB lineage: Bacteria > Actinomycetota > Actinomycetes > Actinomycetales > Cellulomonadaceae > Xylanimonas. The sequence goes on from JAIRQO010000049.1 coordinate 33,430, forward strand.
GCCGAAATCCCCCGTGCTGTGGTCAGACAACGGCCTCACCCCACCGGCCGAGGGCAATCCCACCCGCCACGGCTTTGTGTTCCTGGGGTGGAACACGTCCGCCGACGGCTCGGGCGTGCTGGTCACCCCCGGCTCCACCTATGCCACGGCTGCGCGCAATGACGACGATGCCGCGAGCGTCACCCTGTACGCCCAATGGCTCGCGGAACCCACCTATTTTGTGCGGTTTGACCTTGCGGGCGGAACGGCGGGCGGCGCTGAAG
>JAIRQO010000067.1 GCA_031256435.1 Cellulomonadaceae bacterium
CCTGAGCTGCCCCATACACCTGCGCTGCACCAGCAAGCCGCTCCGAAGCCACCACAGAAGAATCCACACCACCCACCGGTGATACCGCAGCAGACGCCACACCAGCACCACCCACACCCACACCCGCGAGCACACCCAACGCCACCAACACCGCAACCACGCCATACCCACCACGGATACGACGAGCCCTGCGACCCGATGAACGCCGACCAAACACGACCACAACCCCTTCCCAAGAGCACTCCACGTGTTACTCAACCCACTGTGCCACAAAACACCAAAAACTAAAACGCTTTCGGCGCAAACCGACCCACCCTGTCCCCCAATGATCGAAACCGATTACCACACAGCGAGGCGACAACTGGCGAGGGAACTAGGGGCGGGGCAGCCTCGCGGTGGCCCATCGGGGTCCGAATGCGCGAATCGTCACCTTCCGAACACCGGCCTCGGGGTCCTCGTGTTCCACATCCCCGCCGCGCGGTCTCACCAGTGTCAGTTCTAAGCGGTCCGTGGAGAGCGTTTCGGCCAACCCGGCCCCCCATTCCACTACGGTGACGGCATCTTCCAGCGACGAGTCCAAGTCCAGGGCGTCGAGTTCGTCGAGTCCGCCCAAACGATAAGCATCCACGTGGACCATGGCCGGACCCGTAGCGCCCGCAGCATTTGTGGTACCGGGGTGCTCACGTGCGACGATGAAGGTGGGGCTCGATACCCGGCCTCGCACGCCGAGTCCCGCGCCGATCCCTTGTGTCAAGGTGGTTTTGCCGGCACCCAGGTCACCGGTCAGGAGAACGAGATCGCCCGCACGCAGTTCCTGAGCCAGTGCTCTGCCGAACTCGCGCGTGGCATCGGCATCAGGCAACTCCACGGAGTATTCCTGCAAGACTCTCTCTGTGGCCTGCGCGCGATTCATACACCTATTGTCCCCCACCGGCGCCCGCGTGCGGCGCGGTGTGACCGTGACGTCGGCTCAGCATCTATGGCTCGGGCACAACATCACTGTGTCGGGGCATCGATGAGCCGGGCTCAGCACCTAGGCATGTGGTTCAGCACCTACTCGTCGCTTGGTCCGCCCACGTACATCCTGGGCACCCGAGCACCCAACCGTGTCACGATCTCATAGGAAATTGACCCCGCAGCAGCCGCCCAATCCTCGGCATTCGGCACGGATGCCCCGTAGGCTAAACCGTCCGTCGGGCCGAACAAGGTCACCACATCACCTGGTCGCTCCTGAGCATCGGGGCCAAGGTCCAACACCACTTGATCCATGCAGACACGTCCAGCAACGCGCAACACTCGGTCCCCCACAGCGATGGGTCCCCCCACCCCGGCCGATCCGCCGGAGGCGTGCCGCGGAATACCATCGGCATATCCGAGTGGAACGAGCCCCAAGATGGTGTCCTCGGTGGTGATGTAGAGGTGGGCGTAGGACACGCCTTGCCCCTTGTGGACGTGCTTCACTGTAGCGAGTTCTGCTTCCAGGGTCATGGCCGGAACGAGGCCAAACGCACTGGGTGGCTGAACCTGGGGAACGGGTGAGAACCCGTACAGCGCAATCCCGGGGCGTGTGAGTTCGTAGTGCATGTCCGGCGCGGTGAGCAGCGCTGCGGAGTTTGCCAGGTGGCGAATCTCCACGGGCGTCCCTGCCGCTTCCACCACGGCCACGGCGTCATCAAAGACGTCCTTCTGTTTAGCGATGGTGGGGTTGCCGGGCTCGTCGGCCAGGGCTAAGTGCGTCCAGACTCCCACGAGGTGAACAAGGCCCTCCTTCTGCAACTCGGCAACGCGGGCTGCAAACTCGGGGAGGTCCTCAGGCATGATGCCGTTTCGTCCCAGGCCGGTGTCAATCTTCAAGTGGATGCGAGCGGGTTGTTTCAGGGTAGCCGCCGCTTCGGCAAGCCCATCCAGTACCCAATACGCGGCCACCGAGACATCAATATCGTGGATGATCAACTCGGAAAAGGGAACTCCGGGACCGTGGAGCCAGGTCAGGATCCGTGCTTGGTCCACGGTGATCCCTGCCTCACGGAGTTCCAGTGCCTCGCTGGCCTGGGCGGCGCCGAGCCAATCGGCTCCCCCGCGCAAGGCCGCGCGGGACACGGGAATGATGCCGTGACCATAAGCATCCGCCTTGATGACTGCCATCATGTGCGGCGCCGTGCAGGCATCACGGAGCGCGCGAGCGTTGTGTTCAATCGCATCGAGATTGACAATGGCCCGCGCGGGGAACGCTGCCCACGAGGCGTCAGGGTGTAGAGCATCACTGGTCACGTCTCCAGTCTTTCACGCACCACCTGTGACGGCATCGGAGCGGGTCACGAGCCACATTCGCTGGCGCCCAATGTCGCCTGAGAAGTACCAGAGGCAGGAGAAACCACAAGCCGATACGACTGCACCCAGGAACCCTTGCAGCCGGAGAACCCCTCCGCCTTCGGGCCCCCCTCCACTAGGGCGGCGCCTCAACGAGCGTTCGCTGTGACCGGAACACCCGGCTCTCCCCGGTCATGGGATCACAAAACTCAAGAGACCGTGCAAGGAGTTGCAATGGCCGCGCGGGGTCGGTATTACCAGGGTCAATCACCTCGGGAAAGAAGGGATCATGCAGGATAGGAAGTCCCAGGGAATTCATGTGAACACGCAGCTGGTGCGTTTTACCCGTGTGAGGCTGTAAGAGATACAGACCACGCTCCCGTTGTGCATCGGTACGTATCAGGCCAATCCAGGTTTCGGCATTCGCCTTCCCTGGTACCTCCTGCGCTGCCACCACCCCACGGTTCTTCACAATCCGCGAGCGCAACGTCCGTGGAAACGTCACCCCCTCGCTAGGCATCGCTGCCACGGCCTCGTACTCTTTGGTGACCAATCGGTTCTCAAACAGCATCTGATAGCGTCCGCGAACATCAGGTTTCACCGTCAACAGCAACACTCCAGCCGTGGGACGGTCCAAACGGTGCGCCGGCGAGAGATCCGGCAACCCGAGTTCCACTCTGAGCCTCACCAGGAGCGTTTGGGTGACCCATTGTCCGCGTGGGGTGACAGCAACGTTGTGAGGTTTATCGACGACGAGAATGGTGTCATCCTGGTAGAGAATCCGCAGATCGCTGAGTTCTGGGACGTGAGGCTCATCGATGGGCGGATCCCGGTACAGCCACACGGATGCACCAGGCTGTGCTCGCGTCTCGGCGGTGACAACACCTCCGTGTCCATCCACCACCTCGCCAGCCGAGACCTTCTCCCGGAGCCGTTGTTCATCATCCGGGAAACGGCTGAGCAAGTATTCGAGGACAGTACGCTCAGCACCCGCCGCCGGACCTGGAATCACCACGCGTGTGGGGTTCAGGCCATTTCGCACGGGCAAGGGCAGAGTCCGGGTCATCGCAGGAGTAACAGTTCCGCGATGACGTGCGGCAAGGCTTCCGCTACCGCGAGCGCCGCCACCGGTCCTCCGGGATTGGCCAACTCTCCAGCAAATCCGTGCACAAGCACTGCTGCCGCAGCTACCTCCGCCGCCAGAGACGGGTTGGCCACTACCTCGGCGGATCGTGCTGCCAGCGTGGTGCCCACCAACCCTGCCAGAACGTCGCCCGACCCGGCTGTGGCCATCCACGCTGGTGCGTTGGCCTGGCAATAGGCCGTTTCTCCCGGCCCCACCACCACGGTGGCGGCACCCTTGAGGAGCACCGTGGCGCCTGTAATTTCCTGTGCCCTCCGCGCCCACCGTAAGGGTTCTGCTTCCACATCCGCTCGTGATGCGGACTCGCCATGCGCGCGCAAGAGAACCGCCAGTTCCCCGGCATGGGGAGTCAACACCACCCAGGCGGGCAGATCACCACTGACCAAGGACAATCCTCCGGCGTCCACCACCACGGGTACCGCAGGCTGGGTTCCTGCCAGGTGACCGAACCCGGCTTTCAGGCAGGCGCGAGCCCGTGTCCACTGCCCGTCATCGGCTTCCTCTACTCCGGGCGCACACGCAGGAATCCCCGGCCCCACCACCAAGGCTTGCACCTGGCCCCAGGCATTGACCACCTCGGGCCTGGCAGCAATCACCGTCCGAGCCACGTCCTGCGGTCCCGAGTAGCGCACCATGCCGGCACCGGTCAGCACCGCTGCTGAAGCGCACAAAACAGCAGCTCCCGGGTATGCGGATGTTCCGGCCACCACTCCCACCACGCCGCGCGTGTACTTGTGGTCCCGCACGGTGGGCACCCTCCACAGTGCAGCCACATCCTGAGCAGATAATCGCGTCACCAACGGGCTCCCGGGGAAGGTCAAACCGATGTCCACCAGCGTCCCCGCACCGGCCAGGTGAGTGGCCGGAGGCAGCAGCAATCCTGGTTTCACCGCACCGAAGGTGACCGTGCGGTCCGCCCGGAGTACGGGACCGGGCACGGTGCCGTCATCTATCCCAATGCCGGAGGGAGTATCCACCGCGATCACCAATGGTCTAGCCGGGGGCTCGTCATCCCCGCCACTACCAGCCGTGCCCTGTCCCACGCGGCCACCGACAGGCCCACCGTCTCCACCACCACGGCTACCGCTGCCATGGTCAACCCCACCTACGCCCGCATCCTCTTCCCAGATGGCATTCAATGCCGTCACCAGGTCTCCGGGAATGCCCCGCATGGCCCCCGTATTGCCGATGCCGAGCAAGCCGTCCACCACAACATCCGCCTCGCACGCCTCCGCTGCGGCTTCTGCTGGACCGATCAATCGGAAGGTGGTGACGGCTGCGCCGGAGCGCGCCCGCGCTGTAGCTTCATGCCCAACCCAGGCAATTGCACCCGTCCGTGGCGAAACCTGGGAATCTTCAGGCTGGCGGGAATCACTCCCGGCAGCACCTGCGCTGCCCACAGGAATATCACCAAGCCCAAGCTCATCCTCGCTGTGCACCGCCACGGCCACCCCGCGCGCCTCCAGGAACGCCTCAAGCCCCTCGGGATGGACGCTCGCGGCGGCTAAATACGCTGTCACCCGGCACCCGCGCCGAGCGAGATAGGCGCCGCACCACAAGGCATCGCCACCGTTGTTCCCCGCTCCCACCAGCAGGGCGATCCGCGCGCCCGGTTCGGCAATCCCCACCTCGGCAAGTTCCCGGCGCACCTCACCGGCCAACGCCCAGGCGGCCCGTTGCATCAAGGGTTCGCCAGCGTCAAGGTGAGGTTTCTCGGCCGTACGAACATCGGCTGCGGTCCATGCTGTGATCATGGTCCCATTGTGGCCCAGGGTGCTGATATGAACTCACTGTGAAGGGCCGTCGGAGCCCTGGGATCCCTCAGAGCGGCGCGCAATGCTCAGTGATATTACGCCAAATGCCTACGGCAAGAAGGTGTCCCCTACAAGTTCTGCGCCTCGGCCCTCAATGCCTCACCCTTGGCGTGTGCTACTGCGCGCAACCCGTCCTGAAACTCCACAATACGGGCACGAAGGGCTAAAGATTCGTCGTCAAACCCGGAGGCTAAAATCCTCAATGCCAACAGGCCGGCATTGCGCGCTCCGCCGATGGACACGGTGGCCACCGGAACTCCGGCGGGCATTTGCACAATGGACAGGAGCGAATCCATGCCGTCTAATCGGGCAAGCGGAACGGGTACGCCGATGACGGGCAAGGGTGTCACGGAGGCGAGCATGCCGGGCAGGTGTGCGGCTCCTCCGGCTCCCGCAATGATGACCCGCAAGCCGCGTGAACTGGCGGAACGTCCATAGGCAATCATCTCGTCGGGCATACGATGCGCCGAGACTACATCGGCCTCAAACGGCACATCATGCTCGGCAAGTGCCTCGGCGGCGGCTTTCATGACCGGCCAGTCCGAGTCCGATCCCATGACCAGGCCCACCACGGGTTGACGCTCCGCAGCAGGCTCCACAGCGGATTGACGTTCCTTCATCGATTCACCTCTTCTGGCGCTACATCGCCACGTAATAGGGCCGCCGCCGCCAGCGCACGCTCGCGCACCTGATCCAGGTCATCCCCGGACACGTTGACGTGGGCCAGTTTCCTTCCCACACGAATCCCTTTTCCGTACAGATTGACCTTCGCCTCGGGGTATTGCGCCATGAGCCGGGGCAGAGCGTCCGTGAGGCATTCGAGTGACGATCCGAGAACATTGGCCATCACGGTCCAGGTGGCCCGTGCGTCCGTAGCCCCCAAAGGCCAGTCCAGCACGGCACGCAAGTGCTGCTCAAATTGGCTGGTCACGGCCCCATCGATGGTCCAGTGCCCCGAGTTGTGAGGGCGCATAGCAAGTTCGTTCACCAGTACCTGCGGCACACCAGATTCGCCCGCCACCTCAAACATCTCCACGGCCAGCACGCCGGTAACATCCAACTCAGTAGCGATGGTCATGGCCAGTTGCTCGATGGCGCGTTCCGTGTTCGACGATAAACCGGGGGCCGGAGCAATGACTTCAGAGCACACTCCGCCGCGCTGAACGGATTCCACCACCGGCCAAGCACGGACCTCGCCCGATGCCCTCCGGGCAACCAAAGCCGCCAACTCACGGGAAAACGGAACCTTCTCCTCCACCAGCAACGGCGGCGCGCCATCCGCAGCGGCATCAATCCAATCTGCGGCATCGTCAGGCGAAGAAATGATGCGTACGCCCTTGCCATCATAGCCTCCCCGGGAAGTTTTAAGAACGGCTTGCCGACCAGAGGGGGATGCCGCGAGAAACTCGGCAATAGCAGCCCGCGCGGCCTGCGGTTCCGTGGGGAGTGCAGCCCAGCGGGGACACGGTATTCCAAGTTCCGTGAGCCGTGTCCGCATGGCAATTTTATCCTGCGCGAACACCAGAGCATCAGGGCCAGGCCGCACCGGGGTTCCGTGGTCAATCAGGTCCTGGAGGAGCGCATTGGGCACGTGCTCGTGTTCAAAGGTCAGAACCGCAGCATCCGTAGAAATCAGAGAACGGATGGCGGCCTCGTCACTCGCGATGCCCTGGTGCGAGTCCACCACCACTTGGGCGGTAGACGAATCCGGCGCTTCCACGAGGGCGCGCAATCGCACGCCTAACTCACCTGCAGCGGGGGCCATCATGCGGGCCAGTTGGCCGCCGCCCACCACCGCCACCACGGGTCCGGGGAAAGTGTCACACGCGTTCACGGCGTCAGCGTAGCCAGCGCCACGATGCTGCAACGAATCCGTGACGCTCAGGCATGCCACCGCGCGGCACTCGCGCTGCCCCTGCCCCTGCCCCTACGAGCCGGTGAACACCCATCGCCGATACGCCACGTACCGGAAAATCGTTCCGATTCCCGTGCCCACAAACTTGGACAGGTTGTCCATCCACAGCGCCGTGAACCCCAACCCGTAGTGCGTGATTCCCAGCATGGCGTTTTCAATCAGCAAGCCCACAATATTGACGACGAAGAAGCCAATAACCTCCCGCCGGGGAGCCTGAGTTTTCCTTTCCGAGAAGGTCCAGAAGCGGTTCCCGAGCCAGGACACCAGCGTGGCCACCACCACGGCAACAACGTTGGCCCACAGCGGGCTGAGTCCCAAGGCGCGCGCCAGGTTGAACACGCCGAAGTTCACCACAAAGGCTACGCCGCCCACGGCGCCGAACCTCAGGAGTTCTCCCACGCGTTTCCACAGGCGCGCACGCTGAGCGGGGTCCCGGAGTTGGCCGGGGTGGAGGAGATCCGTGAGCCCAAACTCGGCCTGCTCAGCATGGTCGGCCTGCTCAGGAAACTCCAATCCACCCCGCTCGTCGAACCCACCATGCCCGCCCTGCCCAGGAAACTCCGATCCACCCCGCTCGTCGAATCCACCACGCCCGGCCTGCTCTACATCGGTCATCATGCAGAATCGCCCTTATGTTTCCGCCCACGGCGTCCGCGCGGAGCATTGCCTACCACCACTCCTTCAGGCAACACTGATGAGGGATCCAAACCTTTAGGAACAGCCGAGAGGAACACCACAAAAACGGCCGGCTTCTTTTGCAGCAAATCCACCCGTCCACCGTCCACGGCAGCCAAATCCCGCGCCAAGGACAATCCAAGCCCGGTCCCGTTCCCGGAGGTAACCCCGCGTTCAAAAATGGTGGAGGCCAACTCCTCGGGTACACCGGCGCCCTCATCCCCCACCTCAATGGCGATGCTCCGCGAGCCGGATTTGCGGGCCCTGATGGTGGTGGTTCCCGCACCGTGTTTGAGAGAGTTTTCAAGGAAGGTAGCCATGACCTGGGAAAATGCTCCCGGCGTAGCCATCACGCGAGTTCCCTCCGGAATGTGAAGTTCAATGGCCCGGTCTGCCGCCTGGTAGGACGGTCCCCACTCGTCCATCTGCTGATCCATGATGGTTTGCACGTCCACGGGCTCGGTGGCGCCTGTTTGATTGCGGTGCGAGGCGGCCAATAAATCGTCGATCACGCCTTTCAGGCGTTCCACTTGCTCCAGGGAAATCCGCGCTTCCTCGCGCACATCATCCTCAGAACTCATGAGCTCAATCTCCTCAAGCCTCATGGTCAGTGCCGTCAACGGGGTGCGCAACTGGTGCGAGGCGTCAGCGGTGAACTGCCGTTCAGCGGCGATGCGCCCCGCTAAGCGGTCCGATGTGCGTGCTAATTCATCGGCGACGAGATCTATTTCTTCCACCCCCACGGGAGCCAGACGCGGCCTGACCTGGCCGGAGGCCAACTGTTCGGCAGACGCTGCCAAGTACACCAGCGGCGCGGACAGGCGATTGGCTTGCCACACGGCAATGGTGACTCCGGCGGCAACCGCCACCACGCCCACCGCCATCACCAGGGTGACCAGTTGAGCGGACTGAATCCACCCGTCCCAGTTGGAGATCGTCATACTGACGGAAGCGCCATGGCCCGTGATGGCCCCCACCGTGGTGTGCGGCCCTTCAATGTGGGCGCCTCCGCGAGTGATGGTGCTGTCCGGCATCACGATGGTGACGTAGGCGGGTGTGTCCCCGGCTCGCCCCGTCATGGCTCGGTCTACCGCTGCCGGTGGAGGCCTGGTTTCCTGGCGCTCCTGCGCCGCTTGAACGGAGGCCACCAGCCTATCCAGCCGATCATGCAAACGCTGTTGGCTGGCTTCAGATACGTAGCGCGCGCCGAAAATGGCCAGAGGTACGCCCAGAAGAAGAACGGCCACCGCAACGGCGGCAATGGTGGCAAGGAGGATTCGCCGACGCATGGCGCCCGCTAACTAGGGTTGGTCTCGAACCGGAACCCCATCCCGCGTACAGTGAAGATGTACCGCGGGGCGCTGGCATCATCGCCGAGTTTGTGGCGCAACCAGGAAATGTGCATGTCCAACGTTTTGGGAAGGCTTGCTGTCTGCGCCCCCCACACCATGTCCATCAGCGATTCTCGTCGAATAGCCTTTCCTGCGGAACTCATCAAGACCTTCAGGAGCGTGAACTCCTTTTCCGTGAGGTCCAACTCGCGGCCGGCGTGATAGGCGCGGTGCGCGGAGACATCCATCCGAATGTCCTGCACCACCAGTTCCTCCTGGTTGGGGGTGTCGCCCTCCATGCGCCGGAGCAGAGCGCGCACGCGTGCCAGTAACTCGGCCAACCGGAACGGCTTCGTCACGTAGTCATCCGCGCCAGCATCGAGACCCACCACCAGGTCCACCTCGTCAGCGCGTGCGGTCAGGATCAAGATGGGCACGGTGTGCCCGGAAGCCCTCAGTTCACGGGCTACATCCAACCCATCCATGTCCGGAAGCCCCAAGTCCAGCACCAACAGGTCATTGTCCGGTGCACCATCCACGGCCCCTTGCCCGGTTCCGGACACGGTGACTTGGTAGCCCTCACGGGTCAGGGCGCGGGAGAGTGGTTCAGCGATGGCTGGATCGTCTTCCGCCAACATCACACGGGTCATTTAGTCATGGTATCGAAAAGAGATTGCCAAGGATAGGTATTTGCGCAGACAACTCGAACAATTTTTCTCCACACCCCCTGGGTAGGCCATTTCCCGCTACGATGTGGCGAAACGGACCTTGCCCTCAGCGATGCTTGCTTCCGTCAGGGTGACCGTGACACGCGCACCCAACTCCAGGTTGTCACCGTCCACCCTCGCTCGGATAGCCGGATCGTCGATCACCACCTCACCGCGATGAGCCTGCGTGGCACCCTTGGCGAGGATAGTGTCTACGGTCACGGCGCTGAATTGCTCCCCCTCGCGGCCCACCAGGAGCGCGGCCTCCACAATGGACACGCATTGGCGCTCAAAGGAACTCGCCTTCTTGATGGCGCTGGTCATCGCGGCGGGAAGCAGGGGAAGAGCCTGGTAGACCCATTCAGGAACGGCCTGACCAGCGCAATGAGCAAGGCACACCTCCGTGCCCGCGCGATCCACCAAACGCCGTAGGGGCGCCGTGATGTGGGCGTATTCTGCGGCAATGGCGGCGTGCCGGGTGAGCGTCTTGGGGCTTCCCGGATGAGCAGGGAGCGTGACGATGGGGCCGGGTTGGCCGTTGTCATCAGCGGGTCCGGGAATCCCGAAGGCGTGATACCCCGCGCCCCGAAACAGCGTAGTGGCCTCGTTGAGGAACGCAGCGTGCTTGGGGTTGGTGGCATCCAGGGAGTCCAACACCTGCCCATAACTCTGGTCCGCATTCCAGGTGATCCCCAACGCGGCGGCGGTTCGGCGGAGGCGCTTGAGGTCACGCGGATCGGCTGGGGGCAGGGTCCGGAAAATGCCGATCCCCGCTTCCCGCATGATCTGCGCTCCGGCAATTCCGGTCAGCAGTGAAATCTGGGCATTCCATCCCTCGGTGGGAACGAGGCCGCGGAAGGCCAGGGAGAACTCTCCCGTGTCAGGGTCCTGGAACACTTCTTGTTCAGGGACGTTCAGGGACACCCCGCCCCGGCGGCGCTCGGCTTCCTGCCGGAGCGTGCCCACCGTTTTCAGGAGATACACGGTTTCCGGGATGGGGGTTGAGGTGTTGGGGTTGGGGGCCTCTTCGCCACCGGCGGCATCAAGGACATCCTGAACTTCGTCGTACGTCCACCGTGCAGTGCTCCTGACAATCGCACGTTCGACAAAGGCGCTGGTGATCTCCCCTTTCTTGCTGAGTGTGATGGTCCAGAGCGCAGCGGGACGGTCCTGATCCGGAAGCAGGCTTGCCACCCCTTCGCTAAGTGCTGGCGGGTGAAGAGGTGTCCTGTAGTCGGGACCGTAAATGGTGGTGCCGCGCAGGTAGGACTCGCGGTCAATGGCGCTGCCCGCTGGCACAAAATAGGCCACATCAGCAATGGCGTAGTGAACGGTGTACCCGGCGTTGTTCTGGCGCTCAATATGGACGGCTTGATCCAGGTCCATGGAACCGGGGGGATCAATAGTGATCAGCGGAATGCTCCGACGGTCCTGACGAGCGGGGTCCGCGAGCGCGGCGTCCAGCAGTGTTTGCCCATCAGCGGCCTGGGCAAGGACGTCACTGGGGAACTCTTGGGGAATGGCAAGGCTTTCCCTCAGCGCGGCGAGTGCGGTGGTCACCTCACGCGAGGGTCCGGACAAAGAGAGATTACGTGCTGGCACCCTCCCACCGTACCGCGTGGGGGTCCGGTTGTACGCGTCTGGGGGCTCATACGCGTACAACCACACCCCCACGGGGCAAGAAATGGGGGAAAACAAAAAACCCACGGGAATCCGTGGGTTTTGAGTCGGGGCGACAGGATTTGAACCTGCGACCTCTTCGTCCCGAACGAAGCGCGCTACCAAGCTGCGCCACGCCCCGAAGGCGGTGTGAGCGCGTGCGATCTGAGTTTACTCAGAATCGCACATGCGAACCCGCCGAGTGGGCGTCGTGAGACGCCCCGATGGTTGCGCGAACGCGGGCGATGCGAGT
>JAIRQO010000017.1 GCA_031256435.1 Cellulomonadaceae bacterium
GAGAGTGACCTACTGCTTGCTGAGTGCTTGCGTTCAGGAATCTGGGATGACCTTGATCCCGCCTCTCTTGCCGCAACCGTGTCCACCATAGTGTATTCGGGTCGGAGCGATGACGGCACGGAAGTCCGCGTTCCCCATCAAGCACCGTTGCGTGAGGCGCTGAAGGCCACCAATGAACTCTGGGACAGGCTCGTCGCCCTTGAAGACCGGCACGGCATTGAAGGCACGGGTGACCTTGACCCCGGAATGACCACTCCGGTGTATCTCTGGTCACGGGGGAGATCTTTGGAAACGGTTCTCCGCGGCTCCGAGTTAACTCCCGGTGACTTTGTCCGGTGGTGCAAGCAGGTAATTGATGTCCTGGATCAACTTACTCACGCGGCTCCCACGTCAGCGCTCCAAGCCACGGCACGCAGAGCAAAGAATTCGTTACAGCGCGGCGTAGTTGCGTTCTCCACCATGTAATACCCTCGGACGGGTAGAGTGAACAGTGTTGACTGCATACCAGAACAATTTCCTGCGGGAATAAGGATGGAACCCATGAAGATTGTCATCGTTGGAGGCTCACATGCCGCGATTGCGTGCGCGCTCAGGGCGCGGGAAGAGTATCCAGACGCCACCGTGGTGATGTATGAGAAGCAGGACACCATCGGTTTTGTTGCGCAGAGTATCCCGTTGTACCTCCAAGGAAAGTCAGATTTCCAGAAGGTGCGTGCCTACGTCACCGTGCGTGACCTGGTGGAAAAGGGCATTGCGGTTCACACCGAGGTCACGGTGCGCAAGGTGAACATTGCGGACAAGACCATTGAGTATGCGGACAAGAAGCACGCCGTCCACACGGACTCATGGGACAAACTCGTCATGGCAACCGGGAGCTACCCCACCGTTCCCGTGGTCAAGGGTGACTTTGACGGCAATGTGTTCATCATCAAGAAGTTTGACGATGCCGTCAAGATCAAGAAGATGATCGCTGTAGCCAAGTCTGTGGTGGTCATTGGCGGAGGAGCCATCGGCGTGGAGATTGCACGTCTTCTTGTTCAGCAGGATCTTGAGGTCACTCTGGTTCAATCTCACGAGCAACTCATGAACCGCTATTTGGACGACGAGTTAGCCAATGAGGTCAAAGCGGTATCACGGGGATACGGTATTGATGTGCGGACCGGTTCCGTGGTCTCGGAGATTGAAGTTCTCAAGGGCGGACCGTACAAGAACCGCAGGCTGAAGGTCACCACCTCGGACGGGAAGTCCGTAGTGGCGGACGGCGTCATCTACGCCACCGGATTCCGTCCCAACTCCTTCCTTGTTCACAAGGACGTGCAACTCGGCCCATACGGTGCCATTGTTGTGGATGACTACATGCAGACCTCCGTACCGGACGTTTTTGCCGTGGGGGACTGTGCCACAACGCGTGTGACCAATGTGGCCGAGCCAAAGTACATGCCCCACGCGAGCAACGCGGTTCGCCAAGGAGGCGTGTGCGCGCTCAACCTGATGGGCCCACGCAAGGCCATCAACCCGTCACAGGGCACCTACAACATGAACTTTGACGGGCGCATCATGTGTATGACGGGGCTTTCTCAGAAGCGGGCTACCGAAGAAGGCTTTGATGCCATGATTGCCCACGTGGTGAACAAGTACATTGCCTCGGACAAGTTCTATGAGATGTGGCTGGTGTTTGAAAAGGGAACCCACAAGATCCTGGGTCTCCAAGCACGCGGAACATCACAGGAAGTATCCAGTTACGCCGATCTTCTCTCGATGGCTATTGAGCAGAACCTCACCATTGATGACATTGAGTACACGGACTTCTACTTCAAGCACGGGTATGAAGATCCGCGTGGATTCACCAAGGTTCTTGCAGACGCTGTCCGCAGGATGAATCCCAAGGAGAACGCGTGAGTACCGTACCTTCTAACTCCGCGGGACGTGATGCTGTGGGACTTGATTCCTTAGAACCTGACATCGTCGAGCCTGCAGTTGCCGACAATGAGGTTGCGGGAACTGAACTCGCCGAACCTGACGCCGCTCCGTTGCCCACATCGGATCAGGAATACTGCCGCAAGGTGTCACAGACCCTGGGATCCATTGAAAAGAACGTTCAGAGCCGGAATGATCTTTCCCGGTCGCTTGCTCAGGCCATCGCTACTCGTCGTTCCGTGGTGTGCATCATCATCGCGATGATTCTCCCCATCATTGTGTGGGTCTATGTTCTCAATAACACCTTGGAAGTGATTTGGGAGAACGGACAACTGAATGCTGTTCGCGCTGCTGGCCTCGCCGCTACCACGGCGTTTCTGGGCGTGTTGGTGTACATGATGGTGAGCAAGATACTTGGCACTACGGCGGGTTCTAAACTCATTGCTCCCATCACCAAGGGCGTGACGTCACAGTTCCTCACGGAAAGGGCGGAAGTTAACCGCGCACTAGATACCCTCCTTAACGAGGACCAGATCAAGAACTCCAAGATTCCCGCCAAGTTGCTCTCGGCGCAGGGGTTGGGGCAGTTGCAGCACTACTTCACCTCGGGGCAATCTGAATACATTGATGACGCCGTGTACATGCTGGAACAGGACCTGAGCCACGTGAGCCACCACCAGGTGTTCAGCGAAGCGAACACCCTGGTGGCACGGCAAAAGGCGTATCTGGAGAGGTACCACCAGAACCCCAGTTCACTCACTGATGATGATGAGGGGAGGTGAGCCTGATGACTGACGAAACTGCGGAACCTGTTGAACAATTGGAATCTGCTGGCTCAATGGAGTCTCAGGAGTACACCAAGTCATCCGATGGCCGTGACGTCCAGGACTTTGTTCAGGATGACTACTATGCCGACGGCCACACCTTCCTGAAAGTCCGTGAGTTTGTCACGGCCATTTTCCTGTGGTTCATTCTTCTGGCCCCCATCTTCATCCTGATCAACTCGTTAGCGCCCACCCCCATTTGGCCGTGGCTCTACCACTGGGATTGGTCCGATGGTTGGGACCTTTCGGTTTACATCACCATTGGTACGGCCATTGGTTTTGTAGTGGTGTTGGCGTTCAGTATCTACTTCCTGGTGCGGAACAACATCTTTGAGAAGCATGTGTATCCGTCACGGAAAAACTACGATTATGACTCCATGTTGAAACGCAAGGCAGTGCTGGAGGCCATGTACGCCGAGCGGTTCGGACCTGACGAGGAGCGCGTGAGCGCCATGTACTACGCCGTGGAGGGTGAGCAAAACATCCCCGAGGATTTGGTGGACAAACTGTTCGACGAAGGTGGGTGCCCGATCCGATGATTATTGTTGCCAACGCCTTTACTGACTGGTGGACCACCCACATGGAGTGGTGGTTCAACTCGTCGGTACAACTGCTGTCCCTCTACCCGATCATTGGTGCGCTTGCGTGGACCATTGGTGGGGTTTTCTTCAGATACCTGTACGTGGGCCACATTGGATTCAAGGACTTTGTTCCTCTGTCAGAGGATGAGGAACCCCTGGTCACCATCATGATTCCTGCGCATAACGAGGAAGTCATGATTGAGGAAACCATCGATTATTTGATGAATGACCTCAACTACTCCAACTATGAGGTGTTGGTCTGTGATGACGGATCCACGGATACCACGCCGGATATCTTGGCTCGGTTGCAACTGAAGTACCCCAAACTCCGGGTGCTGCGCATCAACAAGAACAAGGGGAAGGCCCACGCCTTCAACATCGGCATTGCCTTTGCCCGCGGAGAGTACATCCTGTCCAATGACGCGGACACTGTGCCGGAACCGGACGGCCTGAAGAAGTACATGAACTTCTTCCTGAGTCCCGGTGGGCAGAACATTGGTGGCGTGACGGCTAATATGGACGTTCAGAACAGGTCCATGATGGTGGAGAAATCCCAGACTGTGGAGTTCTCCTCCATTGTGGGGATCATCAAGCGCTCCCAGATGGGCGTGCTGGGAAATATGTACGCCTACTCCGGTGCCAACACCATGTACCGCAAGGCGGCGGTGTGGGATGTGGGCGGATTCCGCCAGGACCGCGCTACCGAGGACATCTCCATTTGTTGGGACCAGCAATATCAGGGTTGGCGCGCGGTGTTTGCTCCGGACATCATGTTCTACATGAACGTTCCCAACACCTTCAACATGCTCTACAACCAGCGCAAGCGTTGGGCCAAGGGTGGAACAGAGTCCTGGACCACCAACTTCAAGCGCGTGGCTGCCCACCCCATCAAGAACCTTCCCAAGGTGGTCATGCTCATTGACCAGACGTTCTCCATTGTGTGGAGTTTCTACTACGTGATCTTCCTGATTTGGTTGATCATCCGGTTGCTGTTCTTCATTGCCGCTGGCGATAACGTGCAGTTGGTTCACACGCTTGACATGGCCTTTGTGTTCTCGGCCTTCATCTCTGTGATTGGGTTCTGGCAACTCTTTGCCGCACTCATGTTGGACAACCACCGGGCCAAGGTGAAATACATCCTCTTTGCGCCGGCCTACATGCTCTGGTACTGGCAAATGAACGCCGTCACGGTGATCACCACCTTTGTACCGGCCATTAAGGGCGTGTTGGGCTTTGCCGGAGAAGGAACCTGGGTGAGTCCCACCAGAACAAAGATGACCAAGGATGAGGGCAAGTAAGCCACTCACCCTCCTCCTGGCCGTGACGGCCGGGATCACCCTGTGGGCGGCCTTCCCCGACACGGGATGGTGGCCGCTGACGGTCATTGCCGTGGCGTTGCTGCATGAGGCCTGGCAACGGGACCACGCTGGATGGAACGCACTGGTGGGATACTGTGCTGGAATCGCCTTCTTCTTGCCCCACACCTGGTGGGCCGCCGAAGCCGCCACGGTTCCCCCGTGGCTCGCACTGACGCTAGTGCTTCAAGCGCCGTTCTTCGCTTTAGCCGGGGCGCTGTGGACCTGGGCACGGCGCCTCCCTGCCGTCACAACCCGGACGCCCCTCTACGTGCTGACTTTTGCCGCAGTGTTCACCAGTGCGGAACAATGGCGCTCGCGCGTTCCTTTTGGCGGGTTCCCGTGGGGGAGGCTGGCGTGGTCCGTTGCCGATGCCCCCACCGGCAGGGCTGCATGGTTAGCGGGAAGCGTGCTAGTGACAGCGCTCTTGGCGGTGGGCGGAGTGCTTCTCACCAGAGCGGTAGAGTATGGCATTCAGCGTGACATCTTGGCCAGTGGAATCTGCCTGGGTGCCATGGGCATTGCACTGTTTGCTCCGGCATTGCTGCCATTGCCCTCCAGCAACAAGGCCGAACCGGTAGCGAATCCTGCCGTGACCGTCGTCGTGGATCATGGTGACCGTGCCGTGCCGGTGAACGGCGGAACCGATCTGGCTGAGGCAGGTACTCTCACCGTGGGAATCGTTCAGGGCGGCAACGCTAACCCTGGGGGAGATGCCTCCTACAACGCCCAGCAGGTACTGGACAATCACCGGACTGGCACCCGAGAGTTGATTGCCACGGGTGTGGATTTTGACCTGATGGTGTGGCCAGAAGATTCAGCGGGATGGGACCCCGCGCTTCCTCGGAACGCTGCACTGGCCCAGTCTTTGGATGCCCTGAGCCTCCAAGCGGGAGCGCCGTTGTTGATTGGCACCCAGGAGTTTCCTCAGGAGGGTGGCCGCTACAACGTGATGCTCCTGTGGAATGCGGGGGAGGGGATCATTGGCCGGTATGCCAAACAACGCCCCGTGCCCTTTGGCGAATACATCCCGCTGCGTCCACTGCTAGAGCGCCTCAGCGATCAGGTGGCCAGGGTGAGTACGGACATGATTGCGGCTGAGAACGCCCCGGTGATCGAGGTGCCCGTGACCCAGAGAGTTGATTCGAACAGCACCGCGCCGCAGGGCACCGTCACGCTGGGAATGGGCATCTGTTTTGAGGTGGCGTACGACGATATCTTTGTTGATGCCATTCGCCACGGCGCCGAGGTGCTCATCATTCCTACCAACAACGCGAGTTTTGGCATTACCCCCCAGTCCACGCAACAACTGCAAATGACTCGGATGCAAGCCATCGCCACCGGGCGCGCCACCGTTCAGGTGTCCACCGTGGGGGTGAGCGGGGTGATCTCGCCGGACGGCACCCTGGTGGCACGTACCGGCCTCATGTCTGCCGATCACGTCATTGCCGAGGTGCCCTTACGGACCACGGTCACCCCCGCCGTCACGCTCGGCCTGTGGCCTGGGTGGATGGCCCTGGCTCTCGGACCGCTCCTTGCCGCGTGCGGCGGCATCGTCGGACACGTGCGCCGCACCCCGCGAGCCGCCACGGTGGCATCATCCTGAGAGCGATACGGTACGGCGGTGACCGAGAATCAAGAGCCCCGCAATGATGCAGTAACGCCAAGAACCCTGGTGATCATCCCCACGTACAACGAGGCGCTGAACATCACCAACCAGGTCACGGGCGTGCGGGAGAACGCCCCGGAGGTGGACATTCTTGTTGTGGATGATGGTTCTCCGGATGGCACCGGCGCCATCGTTGACAGCCTCGCTGCAGCCGATGATCACATCCACGTCATGCACCGCACGGAGAAGGGTGG
>JAIRQO010000028.1 GCA_031256435.1 Cellulomonadaceae bacterium
TGTGCTCTTCCGATCTCCGGTGCCAGGTGAATCAGGAGCGTGGAGTCAGCAAAGAACTCACCGCCCTCACCGGCAAGCTCCCGGTTGGCGCCTCCTCGATAATCCGTTCCGATGACCAGGATGGTTGCGGCGCCGGATTCCTGCGGCCTGGACGCTTCAAGGAGATTCCCCGCATCGGATACCGTGATGGCGCTCCGCAGCGAGTGATACGTGGCACAGGCCCCCATGCCCATCACGGCCATCATGCCAGCAAGGACCAGGGCAATTCTTCGCCCCCACCGGCGGCGCGTCCGTGGGCGCGCGTGCGCGGGTCCACGGGCACGCCCGCCCACTCCTCCGGTGAGGGTGGATGGGGCGGCTGGTGACATAAGCGAACCGTACCGGGGCCGCGTGGGCATGAGAAACGCGTTCGTGACACACCACTCATCGCGCGCCAATCAATATGCGCCACCGGGTGGAGGGAGGGGCCGGAGCCGTGGGTGGTGAGGAGCACGGACCGTTCAGGTAGCCGCCATCGTGGGAACTGACAACGTGGGACTCAGGCCGCTGCCATCGTGGGAACTGCCACCGTGGGACTCAGGCCGCTGCCACCGTGGGAACTGCCACAGCAGGAACCGCCAACGGAGATACTGCCACCGGGGCACCAACCTCGCTCACCCTGGCTGGCTGAATTCGTGGACCTCCGGGTGGAAAGGGAGAGGTAGCCTGCACTACACTGGCCGCCGCCCTGACCGAAGGAACACTGGGGATGGCCCGGTTGGCCGCCGAAGCCCTGGTGAGAACAGCTGTAGACACCATTCCCACGCCTTGGACCTCTACCTCGGGCTTTTCGTCGAGTTGGTACCGCGAGGAACTCGCCAGAATCTCGGCGGTGATGGCGTCCACCGTGACTTCACCGGGGTCACCCAGTTCCGTCAGGCGTGAGGCCAGATTCACCCCGGGCCCATAAATGTCCCCAAGGCGTGTCAACACGCGGCACCACACCATGCCTACGCGAACGGGGAACCGCCCACCCAGGGTGGCAGGATCGGCAAAGGCCAAGGCAATCTCGGCGCCTGCGGTGACGTTATCGGCCACAAACATCACTTCATCGCCGATGGACTTGATCACGCGCCCACCCTTTTCCGCAATGAGGTCACGCGCCGAGTTCTCAAAGTCTTGAATGTATCCCGCTAACTCCTCTGGGGGCATCAAACGCGAACGCTTGGTGAATCCCACCACATCCGCAAAGCCCACAGCACGCTGCAACGGCATCGCACGGGCATCCTCGCTGGCGCCGTTAGCCTGGATGGCCTCCACGGTCAGCCGCTTGGTCACCGCCGCCAATTGCCGGCGCCATACGTGGTTGAGCTGACGCGTCAGCAGGCCAGCCAGGTGCGGAATAGTGTCCGCTGCCGAGAGCCGAGCGGACACGTCATCAAGTCCGTACAGGCGTGCGTGGTGTTCAATGATGGCCTCCACCTGCCAGGTGGCGAGGCGTTCCATGGTGTGACCAAAGGAGCGCACCAGGGTCCGCATGGCGGCATCATCCAGGTGCTCGGAACTAGCGAGAAGGCAGATCTCGTGCATGGAGTAAATGTCAGAATCGGCGTAGTGATACTCGCCGGGATGCCGTTCCGGGAGCCCCAACCAACGCCAGTAGTTCTCCGCTTCCTCCCGCGTCATTCCCACTTGACGCGCAATGTCATTGATGGTGTAACTGGAAGGCCCGCCCAGCAATTCCTCGTCGATCCGCTCGGTGAGCGCGCGCAAATCCGCCGGATCCGTGGGATCTATCTCACGGTCCGCCTCAGCGTTGCGCGGACTCCGGCAGGAGCACTCCGGCTCGCTGGTAAAACCTTCAAAGGACACGTTTTCATCCTACCTGAATTCCACCGAATTGTGACCTGTGTCACACTTATCAATTTTCACGGAGTTGATGGTGCATCGTCGGCCTGACACGTGCTGCTCCATCACCTACGACGAGTCTGTAGGGCACACTGGCGCTCGTGACCGCTGACCCCACGCATTCCCCAACGCCATTAGTATCCGTTGACCCCGCTGCCATGCATCAGGCAGTGGACAACCTTGCCGAGGCTCTCCATGCTTTTGTGACCACGGCGTGCGGTGTGCGCAAGGAGTTTGGTGCCCATGACGCTGATGAAGATCCACGGATTTTGTCCCTGGAGAACCGGGTGGGTCAACTCAATGCCGCACTCTTTGACAGCCTCCATGAAACCTTGGGAATGCATCCGGACCTCACCACCTCCGTGTGGGATCCTGGGTCAGATTCGTCAGACAGATCACACGGATTGGCCGGGGGCGCGTTCCCCGTGGAAACGTTCTTTGTGGGCCTCATGCTCGCCACGCCCCACACCAGCGCTTCGGTCACGCTGGACGGCGTGATGAACATGCTGGACCATGCTGGTGACGGGCTAGTGGCTCGACTGAGCGAGGCCGGGTATGACGTGGTGGAGTGGGCCACCTCGCGAGGCGCGGCTCCCACCTTCCATCCTGATGACGAATAACGGCGCCGAATAACGGCCAACCCAGGCGAGTAGCGGGCTAGTCCAGGTGCTGCCGGGCAGCCAGCTGGGGAACCCAGCGTCGTCGTAAATCGGCACGTACCTGCTCGGGACTCTGACCGATCTCGGTACGCATCGCGCGGCGCAGACCGGCACCGGAGCCGAAGCCCACCTGGTGAGCAATGTCCTCTACAGAAGTGTCCCGGAACTTCTCCGAGGTCAGGGCGGCCACGGCGCGCTGAACGCGCTCGCCGCGGATCATGTCCGCTACGTGGGCTGTTTGACCCTCAAACGCGCGCTGGACGGTACGGGAGGACACACCCAGAACCCGTCCAATGCGTTCAGCGTTGAGGTCCGGATCGGCCCAGCGGGAGCGGATGACGGCCAGAACACGATCCCGCACGCCGTCACTCGCAAGGCGCACTACCCAATCGCCTTCTGGCTCAGCAGCGCATTGCTCGCCGTGCCAGGTTGACGTGCGTTCAATCCACTTTTCCACCCGCTCGCCATAGTGGGCGCGCACTTGGGGGGTGAGATGCTCGGGGGTGCGCCGGAAGAAGGACACCACTTCACAGGCCAGCGCGGAGGCGGCCTTGTTTTCCTTATTGCAGGACCACGGGTGATCCAGAACCTCGGTGGCGAGGCGATGCGTGGGAGGCACATCCACAATCACGGCCCGGGCGCCCTCGGACGTGGTGTAGCGGGCCATGGCGTCACCGGGCACGAGCGCCACATCATGGGGGGCCAGCCGGCACGAGAACGCATCCTGAACATCCAGGCGCAGCGTGCCACAAAGCACCACAATCAAACGCCACGCGGCAGTGTCAATCACGGGTGCTGTGGCTTGGCATTGCAGAGGGCCGTGGGCCAGCAGATGGGCGGTGAGATCACCGAGGTGCAGCCACCGGTGAACCAGTTTGAAGTTCACCGGGTCTTCCGTGGAGACGGGAAGACGGGCTTGCATTGCGGACACTCCGCGGCGTCCCTTCCAGGTTTGTTCGCCGAGCGGAGTGCGAACTCCGGTGGCTGAGTGGTGGGTGTTTCGCCAATCGGCAAAACCTGACCATCCACTCACGAGCGACTCAGGGGTTTGACTTGTAGTCCCTGCAGTATTCTCGGCGGCAACTCTGTCACCTGGCATTTCACGCCACATGTGGTCTCCTTGGGGGGAACTGACCTAACAAGGTTAGTAAACCAGGCATCGCCCATTTAGGCGAGCCAACTCGTCAAATTCGTGATGAATACCACCAAATCTTTGCAAACCCGTGACCGTATGGGTACCCTGCGAACATGACTACCACCACCTCCCCGCGCACGCCCACCGCCATTGATGGCATCGCCGAAGATTACGCCAAAGCGTATGCGGCCCTGGACCCGTTAGCGGCAACGTCCATTGGCATTCCGGGGTTCGACGATCAAATGACGGACCACTCCCCTGCGGGCATCGCGGAGCGTGCGGAGTTAGCGCGATCCACCGTGCGCGCCCTGCAAACGGCGGAACCCGTAGACGAGGTGGACCGCGTCACCGTGGCCGCCATGAGCGAGCGCCTGGGCTTGGACGGCGAGTTCTTTGACTCCGGCGAGGTGTTTGCAGATCTGAACAACATTGCCTCTCCCGTTCAGGGACTGCGGGACATTTTTGACCTGGTACCCACAGCCACCACGGAAGACTGGCAGAACATTGCCGCTCGTTTGAGCAAAATCCCGCGCGCCATGGACGGATACATTGAGTCCCTGCGCCTGGCCGCATCCCAGGGCAAGGTGGCGGCCATCCGCCAGGTGGAAGAAGCGTTGCGTCAATCAGCACTTCAAGCAGGCGACGAATCCTTCTTCCCCGGCTTTGTTGACGGTGCTGGAGATCTCGCCTCGGACGGCCTCAAGGCCGAGTTGGCAGACGGTGTAGCGGCAGCCCAATCGGCCTACGGGAAACTCACGGCTTTCCTGGCCTCCGAACTTGCCCCCCAAGCCCCCAGCCAGGACGGTGTGGGACGCGAACGGTACCGTCTGTTCTCGCGGATGTTCCTGGGCGCCGAGGTGGACCTGGATGAAACGTATGCGTGGGGCGTGGAAGAACTGCGCCGCATTACGGACGAGCAAACGCGCATCGCCGCGCAGATTGCCGGACCAGGCGCGTCCGTGGAGAAGGCCGTAGCCGCCCTTGATGCTGACCCCACCTACGTGCTCAACGGAACCGATGCGCTGAAAACGTGGATGCAAACCACCTCGGATCAGGCCATTGAGGATCTGGGTGGAACCCACTTTGACATTGACGGCCCCATGCGGACACTCGAATGTTTGATTGCCCCCACCCACACGGGCGTGATCTACTACACGGCACCGTCGGATGATTTCTCCCGCCCTGGCCGGATGTGGTGGTCCGTTCCCGAGGGTCAGGACACCTTTGGAACGTGGCGCGAGAAAACCACGGTGTACCACGAGGGCGTTCCAGGGCACCACCTCCAGATCGCTGCAGCCGTGGCCAAGAAGGACACCCTGAACTCGTGGCGCCGGCTCATGTGCTGGGTTTCCGGACACGGCGAAGGTTGGGCTCTGTACGCCGAGGAACTCATGGCGGAACTCGGCTACCTGGATGACCCGGCGGACCGGCTCGGCATGCTTGACGGCCAGCGCTTGCGCGCCGCGCGCGTGGTCTTTGACATTGGCATGCACCTGGGGCTCAAGGCTCCGGCCGAATACGGGGGCCAGGTGTGGACGCCCGAGGCTGGCCTTGACTTCCTGCGGTCCAATGTGAATATGACTGATGACTTTGTCAAGTTTGAGTGGATGCGGTACTTGGGTTGGCCAGGCCAGGCCCCCAGTTACAAGATTGGACAGCGCATCTGGCAGCAGGTCCGCAAGGAAGCCGAAGCCGCCGCGGGTGCTGATTTCAACGCGCGTGACTTCCACACGCGGGCGCTCAACCTGGGCGCGTTGCCGTTGTCCGTGCTCAGTGACGCTGTTCTGGGGAAGCTGTAGGTCTCTGGTGGCCTAAGGGCTCTGGTGGCTTGAGGGCTCTGGTGGCTTGAGGGCTCTGGAAACCCTTGGGCTCGGGGAACGCGCGGGTGTTGGGGCTACCTTACAGCCCTAGCACCGCCGTGAGTTCCGGCTTGAGCGCTTCCAGCACCTCGCGAGCGCAGGCCCGCGCCGCCGTCACGGTGTCAAAGTCAGCGTCCTGCTCCACGGGGACCACAGCCTCCAGGTAGCACTTCACCTTGGGTTCCGTTCCGGACGGGCGAATGATCACGCGCGTGTCATCTTGAGCACGCAGGAGCATGCCGTCCGTTCCCGGCAGCCCGTCCCAGCCTTCGGCCAGGTCCACCATTTCCACCACGGGTGACCCGACGAGTGTGGCGGGCGGGTTCGCGCGTAAGCGCGCCATCGTCGCAGGAATGAGCGAGAGGTCCGAGAACCTAGCCGAGAGTTGATCGCTGAGGAACAAGCCGTGCTGACGGGCTAAATCGTCGAGGCAATCGATGATGGTCCTGCCTTCGGCCTTCAAGCGGTTGGCCAGTTGCGCAATGATCAGCGCTGCGGAGATGCCGTCCTTGTCACGCACGTTGGCGGGGTCCACGCAGTATCCCAGGGCTTCTTCATACCCAAAGACCAGGCCGGGGGTGCGGGAAATCCACTTGAATCCGGTGAGCGTTTTGGCGTAACCCAAGCCAGCACCGGCGGCAATGCGGGCCAAGAGACGCGAGGAAACAATCGAGTTGGCCAACACGGCAGACTCCGAGGCGCCCTCGGCGGCGCAGCGCTGGGCTACCTCGAATCCCAGGAGGGACCCCGTCTCGTCACCGTGGAGCATCCGCCATGCTCCGTCATCCCCCAGGCGCGGGTCAAAGACGGCCATGGCGCAGCGGTC
Source organism: Cellulomonadaceae bacterium (assembly GCA_031256435.1). Lineage (GTDB taxonomy): Bacteria > Actinomycetota > Actinomycetes > Actinomycetales > Cellulomonadaceae > Xylanimonas. The sequence goes on from JAIRQO010000028.1 coordinate 6,367, forward strand.
CGCGTCCGGATCATTGGCGATCACCACGTCCGCCTGGACCTGCTGAGCAAGGGCCAGGGCCATGTCAATGGCGCCTTTTTCCTCCGGATTAGGGAACACCACGGTGGGGAAATCAGCGTCCGGCTTGTACTGCTCGGGCACGGGGTGAACGTCCGTGAAGCCCGCTTCTTCCAGCATCCGGGACAGCACCTGACCGCCCACGCCGTGCAGGGATGTGGTGACAATGCGCAGATTCCGCGGGGCACCATCCCGGTTACCGAGCACGGCGGCGATGTAATGATCCACTACGTTTTCACCCAGAACGGTCCACCCCTCGGTGGCCCGGGGAATGGTGTTGGCGGCACCCACCTGCGCAATCTCGGCGGCAATGCTTTGGTCATACGGGGGAACAATCTGGGAACCTTGGCCCCAATCCGTGACCACGCGGCCACCGAGGTACACCTTGTACCCGTTGTCTGCGGCAGGATTGTGGGATGCCGTGACCATCACACCGGCGTCGGCCGGGAGGTGGCGCACCCCAAAGGCGCACAACGGGGTGGGCAGGAGGCGCGGCATCAGCATGACTTCGATGCCCTGAGCCGTCATGATGGCGGCGGTGTCCTCGGCAAACGCCTGGGAGTGATGACGTCCGTCATAGCCCACCACCACGCGCGGTTTCTGCCCGGGCAGTGCATCCAGGAGGAACGCACCCAACCCCGCAGCCGCTTTGCTCACCACCGCCCGGTTCATGCGGTTGGGTCCGGGAGCCATGGCGCCCCGCAGGCCCGCCGTGCCAAACTGCAAGGTGGCCCGGAAGCGATCCTCCAGTTCCGCTGCTGCCTGGGGGTCCGTGGCGGCCTGCGCCACCATAGCCGCGAGTTCCGCTTGATCGGCAGGGTCAATATCCGCGGCAATCCAGGCGTTGGCGGCGGTGATGGTGGCGTTCAGGGTGTCAGTCACGGTGTACTCCTGGGTGGGTGGACGGGGTGAGTCAGGTGAACGGAATCAGTAGGGAATAGGATCTGGACTGGCTGCACACATGTTCCAGGAACGGAGCCAGGCGCTGACACCGTGAGGTCAGATGACCCGCACAATGTCAGCCAACAATGCCGCAATGCGCGGTCCGGCTGCTTGACCCGCTTCCAAGACCTCGGCGTGGGAAAGTGCCTCACTTTGGATCCCCGCGCCCAGGTTGGTCATCAGGGACAACCCCAGGATTTCCAGGCCAACGCCTCGAGCAGCAATCGCCTCAATGGCGGTGGACATACCTACCAGGTCCGCGCCCATGATTCCGGCCATGCGCACTTCCGCAGGGGTTTCATACTGGGGTCCAGGGAACTGCATGTAGACGCCCTCGGGGAGCGTGGGGTCCACCGTGTGGGCCACGTCCCGCAGTCGCTGGCTGTAGAGATCCGTGAGGTCCACAAAGGTGGCACCTTCTAAGGCGGTGGCGCCGGTGAAGTTGATCTGATCCCGCAGGAGGACCACTTGGCCGGGTTTCCAGGCGGTGTTCAGGCCACCGCACCCGTTGGTGAGAACCAGAACCTTGCATCCTGCGGCGGCGGCGGTGCGGACACCGTGAGCAACCCGGCGCACGCCCTTGCCCTCGTAGTAGTGGGTGCGCGAGCCGATCACCAGGACGTTGCTGGTGGTTCCGTCCTCGCGTGTCACGGCGATGGACCGCGTGGTTCCTCCGTGCCCCTCTACGGCCGGCTTGGAGAAACCGGGAATCTCATGCGTGGGGAACTCGGCCTGCACCGTGCCGAGGATGTCCGCCGCCCCGCCCCAACCGGAGCCGAGCACCAGTGCAACATCATGCGCGGCAACGCCTGTGGTGGTGGCAATGAAATCCGCGGCGGCCTTCGCCACGTCCATGGGATCGGTACTGGCATCATCAAGATTCAGCGCAGAAGTGAGTTCAACCATGCCCTCACTGTAGTGAAATTCGCAGGTGAGCGCGGTGTGGTCCGGGTGGGTGCGCCAGTGATCTAGGCGATATTCCCTGGTTCTCGCAGCGCGGAGAACGGCACGTCAATCTGAGCCAGCAACTCGCGGAAGAGCGGTAAGGACAGGCCCACAACGCCGTGGTAATCGCCGTCTATTTTTTCGATATACGGTCCACCGAGCCCATCCACGGTGAACGCTCCGGCAACGTGGAGTGGCTCTCCCGTGGCCACGTACGCGGCTATTTCATCGTCGTCAATATCGGCAAAATACACGGTGCAGGATGATGTTGCGCCGAGGGTGCCGCCCGTGCCGTCCTCGCGCAGATCGATGATCCAGTGGCCGGTGTGGAGGGTGCCGGAGTTGCCGCGCATCGCCTTCCACCGCTCCGTAGCGATTTCTGCGGTGGCCGGTTTTCCGAGCATCTGGCCTTGGAATTCCAGCATGGAATCACATCCGACGACGATGACGTTGGCGGAGTCGATGCTGGAGGTGCTGGTCGTTGTGGGGCTGGGCGTGCCTGCTTCCACCTGACGTGCAACATCCTCAGCCTTGGCTTGGGCTAACACCAGCACGCTATCCGCTGCGTCCAGATCACCGAAACGCTCCATGGCCGCAGCGAGCGTAGCGTCCTCATCCACCCCGCTAACCACCACGGTGGGCTCCACCCCTGCAGCGCGCAGCGTGGACAACCGAGCCGGACTCGCCGACGCAAGAATCACATCAATACCAGGCATGGCAGCATGGTACCCGCCCATAGTCTCTCGGGCCAAAGCCGTTAGGTACTGGCCGGCGATGCGGTACCCCGCACCTGAATCTACGCTGGCACCAATTGGCGTAGTGAACGGAGATCGGCTTCTAGGCGATCTACCACGCTTGACATCGTTGTGGACTCGCGCGCTGCCAGGCCATCAAGAATGAACCCGCGAATCACCACCGATGCGGGTACATCGGCGAGACGCGCCGCACTCTCAACCGAGTTCACCACATCCTGCGGAAGCCGTACCGAATAGACCCGCGCAGCCTCGCGGCCAGGACGCTGAAACTCAATATCCGGAGCGGCATCATTCACCGACGCCTCTGAGGCGGCGATCTCGTCAGCAATCAACTCTCTCAGTTCACTCATGATTCCATCCCTTCTTGGTATCTTCGCCGATAACTCTCATTTGCGGGCCACGCGTTGATGCCCTCGCCGCCTTGCATGACGATCACACAGAGCACCTGTTGCCGTGAATGGCTGTAACCAACAATGCGATCCGTGAGTCCCGAGCGGCTCGCGTGGTCGGGACTTTCGATGAGGCGGTCTGCGTCAGCCAGCGCTTCATTGGCCTCGGCAACAGTAACCCGGTGTCTCACAAACATGTGTTCCTCAGCATCGGAACTCCAGGTGATCACCATTTTCCCAGTATAATACAAACGTATTACGCAGTCAATCACGGAAGGCAATCCACACGTTTGCCCGTGAGCGAAGCCGATCCGGCACGGCTGTGACCAGCGTTTCTCACTAGACGTCAGCCCCCGCAGTTAGGGCAGCCGCGCGCCTGCTTGCGCAGCGCGACGACGCACTCGTATTCGTGACCGTTGAGACACAGTCACCACGCCGGTCTGCGAGAGCCGGTAGGAATGTGTTCGGGGCACCGGTCGTCGTTGCGGGTCAGGTGCCAATCGGCGGGTAGGGCCATGGGTCAATCTACTTCGGAACTCCGTGTTGAGGCGGGACGTCGACAGCCACTGACTTGAGTGAGTAGTCAAGATCAATGGCTGGTATCCACTTTGCGAAGGCCGCACCGAACTCAGCAGAGCGGTGTTCTGCATTGAAGAAAGGCAGGCCAACGACGCGGTACTCGGTGTCGTCCGCGAGGACTTCGCCGACAACACCGCGCTGTTCCATTTCCGCAAGGAACGCCTCTTTCCACTTGTCCACTTCCAGCAGGTGCCCCCCTTTTGGTTCGACAAACACCTGGTACTGAACTGCGGACTGGTCTGACTTCCTGCCAAGAATCAGGAGATAGTCCGGTTCGAACCGCTCTCCTGTGTCGAATGAGTACAGCACAAGTTGGCGCTCATTGCGGACGAGGTATACCGTGCCCCACTCCTGGCGGAGGTCGTCAACGTGATTGGCGAAGTAGGCAACAAACGCCTTCTCTTCGCTGGTGCCGAAGTTGTCATTGAACACAAACCAGTCTTTGTCACTAAGGTCCACTCGCCAATCGTCTCGAACGGTGACAGCATTCTGACTCGTGCCCACACCTTCAGGCTTTGGATCCGCGACGTGGATCGTCTTATCCCTGAACACGGTGTTGAACTTGCGAGCCGTGAAGGTAGTAGAGCCTTGGTGAGCCACCTCGATGCCAGTAATAGCCTCGCCGATTTTGGTCAGCACGCGACGAACAGCAATCTCAAGAGCAGCTGCGGTTAGCACATTTGTACGCGACTCGATCCAGACTGCAACATCACCGAGGTAGTCGCGATCGGTGAGCAGTTGCCGCGTGGTGCGCATATTGGGGAAGCGTTCGCGCAGGAGATCGAACCTCAGAGCATCGACTCGTCGAATAGCGCGATGGGCGAGCGAATAGTTGCTACCTGCAATCTCCCCGATTGTTGTCTTGTAGGTTTGGGTGATCGTTTGCGGCCCGTGGAGCGAGTTGTCCATCATCGTTTCCACCGCAGCACGTCCGGTGTTCACGGCCTCGCAGTAGACCTTGGAACGCACGCGTTCGGGTATCTCAGTGACCTCCGAGCGGCTTACCTCGACACGCTCGTTGTAGAACACCAGCCCGGACTCGTAGAACGGCTCGTCTTTGAACGATAACTTAAGCGCGTAAGTGCGGTCGACCTTCTCTTTCGACTCAAGGCCGATGGCGATGAGGGCGGCGTTCAACTCGTTGATGTAGCGGCTGTCGAACTGACAGTGGTAATACAGCGTTTCGCAGATTCGTAACGGGTGAGTGATGTCATTGTCGAACTTCCTCTGATACTTGTCCGGCTCACATTCAAGGACGAAGGGGCAATACCGGGCGCCGCGCCCGATCAACTGCGCTTCGGCGATGGTGCCGGGGCCAGGCTTACCTTCGCGGGCGTCACGAGTTTCGTAGAGACGCACGATGTCGAACAGGTTGAGTACGTCCCAGCCCTCGTCTAGTTTCTTGACCTGAAACACGGCGCGGTAAGGGTTACTGCGGTCCTCCAGCGTGTTCAAGGCAACCTGGAGGGCAGTAGCCTCCTTGTCGTCGTTTGCCGAAACACAGTGCGTCTCGCTGAAGTCGTCCCGCAACTCGCGCGCCAACTGGTCGAACGTCAGCCCCTTTCCCGCAAAGTATCGGGCCATTTCTCCCACCTCATCGAGCGGCGAGTTGTCCACAATCCGTTGCAGCGCAGCACCGGTCAGGTTGTCAACCGTGGCGCGGAACAGTGCGACGGTACCCTTACTCTCGCCAATGGTGCGGGACTTGAGCAGCACGACGGGTTTGATGTCCAGGTGGTGGTCTTGGAACAACTTGAGTCGATACTGGCTGAACATCAATGCTTGCAGCATCCGATCGGCGTGCCCGAGGTCAGCCTGAATAGTCTGGATTTGCTTGGAGTATCTGTCCTCGCGGAACTTCTTAAGCGGGTAGTCGAAGATGATCTTGTTGAGGTATTGCGTGCGGACACTGCTGTTGGCCAGGTCGGCTGTGGCGGTGAACTCCAGCAACACATTCTCGACGTTCGAGTTGAGAATGAACTGAACTGTGCCCTCCCACGAACGCTGCGCCTCGTCGGCAGCACGACTGCGGGTAGTCACGTTCAGGTGGTGAGCCTCATCAGCAATGAGCACCACATTGTCCCCAGTGAAGTCCTCCGGTGTAGGCGCGTTCTCCTTGAGTGTCGTCAGGTCGGAATGCAAACCCTGGATCGTCGTGAAGCATATGTTGATCGCCCTGTCGCTGACGCCCTGGAAGTTGTCAACCGTTCTAACTGGCACAACCTCGCCGTCCACGAGTATCGACTCAGCGAACAGATACTTGCTCGACGCCTGGTTCAGGAAGTTCTCGCGGGTCTTGTCCACGATGTTCGTGAGGTTCACGAAGAACAGAAAATTCCTGTAGCCCTGCTCGTAGAGGTAGGCGATCAGCCCTGCCATGATGAGTGTCTTGCCGCTACCGGTCGCCATGTGAAACAGGACGTGCAGCGGTTTGGCGCGCTGGGTCGACTCGTAGTGCGTGACGAAGTTGCAGAATGCAGCCTCTTGGTACGGACGAATCTCAAACTCAGGATTTAAGTTCTCGGATATCACGGCGGGCAGCGGTTTACCACCGCCGTACTCACGAACGTTGTCTAGTTTTTGGAATAGAAACTGCTCCACTTCCGGCATCAGGCGTCCTTAGCGTAGAGGCTCCGCGTGAACGCCTTGTCCGTCCTACTGATCTCGTAGTCTTCGTCGTCGATGTCGGAGTAGTTGACGTAGAGCATGTTCATGTCGAGTAGATCAGTGATGAACTGGCGCTTGTCGGCGAACGAGAGATCGGTGAACTCAGTGGCTGCCACGTCGTACTTCGCTGGGTCCAGGCGCGCGGAGACAAATCCGGTGTCCAGCACGCTAGCTAGCAGTGCTTCGAGTTGACCGTCGTTGGTCGCGTCTCGAACTCCCTTGACGTAGGCGCTGTTCAGGTCTGCCAGTTCGCAGTAGACAAATGACCCAGCGCCCGTCCATCCGACCGACTCTGATATGCCGCCACTGTCGCCTGCCAACACATTGCAGAGCCGATCCCGCGTGATCTCCTCAAGGTAGTCCATCTGCTCGATGCCGATGTAGCGTCGATTGAGTTTGTGGGCGACTGCACAAGTGGTACCACTACCCAGGAAGAAATCGAGTACTAGATCGCCTTCGGTAGTGACTGATTGGATGATCCGTTCCAGCAGTGCCTCAGGCTTCTGGCCTCCTGTGAACTTAGTGCGTTCGGTGAGGTTCTTCGGGTCGAGTGCGATGATGTCTTCCCATACGTCGTCCACGACATACCCTCGTACCTCATAAATCACATCACCATCGGCAGGGGTGCCGTACTGCTTGACGAATTTCTTTAAGTAGGCGGTAAACCGACTGTCTGTGGTTGGATGACTGCCGTATTGAATCTTGTACCCATCGACCAAATAGTTCTGCCACCGCTTGAAGTCAACAGTCTCTTCGACATTGTCCTCGTAGATGAGATTGAACGCTGGACGAACTTTGTTCTTGTACCAGAAGATCGTGTCGTGTTTCTTTGGGAAGTACTCCTTGACGTTTCCGACGTAGGTTCGGTAACGCCAGATGATCTCGTTCATCAGGTTCTCGCGGCCAAGCACTTCATCGCAAAGAACTCTGAGATAGCCGTTCTCGTTTTCGTCGCAGTGTACGAATATCGACCCATCCTCCGAGAGCAACCTCTTCGCAAGCTCAAGGCGATTCTTGATGAAGGTGAGCCATGTTGAGTGGTTGAAGGAGTCGTTGTAATTGAAGCCGTCGCTGCCCGTGTTGAACGGCAAATCGACGTAGATGCACTTGACCTGCCCCTCGAACCGCTTTAGGAGCGACGAGATGACCAGTAGGTTGTTGCCCTTGATGATCAGGTTATCGTCGTCACGGAACTCGATGCCTTCCTCGACGCCGTCTGCCCTGTACCGCTTGGCTCCGGTGAACACCTTGGGCGCGAGAAGTCGGTCCCGCTCGTCGGGGGCGAGGGTCGTGTTGTAGAAGACCTCGGCGCGTTTCTGGTCTTCCTTGGTCTGCCCGCCTTCAAGTACGCAGTCTTTGTACGGCCACGCGAGCACGACATCGTCGGACGAGGAGATGAACTCACCGCGTGAGTCGGTCAAGCCGATCTTGTTCTTGAAGCGGGTATATGAGTCGGGCAGGAACTCGCGGTTGCTGACGACCCAACCGAACTCTCGCTTGTCGAAGACCTGCACGCCGTCGACCTCAACGAAGAAGCGGTCGCGCGTGGCCTCGTTTGCCAGCAACAAGGAGATCAGCGCGGGGTCGAGAGCGTTGGCAGCCTCACGAACGCGCTCACGCATGATGGTGTCGTCGTCCGACACGAAACGCGGGTCAGCACGCAAAATGGTTTCTACGGCCTCGTAGAACTTTGACGAGATGCTCATGCTCGACCACCGCCACCAGTGGCCGAGAACGACGCTAGACTATGCCTGCCTGCCTGCCTGCCTGCCTGCCTGCCTGCCTGCCTGCCTGCCTGCCTGCCTGCCTGCCTGCCTGCCTG
>JAIRQO010000077.1 GCA_031256435.1 Cellulomonadaceae bacterium
CAGCATCACTGCAGCATCGCAGCGCAGCCGATGCCCCGGCGCAAACTCCACGGCGCACAGGGCTTCCCGGGGTATCTGGCCGTTGCGGAATCCTCGCATACTGGAATCCCACTCTGCCAGGGCTTCAGAGAGCGTCATGGTGGAGGTCTCCGGTGGTTTGGAATTTTCATCCTCGGGTTGAGGAAGGGAAAACACGGGCGATCGTGTGAATGCGGCATCACGAATCTCGAGGTAGGTAGGCGCGCTTCCCGGAATGACACCGACGGTCACCGGTTGAGGTTGTGGTGGGTTCCTACCGTGTAAATGCCTAGCGGGTGATTGCCCGCTGTGGTCCGCGGTGGCCCCTGGTGGCGCTTCGGCGTACTCGGCATCATCCTGGGACCGCAGGGGTTCCGAGGAGGGAGCCCCACCATTGACTGCGGCCACCTCGGACGGGACGCCATCCCCCCGAGCAATCCATCCGGTCAGAACGCCGTGAGTGATCACACGGTGACTGTTCCCCCATTGGCCTCCCTGCTCGCTTCCGCACGTGGTGAGCGTGATCAGCCGCTGCTCAGGAACAGCACCGGGATCACCTGGAACAGGCGCCAAAACAGAGTTGTCCTGCTTCGGGACAATACGCTGTTCGGTCACCACGAACCGCAACCATGCCTCGGCATGCTCCACTACCACAAGGTCCTGGCCGGGAACTAGATCCACCGTGTGGAGGAACGAGTTGCCTCGCGTCCTGCGGTGTGCCGCCAGGGCGTGATTTCCCACAGCACCCGGACCTTGGGAGGCCGGATACCATCCGGCACTCCCCCGGTCCAACACCGCCGCTCCCGTTCCACGTTCCAAAGGCATCCGTCCGCGGACCCGACCTTCCCAACTGGGGACGTGCAGCACGCCCCACGTGTCCGCGAGCGCCACCGAATCCAGCAACGGCACCTCATTCAGTGCGGTATTCCATTCGACGATGCTCGTCCCGGCTGGCGGTGCCTCGGAGAGCCAGGAGTCGATGCTGGCGTCCATGACGCGGTGGGCAGCAGCCGAGTTCCCCACAACTGCCACCACGCCATACCGAGCGCCATCAACCCCACGATTCCCACCACTACGGTAATCCACAGGCGTTGCACCTTCAGCCGTTTCACATCCAGACGATTCATACCCAGACGTTCCGCCTTTGGGCGCTGTCCCGTTCGGCGTTGTATCGCCTGCCCAGGAGGCTTCGCGTGGCAAGCCCGAGCCTGCTTCGGCTTCATGCAAATCCACCTGGCAGCGGAACCGAAGTGAACCGCGCGGCAACCTTGGTGCGCACGTCCGCATACCGCTCCATCCTCAGCACCGCCCAGGCCAGCAGAGCGAGACCCGCCACGCCAACGAGCCACGGAATCAGGTCAGCCCCGGTAGCGGCAAGGTTCCCTGGCGAGGCGAACCGGTGGTTTACGGGTGCCAAGGTCTCCTCCACCACGCCCCATTGACCGTCCACTCGGATGTGCCGCGCGGGCAACGAATCCAGGCTCGTCACGGGATCATCCGGGTTGGTAATGATGACGTGCTCCATCCAGGTCAGCGCGCCGAGTCCGAAAGCGGCATTGGGGGTCAGAATGAACCCGTCCGTTCGGTACGTCCCGGGACCGGACCAGGAGGCTCGGACCGCGTAGGTTCCTAACAGGTCACTCATCGCGCGGCTTCCGTCAACGAGTCCTGTTCCAGGGATCACCGGTGTGGAGGCCGTCAAAGACGTACTCGCAGGCCAGTTCACACCCGCATGCGGAACGCGGTAGGCGGAGGCCCACATGGCCACGTTGACACCCTCGGGGAGTTCGCCTTCCACGTGAATGTCATCAAAGAAGTAGTCCCCCACATCTGCGGTTCCGGAGTTGTTGCGATCCTCAAAGCCGGCCGTGGTGGAAGGCCTGATGATGTACACGGTCTCGGACGGTTCACCAATGCGCCCTTCCGTGATCCGCTCGCTCGGCCTGTCCTCAGACGCCGCTCCCGGCGTGTCCTCAGCCGCTCCCGGCGCGTCCTCAACACCTGATCCAGGCTCGCCATCAACCGCCGTTCCCGGCGCGTACAGCCGCTCTCGGAAATGCCACACCCCTACGCGATCCGTGGGGCCAAACGTCTCTGTACGGTATTCCCGGCATCCTGGATCGTCGAAGGAATCGATGACAATCCGCTGGCTGGTGCCCATCAGATTGGCATCGGTAAGAGCATCACCCGGTTCGTTGAAGAAGAGATCGACGAGGAGGTAACTACCCTCGGGAACGGCGCCGCACACTTCGATGCGATCCCGCAGGTAATCGCCGAGGATTCCCACGCCCTCCTGCGCACTTCCGCGCACGTCACGCCATTCGTCGCTCTCGCTTCCCGCCCCAGTGCTGCCCGTCCCAGTGTTTCCCGTCCCAGTGCCACCACCCGCAGCGCCACCATTCACACGGCCCGGTTCGATGGCCACGGCGATGGTGGTCACGCGGGGTCCGAGGGGATCCTGCTCGCCGGTGGGCGGATCCTCACCGGGTGGCTGCTCACCCGTAGGCGGCAGGGGCGGCGCCGGTGGCATGGTCCGGGTGAAGGTCACCGAGGCCATTTGGCGATCATCGTTCAGCCTGCTGTTGAACGCCACGGTGCGATCATCACCATCAAACTCGTACACAAAGACAAAGTGCGCGGTGGCCGTTTGGGTGCCATCATCATGGGACTGCCACGGGACGGCATCGTCCGTACCCCAGGTGGCTGCGGCGCTCATGGGAACGCGCGGGAGGGTCCACTTGCCAAAGCCGATCTCGAACCGATGCACAGCGCTTCCGGCCTCGCCCTGGGGGAAATCACCCACTAATGACGTGGCGCCTGCGGGCACCTCTACCGTGGCAAACACGGGCGAGTCATCATCAGCGTGATCCTGGTTGGGCTCCTCGTTGAACGGCCCATACAGGCGCACGCGGGCGGTATCCGTATCCGGATTCCAGCCGCCGAGCCCAGCAAACCCGCCTTGGGTAGCCGGGAAGTTCCCTAGGTACAGGTAATCCGCAAAACGTCCGCCGGGGGTGAGGTTGGTGTCCTGCACGATGGAGAACTTGTCCACCTCGCGTCTAACGGTGTGCGTCTCTTCCTCAACCCAGAAATCCGTGTCATAGGAATCGAACCATTGAGAGTTGGCCTCAATGTGACTGGTCCAGGTGTAGAAGCCAAACGGTCCCAGGCGGCTTGCCGCGGTGTTGCGGTGACCACGCGGCTGATCCGGATGCACGGTGGCAAAGGCATAGTCGGCATCCGTTTCCGACGTCAGGCGAGTGCCAACCTCGGTGAAAGCCAAAGGCGCGTCTCCATCCAACCGGTGTTCCAGGAACGTTGCCGGAACCTCGCTCCAAGGTCCGCGATCCTGAGGCATGTCAAACGGGCCATACAGGAAGTTGTCTACGTCAATGACCACCGGGACGGGATTGCTCGGCCCACCCGTGTGGAGCCAGCGGTCACCGTCACGCGCCAAGCTCAGCGTGATGGCGTCATCAAGGACGGCCGGAAGGTCGCTCTCGTCGATCACGCGATTGGACACCTGAGTGACCACCTGGGGCTGCATCCGCACCACCAGGGTCTGCGCGGGCTGCCACCAGCCGTGCTCCGCCGCGTGATCCCGTGCATCCAAGAAATCAGCAATGCGGATGGGCCGGGTGTCCCCCGCAATCCGGATCGTCTCGCCAGAACGCCGCGCGTCAATCTCGGCAAAGCGGGCCTGATCCACTCGCGCGTTAATGGTGTAGAAACCGGAATACGGCAACGCGCGCAGAGTCTGCTCGGCCACATCATCCAAAATCTGGGTGCCATACCGGTCAGCCACCCAGCGAACCGTTTGCGTGACCGTGGCGTGCTGCGAGGCGCGATCCTGACCCACGTAATCAAACGGACCGTGAATCTCGGCGATCATGGGAATCTCCAGAGGTACGCCGTTGGGTGCGAGCCAGAGACCGCCCGTGGTCA
>JAIRQO010000070.1 GCA_031256435.1 Cellulomonadaceae bacterium
AGAACCTGACCATCCACGCGGTTGACGTTGACAAGGGCATCCTGCTCGTCAAGGGCGCCATTCCCGGCCCCAAGGGCGGACTCGTTGTTGTCAAGACCGCAGTGAAGAAGGGTAAGTGATACCCATGACTGCCACAGAAACCAACGTTCTGACCATTGACGTCCGTGACGCCAAGGGCAAGAAGCACGGCACCGTGGACCTGCCCGCCGAGGTGTTCGGCGTGACCGTCAACATCCCCCTGATCCACCAGGTAGTGGTGGCCCAGCGCGCGGCAGCACGCCAGGGCACTCACTCCACCAAGACGCGCGCCGAGGTGCGCGGTGGTGGGCGCAAGCCGTACAAGCAGAAGGGAACCGGCCGTGCCCGTCAGGGTTCGATCCGCGCTCCTCAGTTTGCCGGTGGTGGCGTAGTTCACGGCCCCAAGCCGCGTGACTACTCCCAGCGCACCCCCAAGAAGATGATCGCCGCCGCCCTGCGTGGTGCCCTGAGTGACCGCGCCAACTACGGCCGCATTCACGTGATCAGCTCCTTTGGAATCACGGATGCCCCGTCAACCAAAGCCGCCGTGACCGCACTGAACAACTTCGCCACCAAGAAGGTTCTGGTTGTCCTGGAACGCGGTGATGATGTCACCACGCTCTCCCTGCGCAACCTGGCTCACGTGCACCTGATCTACGCTGACCAGCTCAACACCTATGACGTCATGATTGCTGATGACGTGGTGTTCACGCAGGCTGCGTTTGACGCATTCGTCACCGGAGCCACGAAGGAGGCCACCAAGTGACCATCGTCCAGAAAGACCCGCGTGACATCATCCTCGCGCCGGTTGTCTCCGAGAAAAGCTACGGCCTCCTCGACGAAGGGAAGTACACCTTCCTGGTGGACCCCCGCGCCAACAAGACTGAGATCAAGATCGCAGTGGAGCAGGTATTCAACGTCAAGGTAGCCTCCGTCAACACCATCAACCGCAAGGGCAAAACTCGCCGCACGCGGAACGGGATGGGCAAGCGCAAGGACACGAAGCGTGCAATCGTCACCCTCCGCGAGGGTTCGATTGACATGTTCGGCGGTCCGGTGAGTTGAGGTAGAGAACATGGCAATTCGTAAATACAAGCCAACTACCCCGGGCCGTCGTGGCTCGTCGGTAGCTGATTTTGCAGAAATCACCCGGACCACGCCGGAGAAGTCCCTGGTCAAGCCGCTGCCCAAAACGGGTGGCCGCAACAACTCGGGACGCATCACCACCCGTCACAAGGGTGGCGGTCACAAGCGTCAGTACCGCGTCATCGATTTCCGCCGTCATGACAAGGACGGCGTGCCGGCCAAGGTTGCTCACATTGAGTATGACCCCAACCGCACCGCCCGCATTGCTTTGCTGCACTACATCGATGGCACCAAGCGCTACATCTTGGCACCCAACAAGTTGAACCAGGGTGACATGGTGGAAGCCGGTCCCGCCGCTGACATCAAGCCGGGTAACGCGCTTCCCATGCGCAACATCCCCACGGGTACCGTGATTCACGCTATCGAACTCCGCCCCGGTGGCGGCGCCAAGATTGCGCGTTCCGCTGGAGCCTCGGTGCAGTTGGTTGCTAAAGATGGTCCCTACGCCCAGTTGCGTATGCCGTCTGGTGAAATCCGCAACGTTGACCTCCGCTGCCGTGCCACGGTGGGCGAGGTGGGCAACGCCGAGCAGTCCAACATCAACTGGGGGAAGGCCGGCCGTATGCGCTGGAAGGGCGTCAAGCCCACCGTCCGTGGTGTTGCTATGAACCCGATCGATCACCCGCACGGTGGTGGTGAAGGTAAGACGTCTGGTGGTCGCCACCCGGTGAGCCCCTGGGGTCAGAAAGAGGGTCGTACCCGCCGTCCGAACAAAGCCAGCGACAAGATGATTGTTCGTCGTCGTCGTACCGGCAAGAAGCGCTGATAGGAGACCGGAAAGATGCCTCGCAGCCTCAAGAAGGGTCCCTTCGTGGATGACCACCTGCAAAAGAAGGTGGACGTTCAAAACGAAGCGAACTCGAAGAACGTTATCAAAACCTGGTCCCGCCGTTCGGTTATCACGCCGGACTTCCTGGGCCACACCTTCGCCGTGCATGACGGCCGCAAGCATGTTCCGGTGTTCATCACCGAGTCCATGGTGGGCCACAAGCTGGGCGAATTTGCACCAACGCGGACCTTCCGCGGCCACGTGAAGGATGACAAGAAGGGACGCCGCAAGTAGCGGCGGACCGGGCAGTCACCCTAAGAGATTAAGGAAAGCAGGACAGCAATGACTGTGACAACAGTCGAGGGCAGGGCAGTAGCGCGGTACATCCGCTCCACGCCCCAAAAGACCCGCCGCGTTGTGGACCTCATCCGTGGCAAGCGGACCGAGGAGGCTGTAGCGGTGTTGAAGTTCGCCCCGCAAGCAGCAGCCACGCCAGTGTTGAAAGTGGTGGAATCCGCCGTTGCCAACGCTCGGGTGAAGGCAGACCGCTCTGGCGAGCGTCTCGATGAGAACACTCTGTTCGTCAAAGAGGTGTTTGTGGACGAGGGTCCCACATTAAAGAGGTTCCGTCCGCGTGCTCAGGGCCGCGCATCGCGCATCCTGAAGCGGACCAGCCACATCACTGTAGTGGTGGCACCGCGCGTCACGTCCGACGATGCGGCCGCCAGCACCACGAGGAAGAAGGGGGCCCGCTAGTGGGGCAGAAAGTTCACCCGCACGGGTACCGCCTCGGCATCACCACCGACCACCGGTCGCGCTGGTTTGCCGACAGCACAAAAGAAGGTCAGCGTTACCGTGACTACGTCCGCGAGGACGTGGCCATCCGCAAGCTCATGGCCACAGGCCTGGAGCGTGCCGGTATTGCCAAAGTAGTGATCGAGCGCACCCGCGATCGCGTCCGCGTGGACATCCACACGGCACGTCCGGGCATCGTCATCGGACGCCGCGGCCAGGAGGCCGAGCGTCTGCGTGGCGAGCTGGAGAAGCTCACCGGGAAGCAAGTTCAGTTGAACATCCTGGAAGTTAAGAACGCCGAGATTGAGGCACAGTTGGTGGCGCAAGGCATTGCCGAGCAGCTTGCCAGCCGCGTTTCCTTCCGCCGCGCCATGCGTAAGGGCATCCAGTCCGCGCAGCGTGCCGGTGCTCGGGGTATCCGAGTTCAGGTGTCGGGCCGCCTCGGTGGCGCCGAAATGAGCCGCTCGGAGTTCTACCGCGAAGGCCGTGTGCCGCTGCACACCCTGCGCGCCAACATTGACTTCGGCTTCTTCGAGGCACGCACCACCTTTGGCCGCATCGGCGTCAAGGTGTGGATCTACAAGGGTGACCTCACCGAGAAGGAGTTCGCTGCTCAGCAGGCAGCTGCCGCTCCGCGTGCCCCGCGTGGCCGTGGCGAGCGCGGTGGCGAACGCCGCGGTGGGCGCCGTAATGACCGTAACGCTCCCGCGGATCGGAACGCTGAGGCTGCTGAAGCCCCCGCTGCCGCCGCAGAAGCACCGGCTCCCGCAGCCGCTGAGACCAAGGAGGCCTGAGTCATGCTCATTCCCCGCAGGCTCAAGCACCGCAAGCAGCACCACCCGGGACGCTCCGGCGCCGCCAAGGGTGGCACCACAATCGCCTTTGGTGACTTTGGGATTCAGGCTCTCGAGCCGGCCTACGTCACCAACCGTCAGATTGAAGCTGCTCGTATTGCGATGACCCGTCACATTAAGCGTGGCGGTAAGGGGTGGATCAACATCTACCCGGACCGTCCGCTGACCAAAAAGCCCGCTGAAACTCGTATGGGTTCCGGTAAGGGTTCGCCCGAATGGTGGGTAGCCAACGTCAAGCCCGGCCGAGTCATGTTTGAACTCGCCGGTGTGGACGAGGCTCTGGCTCGCGAGGCCATGCGCCGCGCGATGCACAAGCTCCCCATGAAGTGCCGTTTCATTGTTCGTGAAGGAGGTGCCTGATGGCTATCGGTACCAAAGGATTAGCACCCGCGGATCTCGACGCGATGACTGATGAGGCGCTGATCGGCGAGGCCAAGAAGTGCAAGGAAGAGTTGTTCAACCTGCGCTTCCAGGCTGCTACTGGTCAGTTAGAGGCCAACGGCCGCCTCAAGGCCATCAAGCGTGATATCGCACGCATTTACACGCTGCTGCGTGAGCGCGAGCTCGGTATTCGTACCGCTCCGGCTCCCACGGCCAAGTCCGGTAAGAAGAAGTGAGTAAGCAGATGAGCACTGAAACCGCTGTGAAGGCCCGCGGCATCCGCAAGGTTCGCCAGGGTTACGTGGTCTCGGACAAGATGGATAAAACCATTGTTGTTCGCATCGAGTCACGTCAGAAGCACCCGCTCTACGGCAAGGTCATGACCAAGGCCACCAAGGTCAAGGCACATGACGAAGCCAACGAGGCAGGGATCGGCGATCTTGTGAAACTGATGGAAACCCGTCCGCTCTCCGCAACCAAGCGGTGGCGTCTGGTGGAAATCATCGAGAAGGCCAAGTAGTACTAATCCGAACCGGTCAGGCGTGACACACGTACGCGTCACAGCCCGGTTCACCCAGTAAGTATCCGTTCGGCAAGGCTTACGCCCGCATCGTTCGTCGTCGTCAGAATATTCGACGACGATGATGGGGCGTAAGAACCCGCTCGACACTAGGAGTAAGAATGATTCAGCAGGAGTCGCGGCTGAGAGTCGCCGACAACACGGGCGCCAAGGAGATCTTGTGCATCCGCGTTCTCGGTGGTTCTGGACGCCGCTACGCCGGAATTGGCGACACCATCGTCGCAACCGTCAAAGACGCAATCCCGGGTGGCAACGTGAAGAAGGGCGAGGTGGTCAAGGCCGTCATCGTCCGGACCGCCAAGGAACGCCGCCGTCAAGACGGTTCCTACATCAAGTTCGACGAGAACGCCGCCGTCATCCTCAAGGCTGACGGTGAACCTCGTGGAACGCGTATCTTCGGCCCGGTGGGCCGCGAACTTCGTGACAAGAAGTTCATGAAGATCATCTCACTGGCACCGGAGGTGTTGTGATGTCCAAGATCAAGAAGGGCGATCAAGTGATCGTCATTTCGGGCGCCTCCAAGGGCTTGACGGGCCGCGTGCTCGCCGTCCTGCGCGATGAGAACCGCGTGATTGTGGAAGGTGTGAACCGCGTCAAGAAGCACGTCAAGGCTGGTCAGACCAACCGTGGTTCCAAGACGGGCGGCATTGAGACGGTGGAAGCCCCCATTCACGTGTCCAACGTGATGGTGGTGGACCCGGAAACGAAGAAGGGCACGCGGATTGGCATTCGCACCGAAGAGGTGGAGGTCAATGGCCGCACCAAGACGATGCGCGTGCGCGTAGCCAAGAAATCGGGGAAGGATCTGTAATGGCTGACACAAAGAACACCACAGCCCCCGAGGTTGAGGCTGCTACACCGGCGGTTGAGGTTGCCGCGGCTGACGCTGCTCCGGCGGTTGAGCCAGCGTCCACGGACGCTGCGGTCGAAACCCCGGCCAAGGCAAAGAAGGCCCCGGCTAAGAAGGCTGCCACACCGGTGGTTGAGCCAGCGTCTGTAGACGCGCCGGTCGAAACCCCGGCCAAGGCCAAGGCTGAGAAGGCTCCGGCCAAGAAAGCCCCAGCAAAGAAGGCTGACGCCAAGAAGGCACCGGCTAAGAAAGCCGCTGCTGCCAAGGCTGCCCCGGCCCCGGCCGCTGACGCTGACGCCACCGAGGCACCTGCCTTGCCGCGTCTCAAGGAGCGCTACCGCTCTGAGATCATGGACGGTCTCAAGGAGGAGTTCTCCTACTCCAACGTGAACCTCATCCCCGGCTTGACCAAGATTGTGGTCAACATGGGTGTGGGTGAGGCCGCCAAGGATTCCAAACTCATCGAAGGTGCTATCCGTGACCTGACTGCCATCACCGGCCAAAAGCCGATGGTGACCAAGGCCCGGAAGTCCATCGCGCAGTTCAAACTGCGTGAAGGAATGCCCATTGGTGCGCACGTCACCCTGCGTGGCGATCGTATGTGGGAGTTCCTGGACCGCCTGCTGTCCACCGCTTTGCCGCGTATCCGAGACTTCCGTGGTCTCTCGCCCAAGCAGTTTGACAGCCACGGCAACTACACCTTCGGTTTGACGGAGCAGTCCATGTTCCACGAGATCGATCAAGACAAGATTGATCGCGTGCGCGGTATGGACATCACCGTAGTCACCACGGCAACCACCGATGACGAGGGCCGCTCGCTGCTGCGCCGTCTCGGCTTCCCCTTCAAGGAGGAGAACTGATATGGCGAAGAAAGCCCTGATCAACAAGGCCAACGCTAAGCCCAAGTTCGCGGTGCGCGCCTACACCCGCTGCCAGCGTTGCGGGCGTCCGCACTCCGTGTATCGCAAGTTCGGCCTGTGCCGCATCTGTCTTCGCGAGATGGCTCACCGCGGTGAGCTGCCTGGCGTCACGAAGTCCAGCTGGTAGTAAACAATCCATATCGAACGTTGCAGGTCCTTCCGGGACCGTGCGGCTGAGGCAGGCGAAGTGGTCAGCACCCCGCCCCTTGGAAGGTTGAGCCAGCGCCGAAAGGCGCGTCGGTCGAAACCATCCGAGGGAACGGTGCCCACACCATCGTCGTCGAAAATCAGTCCGCATAGCGCCGGAAGGAAACCGTAACGAGGAAGGGCACGAGCCCCATGACGATGACTGACCCCATCGCAGACATGCTCACGCGTCTGCGTAACGCAAACTCGGCTCACCACGATTCCGTGGCGATGCCGTCCTCCAAACTCAAGGTCCGCATTGCGGAAATCTTGAAGACCGAGGGTTACATCACCAACTTTGAGGTGGAGGATGCCCGCGTGGGTAAAACCCTCACCCTCACGCTGAAGTACGGCGAAAACCGCGAACCGGCGCTGGAAGGCGTCAAGCGCGTGTCCAAGCCCGGGCTTCGCAAGTACGCCAAGTCCACGGAACTTCCTCAAGTTCTTGGTGGTCTTGGTGTAGCCATCCTGTCCACTTCATCCGGCCTCCTCACCGACCGCCAGGCGCAAGCCAAGGGCGTGGGCGGCGAGGTTGTGGCCTACGTCTGGTAATCGGAAAGGACTGACATTATGTCTCGTATTGGCAAGATGCCCGTTCCGGTTCCCTCCGGCGTAGACATCACGATTTCCGGCGAGCTCGTCACCGTCAAGGGCCCCAAGGGCACCCTGGAGCAGACGATTCCCACGCCGATCTCCGTGGAACTCAAGGACGGCACCGTTGAAGTGACTCGTCCCAACGACGAGCGCGATTCTCGCGCCCGCCACGGCCTGACCCGTTCGCTCATCAACAACATGGTGATTGGCGTGACGCAGGGCTATGAGAAGAAGCTGGAAATCGTTGGTACCGGTTACCGTGTCACTGCCAAGGGCAAGGACCTGGAACTGCTCCTCGGTTTCTCCCACCCCGTGAGCGTGGTGGCCCCTGAGGGCATCACCTTCACCGTGGATGGCACCAACAAACTCTCGGTTTCCGGGATTGACAAGCAACTGGTCGGTGAGACCGCCGCAAACATCCGCAAGCTGCGTAAGCCTGAGCCGTACAAGGGCAAGGGTGTGCGTTACGCGGGCGAGAACGTGCGCCGCAAGGTTGGAAAGGCTGGTAAGTGATGGCTATTAAGATCCTGGGCAAGGGCAAGATGGTGGGCCGCAAGCGCCGCCACCTGCGCCTGCGCAAGAAGATCCGTGGCACCGCCGCGCGTCCGCGCCTGGTGGTCACCCGCTCCAACCGTCACATGGTGGCGCAAGTGGTGGATGACACCGTAGGCAAGACGCTCGTTTCTGCTTCCACGCTGGAAGCGGACCTGCGGGCCTCCGATGACAAGAAGGTGGACAAGGCTACGGCGGTGGGCAAGTTGATTGCCGCCCGTGCCAAGGAAGCCGGTATTGACGCCGTGGTGTTTGACCGTGGTGGAAACAAGTACCACGGCCGTGTGGCTGCGGTAGCCGAAGGCGCTCGCGAAGGCGGGCTGACCCTGTGATGACCGATGTAAACGAGAGGAACCTCTGATGGCTTCTACACAGCGTACCGGTGCGTCCCAGGGTGGCACCGAAAACACCAACAATGACGGCCGGGGCCGTGGCCGAGGCCGCGACGACCGCCGCAATAACAACGATCGCCGCGAGGCGGAGAAGAGCGCGTTCCTAGAGCGCGTTGTCTCCATCAACCGCGTAGCCAAAGTGGTCAAGGGTGGCCGCCGCTTCGCCTTCACAGCCCTGGTGGTTGTGGGTGACGGTGACGGCACCGTGGGCGTGGGCTACGGCAAGGCCAAGGAAGTACCCGCCGCCATTTCCAAGGGTGTAGAGGAAGCGAAGAAGAACTTCTTCCGCGTCCCGCGCATCCAGGGCACCATTCCCCACCCCATTCAGGGTGAGGCGTCCGCCGGAGTGGTGTTCATGCGTCCCGCATCTCCCGGTACCGGTGTTATTGCCGGTGGTCCGGTGCGTGCCGTCTTGGAGTGCGCCGGTGTGTCCGATGTGCTGTCCAAGTCCCTTGGTTCCGCCAACGCAATCAACATTGTGCACGCCACGGTGGCTGGCCTCAAGGCTCTGGAAGAGCCCGCCGAGGTTGCCAAGCGCCGCGGTCTGCCCCTGGAAGACGTGGCCCCCGCATTCTTGCTGAAGGCTCAGGCCGCTGGCGAGGCTGCTAAGGCTGCCGCCAAGGCTGAGGCTGCCGGTGAGGCCGCCAAGGCCGCCGATGAGAAGGCAGGTGCCTGATGGCTCAGCTGAAGATCACTCAAGTCAAGTCTGTCATTGGCAGGCAGCAGAACCAGCGCGAGACCATGCGCACGCTTGGCCTGCGGAAGATTGGGCAAACGGTCCTCAAGGATGACCGCCCCGAGATTCGCGGCATGGCCAAAACCGTGATGCACCTCGTGACCGTGGAGGAGGTCAAGTAACTATGGCAGATCAGCCATTGAAAGTACACCACCTGCGTCCCGCCCCCGGCTCCAAAACCGCTAAGACCCGCGTGGGCCGTGGTGAAGGATCCAAGGGTAAAACCGCAGGCCGTGGTACCAAGGGTACCAAGGCTCGTTACCAAGTCCCCGCGCGCTTTGAAGGTGGGCAGATGCCTCTGCACATGCGCCTTCCCAAGCTGCGTGGATTCAAGAACCCGTTCCGCGTGGAGTACCAGGTAGTGAACCTGGACAAACTGGTGGAACTGTTCCCCGCCGGTGGCGTGGTGACCAAGGATGACTTGGTTGCCAAGGGTGCCGTGCGCAAGAACAGCCTGGTCAAGGTTCTGGGCGGCGGCGATGTGTCCGTTGCTCTGGACGTGAGCGGCGTGGACAAGGTTTCGGCTTCGGCTGCGGCCAAGATCGTTGCCGCTGGCGGCACGGTCCCCACCGAGGACACCGAGGCGTAGCGCTGCGGCGTTTCGCTTGGGGGACCGCGTAGGTTGAGGTCGGGCGGTTGAGCCAGGCCACAACGTGGCCGTCGGTCGAAACCAATCGGCGTCACCATCAATCAACACAAGGGGTTGGGTTGCTGTTTACACAGCGGCCCAGCCCCTTCGTCGTACCTGCCCGGCGAGCTCCGGTGCTGCGCGGTTGTCATGCCGAGTCCTTCGTCCTGCCCGGGCTTCTTGGCGCCCCACACCGCCGGGCTGAACCCTATTTCACTCGCGTTAAGAGGACGTTTGGGCAGTGTAGGACGGGGTTCGGCGAGTTGATGCTGGCCGGGTTGCGCCAGCCTGCGGCGCGTTCCCCTACCTCGTCGAATATTCATATCTACACTTTGTGTCCAAGTGCTCCTCAGCAGGTCCTTCCGCGGACCAGCCGCATTCCCCGCCCACATCCAGCGAAAATTCCCGCCGAACCCAATCTAGCTCGCGGTATACCCCCTCTATCAACGAGCAGAACGGGGTTCGGACGGTGGCATCAAGGTGTGATGGCACGTTGTCCCCAAGTTTGGCAAGATTATCGGTTGTGCTCATGCTGTCACGGTTTTCCTTTCACGGGCTCGACAGTGTGGTTACTTATTGCCATGCGTCGCTGTCAACCGCTCCCACACAATCTCACCGCCCTCGCCTTACGGCAAGAAGGATTGCTGAACATCCAGCAGTGCCTGCATCACGGCTTCAGTGCCGATCGGATCTCTAGGTCTGTGCGCCAGGGGAGGTGGCGGCGCGTTGCGAGGGGAGTATATGACATCGATCCGTCGCCTATCGTGAGTCGTCATCCTGATGCCCGACGACGGCGCTCAGCGCTGTGTGGGTTGCTCGCCTATGGGGACAATGCCATTGCCGTTGGTGCTAGCGCGCTCATCCTTCACGGGATTGCCGGAGTTCCCATGGGTACAGAACCGCAGGTGACACTGCCAGGGGCACCCTATCGGGTAACCCGCAATTGCGTGAATCTCCGGATGTTTGACCACGAGATGGAGATTGTGGCTGTGGATGGGTTCCGATGTGCCTCGGTGGCCTGGGCGTTGGCGCAGGCGGTGCCTGAGTTGACTCGGGTTCCAGCTGTTTCCGTCATGGATTCGGCCTTGCAGAGGGGATTCATTTTGCGCGATGAGCTAGAATCTGCCCACCGGCTCGCTCGTGGAAGGCGAGGCGTGGCCAAAACGCATTCCTGGTGGCGTGAAGCCAACGGGTTGAGCGAATCCCCGTTGGAGACTCGCGCCCGGCTTGAGTGTAGCGATGCCGGAATTCCTCCTGATGCACTGCAATTCGTCGTCGTCGATGCCGATCAAAGACGACGACGTGCCGACATGGCCTGGATGTTAGCGGATGGTACATACCTGTTGGTGGAGATTGACGGCACCGAGTACCACAGTGATGTGCAGGCTATCTACCGAGATCGAGAGCGACATAACAGCTTGGTGATTGGAGGTGGCTGGCCTACCTTGAGGTTTACTGCTGCTGATTTGTATCAGACTGGAACGGTACCCGCAACGGTTCGATCTGCGATCCGTGCGTATAACGCACGGCTGCGCCAAGAGAAGTCTCCGTAGGCCCGAAGGACTCGGACCCCACAACAACAACCCCCACCACCAAATCCGAACCCCGCTCTATTCTGGTTATCCAGTGGTTTAACAGAACAAGACGGGGTTCGGCGGTGAGGGCGATGCGGGAATGTGCGGTGTGTTGGACCGGGAGGGCTAACGGTACGCCTTAGGGAGGTAGATGGTCTCAGTCACCTTGATTTTCTTGTTGCTCAGTGCAGATACACCCTTGTAGGCAATGGTGTATTTCTTTCCGGCATCATCCTTGGTGATGCCTTTCGCAGCGAGTTTGGGAGTGCGGAATGAGTACACAATTTTTCCGCCGTGCTTGAGGTTGACAATGGCCTTCACGAACTTTTTGTACTGAGCGTCGGTGAATTTCAGGGCGCAGTCAATATCCACTCGCGTGGCTTTCGGTGTGAGATGCGGTGCAAGGTAGACATCCATACACTTCGCCTTGACTGCGGTTTTGCCAACCTTGATATTTACTGCGGGTTCGTTCTTCTCGACGAAGTAGAAGAACCATGCTGAGGGGTTGGAAAGTGTGTACTTCCCCGTCACAGAACCGATCCGAACCGAGAAGTATCCAGGTTCGTTGTCCCACTGTTTGTTGGCGACCTCGGCCAAGAGCGGTTCGTAGGATCGCTTGCTGAGAGTCCTCGTATTCTTGGTGTACTGGTTGAAGTCCTTGTAAGTTACGGTGGCGTCAGGTTCAGACTTTGCGGCTGCTGGTGCCGCAACAGCCACGCCGCCGATTGCACAGGCAATCGCTACAGTGAGGGCAATGGCCTTAGTACGAATAGTGTTCATGATGTAGTCTCCTAACGTGTTGCCATGGGTGCAAGGTGGATGAAGGAAGGTACACACCTCACAGGTCAGTTCTCCTCAGAACAGCGATGTCCTAGCGAAGTGATATCGAGGGTATGGGAGCGGCGGGGGGGGGTGTCAGGCGCGCGCTGGTTTACCGAGACGTTACGGTTGGGGCCACTTCGCGCCAGACAGGAGAGACTCCTCGTTCACCATCGTGAGGGTGCTACCTCGGCCCTAGGCCTGTAGGTGGGCCGAACCCCGTCTTCCCCGGCGTATCAAGGGGTTTAACCTGCGTAGAACGAGGTTCGACGGTGATGGTGACACCGTCCGGCCTAGCAATCACGTACCCTCAAGGACATGGCTTCCCACAAGATGATTCGTCGGGCGATGACCGTACTCATGGCGATGGCTGTGGCGCTGAGCATTGGCTTTACCACCACGTCCTGCTCGCCTCCCGGACCCACCGTCATTGACGTGCGCACTGCTGAGGAGTTCGCGCAATCCCACGTGGATGGCGCGCGGAACATTGACTTCACCCAACCGGACTTTGAAGCGCGTATCCGGACTCTCCCCGCAAGTGCCCAATTCATTGTGTACTGCAACGCTGGCAACAGGTCCGGTGAAGCTGCGACGATGATGACGGACAATGGCCTTGACGTTATCGATGCCCAGACGATGCAGAACGCGGCAACTCTGGTTGGAGCGCCGATTATCTCTGGGCCGTGACGCCTGGGCCCGATTGCCTGCGTTGTACCCTGTTCCCTCGGTTCTGGGCCCGGATTGCCGTGCCTCCCACCGTTCTGGGGCCGGATGACCCACCTAATGAGCACTATTGAGTGAGTGATCCGGGCCCACAACGAATCTCGGGTGAGTGAACCGGGCCCACAAGCTGCTCGCCGGCGGAGGAGGGACAGCCCGCCGCCGGAGAATGGCCAAGTCCGCCAACCAGCACCAAATGAGCCAGGATTCCTGCACCATTCGACGAGTCAGCGCGGTAACGCCTCCCGGAGCGGATAGAATGGCGCACTGTGTCACGTCTGCCCACCGGCAGGTGTGAGCCTCCCGCCACCCGGCAGAAGTCAACGGCTTTCGTCCCGGTGGGAGCCAGCACAACTCCGCTCCGGCGGAAGCATTAACAACCGTGACCGCCCTGGGCGGACGAGGAGGACTAGGTGTTCAGCGCATTCGGCAGAGCATTCCGTACACCGGATCTGCGGCGTAAGCTGCTGTTCACGATTGCCATCATGGCAATCTTCCGGCTGGGGTCCTACATCCCCACCCCCGGCGTGAACTACCCCAACGTGCGCCAATGCATCGAGATGGCGCAAGGGGACACCGGTCTCCTGGGCCTGGTGAACGTGTTCTCCGGTGGAGCGCTGCTGCAATTGAGCATCTTTGCGCTGGGGATCATGCCGTACATTACGGCCTCCATCATCATCCAACTCCTGCGTGTGGTCATTCCACGGTTCGAGACCCTCCACAAAGAGGGACAATCCGGCCAAGCAAAACTCACGCAATACACGCGGTATCTCACCATCGCTCTGGGTATCTTACAATCCACCACGGTGATCACCACCGCGCGCCAGGGTCTGCTGTTCCAGGGCTGTGACTTGCCCATCATGGCCGACGAATCTGTGGTCACCATGCTCCTGATGGTGCTGACCATGACCGCCGGAACGGGCCTCATCATGTGGCTGGGTGAGCTCATCACCGAGCGCGGCGTGGGCAACGGCATGTCCCTGCTGATCTTCACCTCCATTGCCGCCGGATTCCCCACGGGCCTGTGGTCCGTAGCGGGTGGAAACAACGGCGTCCGCAACTTCATTGTGGTGATCCTGATGATCGTGCTGGTCATCATGGCCGTGGTGTATGTGGAGCAATCCCAACGTCGCGTCCCGGTGCAGTACGCCAAGCGCATGGTGGGCCGCAAAATGTACGGTGGCACCTCCACATACATCCCCATCAAGATCAACATGGCCGGTGTGATCCCCGTGATCTTCGCCTCCTCCATCCTGTCCATTCCCACCCTGGCGGCCCAGTTCGGCAACCAGGAAAGCAGTTGGGTGCAATGGGTCAGCCGCAACCTCGCCTCGCAAAGCGCGCCACTGTACATCGCGTTCTACGGCGTTCTCATCTTGTTCTTCTGCTTCTTCTACACGTCCATCACCTTCAACCCCGACGAAGTTGCGGACAACATGAAGAAGTACGGCGGGTTTGTTCCTGGCATCCGCGCAGGACGCCCCACGGCGGAATACCTGGATTACGTCATCACCCGCATTACCTCGGCGGGTTCGCTGTACCTGCTGATTATCGCCCTGATTCCTACGCTGATGGTGGTGTGGCTGGGGCTTTCTCACAGCCTTCCTTTCGGTGGAACCTCCATCTTGATTATTGTGGGTGTAGGTTTGGAGACAGTCAAACAAATTGACTCGCAACTCCAGCAACGCCACTACGAAGGATTCCTCAAGTGACCCACCGCCTCCTCATCATGGGCCCTCAGGGCTCAGGTAAGGGAACGCAAGCGAAGCTCCTGGCTGATCGCTACGGCATTCCCGCCATTTCCACGGGTGACATCTTCCGCGCCAACATTGCGGGGGACACCGAGTTAGGCCGTCGCGCCAAAACCTACATTGAAGCGGGCGAGCTCGTTCCCGATGAGGTCACCACCTCCATGGTGCGAGATCGCGTAGCCGAAGATGACACTACCGAGGGCTTCCTGCTTGACGGGTATCCTCGCACGCGCGCCCAGGTGGATGCGCTGGAAGCCATCCTTCAGGATCTCGGCAAGCCTCTGGATGCCGTGATTGCTCTGAGTGTGAATCGCAATGTTCTGGTGGAGCGCATTAAGCGCCGGGCCGGGATTGAAGGACGCAGCGATGACACGCCTGAGGCGCTGGATCGTCGATTGGCCATCTACGCGCAGGAAACGGCTCCGTTGCTGGACTTCTACCGCGAGCATGATCTGGTGGTAGACATTGACGGTTCGCAGACCCCGCAGGAAGTAGATGCCGCCTTGGTGGCTGCACTCGATGCCAAACTTGGCGCCGATGCCTGAACGGCAATTGTCCCCACGGCAAAGTTTCCGGTAGCATAGCGCGTTGGACCCTGGGTGACCAGTGTCAACATTCACTACAGGAGAGTTAGCGGAAGCACATGGCAAAGAAGGACGGAGTCATCGAGATCGAAGGCTCAGTGGTTGAGGCACTGCCCAACGCGATGTTTCGTGTTGAGTTGACCAACGGCCACAAGGTTCTTGCCCATATCTCGGGCAAGATGCGGCAGCACTACATTCGAATCCTCCCGGAGGACAGAGTAGTAGTGGAACTCAGCCCTTACGATTTGTCCCGTGGGCGGATCGTTTACCGCTACAAGTAACCCCATACATCACAACGCTGCCGAGATTCAAGGCGGCGGCGGAGGAAAGAACGATGAAGGTAAAGCCGAGCGTCAAGAGGATTTGCGACAAGTGCAAGGTGATTCGCCGGCACGGTCGCGTGATG
The DNA here is from genome assembly GCA_031256435.1 of Cellulomonadaceae bacterium. Classification (GTDB taxonomy): domain Bacteria; phylum Actinomycetota; class Actinomycetes; order Actinomycetales; family Cellulomonadaceae; genus Xylanimonas. The sequence goes on from JAIRQO010000070.1 coordinate 15,256, forward strand.
GTGATCTGCGAGAACCTGCGCCACAAGCAGCGCCAGGGCTAACAGCACCACAACAACAGCGCATCGTCACGCTGCCCGCATCTCATGGAGGCCACGGCCTCACTGAGAGAGCAGGCAGCGAACCCTCGGTCCAGGGGCCGGGGCCCACAATCCCGTGGGAGGACGGTGTGGAAGACCTCTGGAAGGTAAGAAGGAGCCACTACCATGGCACGTCTGATTGGCGTTGACATCCCCGGCGATAAGCGGGTGGAGATTGCGCTAACCTACATTTACGGCGTTGGCCGCACGCGCAGCAAGGAAGCCCTTGCCGGCACCGGCATCAACCCGGACACCCGCGTCAACGATTTGGATGACACTCAGCTGGTCCAGATTCGTGACTTCCTCGAAGCGAACTATCACCTTGAGGGTGACCTTCGCCGTGAGGTTGCTGCTGACATTCGCCGCAAGGTGGAGATTGGCACCTACCAGGGCCTGCGTCACCGCCGCGGCCTGCCCGTGCGTGGACAGCGCACCAAGACCAACGCGCGTACCCGCAAGGGTCCCAAGCGCACCGTTGCCGGAAAGAAGAAGGCGCGCTAAAGCGCGAGATGAGGAAGTAAGGATATGCCCCCCAAGACTCGCGCCGTACAGCGCAAAGGCCGCCGCAAGGAAAAGAAGAATATCCCCTTCGGCCAGGCCCACATCAAGTCCACATTCAACAACACCATCATCTCGATCACGGACCCCACGGGTGCTGTGATTGCGTGGGCGAGCTCCGGCCAGGTTGGCTTCAAGGGCTCCCGTAAGTCCACGCCGTTTGCCGCGCAGTTGGCCGCTGAGGCTGCTGCCAAGCGCGCGCAGGAGCACGGTGTCAAGAAGGTGGACGTGTTTGTGAAGGGTCCCGGCTCCGGCCGCGAGACCGCCATCCGCACCATCCAAGCCAACGGCATTGACGTAGGCTCGATCTCCGATGTGACGCCCCAAGCGCACAACGGCGTTCGTCCGCCCAAACGCAGGCGTGTGTAACGCCTGCGTCGAAAATGCTGCGGCGTTGGCAAGCGTTGCGCTCGGCGCAACGCGCGGTCGCGGCTGACACCAATGCCGCAATCCGTCGGTTGAGGAGCCCGTGAGGGCATCTCGAAACCACGGGCCCGGCGCAAGCCACGAGAACTACGCTCGCGGCTAACACCCTCGGCCACATAGCGCCGCTGAGCATGTCCTCATGTTTGGCGGCGCTATAGTGTGCTTGCGCTTCGGCGCACCCCCTCCACGTACGTCAAATAGTGGGCGTACCTGAACAAAGGAATCTGATAGTGCTTATTGCACAGCGACCCCAACTTCACGAAGAGGTCATTTCCGAACACCGTTCCCGGTTCTCCATTGATCCCTTGGAGCCCGGCTTTGGTTACACCCTCGGCAACTCGCTCCGCAGGACGCTGCTCTCCTCCATCCCGGGCGCAGCCGTTACCTCGCTGGGGATTGACGGCGTACTCCACGAGTTCTCCACCATCCCTGGGGTGAAGGAGGACGTCACGGAGATGATCCTCAACATCAAGAACATTGTGGTCTCTTCCGAAATCGACGAGCCTGTAGTCATGTACCTCCGTAAGGAGGGTGCAGGTGAGGTCACCGCTGGTGACATCGTTCCGCCCGCAGGCGTGGAAGTTCACAACCCGGATCTCCACATTGCCACCCTGAATGGTGAAGACGGCGCCTCCCTGAACGTGGAACTGACGGTGGAGCGTGGCCGCGGTTATGTGTCTGCGCAGCAAAACAAGTCTCACGATCACGAGATTGGCCGCATCCCCATTGACTCCATCTACTCGCCGGTGCTCAAGGTCATCTACAAGGTAGAGGCCACCCGCGTGGAGCAGCGCACGGACTTTGACAAGCTGATTGTGGACGTGGAAACCAAGCCCTGCATGGCTCCGCGTGACGCTCTGGCTTCTGCCGGGAAAACCCTGGTGGAACTCTTCGGCTTGGCGCGTGAACTGAACGTTGAAGCTGAAGGCATCGAGATTGGCCCGTCACCCACGGACAACGCTCTGGCCGCGGACTTGGCTCTCCCCGTGGAGGAACTCAACCTCACCATCCGCTCCTACAACTGCCTCAAGCGCGAGGGCATCCACCAGGTGGGTGAACTTGTAGCACGTTCCGAGGCTGACCTTCTGGACATCCGCAACTTCGGTGCTAAGTCCATCAACGAGGTCAAGGAGAAGTTGGCGGAGATGGGCTTGACCCTCAAGGACTCGCCGCTCGATTTTGATCCGCACGCCAACTACTTTGATGGCGGCGATGACTTTGGGTACGACGACGCACGCTAGTTGACCTCACGCCTCTGGGGGAGCCGGAGCCCGGTTGTGTTACCGGCGCAGACGCGCCCCTAGTTGCATCCACCGCCCTAGGCGGACCATACTCAATGGTTGGCACTGTGGGATTCCATTCCAGCGGATCGCACGGCGTGCCACACAGAATTTTCTAGGAGATATTCACTATGCCTACCCCCACCAAAGGCCCCAGGCTCGGCGGAGGCCCCGCCCACGAGCGTCTTTTGCTCGCAAACATGGCCACCCAGCTCTTTGAGCACAAGCGCATCACCACCACCGTCACCAAGGCTAAGAGGTTGCAGCCTCTGGCCGAGCGGATGATCACCTTCGCCAAGCGCGGTGACCTGCACGCTCGTCGTAGGGTGATGAAGATTACCCGCAACAACAAGTCCGTGGTCCACGAGCTCTTCACCGAGATTGCACCGCAGATGGCGGAGCGCGAGGGTGGCTACACCCGCATCACCAAGGTGGGCAACCGCAAGGGCGACAACGCCCCCATGGCCACCATCGAGTTGGTGCTCGAGCCCGTGAAGAAGGCCGAAGAGAAGCCGGCCGCCAAGGCTCCGGCTAAGAAGGCTCCCGCCAAGAAGGCCGCTGCCAAGAAGGCTGACGCCGAGGTCACGGACGTAGCCGCTCCGGTGGAAGACGTGGCTGCCGAGGCAACCGAAGCCGTTGACGCACCCGCCGCTGACGTTGTTGAGGCCGTTGAGGCTGAAGCAACGGACGCGCCCGCGGAAGCCGACGCCGCCGAGGAAAAGCCTGCCAAGGCTCCGGCCAAGAAGAAGGCTCCGGCTAAGAAGGCACCTGCCAAGAAGGCCGACGCTGACGAGGCACCTGCTGAGGACGCCGCCTAGGGCTCAGCGCGAGCACACCGCTGCCTGAGTAGGCAATGCTCCTAAGCAGACAACGCTCCTGCGCAGCGGATTGAACGCAGAGACGGGGGTTCGCACCATCACGGTGTGGGCCCCCGTTTCGCTTACCCCCAGGCTGTTGCTCGCCCCAGGCTGTCGATTACCCCCACGCTGTCACTTACCCCAACACTGTCGCTTACCCCCACGTTTCGAGGGGGAGTTCCCAGGCGCGCGCCCCGCCTGCCAGCGCGGCAGCGTTAGGCACGATGGTGACATCAGGAGCCATGCGGGCTCGGATGGACGGCGTGATCCAGGCGGCGTTGCCACCTCCCAAGTAGAGGCGATCCCACCAGAACACAGGCCGAAGCCAATCGATCATTTTCAGCACGCGCCGGGACCACATGGAGTTCCCCAGGCGCCTGCGCTCCACCTCGCCGATGTACTTGTCATACGTGAGGTCTCCGCGAATATGCGCATGGGACAACTCCAGGTGCGGCGCCAGGCGCCCGTTGTCAAACCACGCGGTTCCCAAGCCCGTCCCCAGGGTGGCCACCAGTTCTAGGCCGTTGCCGGACACCAAGCCAGCACCGTGCACTTCGGCGTCGTTCAGCACAATGGCAGGGATCCCGAGCCTCTCAGCCACAGCCTCGCGCATCGCGAATCCGGACCACGAGTGCAGTAACTCGGGGACCACTTTGGTGCGCGGTCCAGACCGGGTGATGTAGTGCGGCGTGTAGACCACCACGCCGTGGCGGATCATCCCGGGCATCCCCACCGTGACGCGCTCGGCGGGTGGCAGCATGGCTGCAATCTCCGCAATGACCTCAATGAGACGTCCGGGTGGGAGGGGATAGGGGGTGGGCACACGCATGGCTTTGCCGGCGGGAGTGCCATCAGGGTGGACCACGTTGGCCTTGATTCCCCCACCGCCACAGTCAACCGCAAGCGTCAGCGTCATGCCTCTACTATGCGCCACCGCGCCCGGTTTGTGAGGCTGAACAGCGCTGACGTGCCGCAGATTCTCATTATGGGGATCGGCTGTTCGCCTGTGTCAGTCGCCGATTTCCTTGGCCGACCGCCGGGCACGGATGGCCTGCGCGCGCTTCCCCACCTCGGCATCGGGAGGATATGTCACGCGCTCCAGGGTCAACCCGTGCGCTGGGGCCACAGCAGCCGCCTGGGAGCGATCCCGCCCGGCGAGCACGTCAGCCATCCATGCCGGGGGCTTCTTCCCCTCGCCCACGGCAATGGCGGAACCCACCAGTGACCGCACCAGCGAGTGACAAAAGGCGTCCGCCGCTACGGTGGCCGTGACGATTCCTGCGTCTTCGCCGTGGGAAATACGCTCCCAGGACAACTCCTGCAACTCGCGAATGGTGGTGGCACCTTCACGCGGGCGGCAGTAGGCAGCGAAGTCATGCAAGCCAAGCAGCGGCGCGGCAGCCTCGTTCATCGCCGCCACATCAAGGGGACGCCGGTTCCACAAGGTGAAGCGGCGGGTCAGTGGGTTCCGCGCCGCAGGATCGTCGGAAATTCGGTACCGATACAGCCGCCGCAGCGCACTGAATCGGGCGTCAAATCCGTCAGGCGCTCGGGAAGCATTCCTTACGACGATATCTGTGGGTAACACTCCCGCCAGCCGTGTGACCAGCGCCTCGGCCGGGACGCGGGGGGATCGTCCTGGGATTCGTTCCCACAATATCGCAGGGATATCTACGTGGCATACTTGGCCCCGGGCATGCACGCCGGCGTCTGTCCGCCCGGCCACGGTGACCGGCGTTGAAACGCGCAGAATCCGTTCTAGGCCCTCTTCAAGGAACCCCTGAACGGTGCGTAATCCGGGTTGCCGCGCCCACCCCGCAAACTCCGTCCCGTCATACGCCAGGTCCAACCGGATGCGGACACACCCCTCAAGAGAATTCACCGTCACCCCACTATTGTGACGCACGCGGGCGTGAAAGTGCGCGGATAAGGATTCGAACCTTCGACCTCTTGCTCCTTCAGGCTTGCGCTCTATCCACTCTCACCCCACAAAGTTCTCCGCTGCGCTCCGATACTTTGCGGGGACCCCGAGGGCTCCGGGCGTGAAAGTGCGCGGATAAGGATTCGAACCTTCGACCTCTTGCTCCGGAGGCAAGCGCTCTATCCACTGAGCTACACCCGATTGAGGTGAGTGCCTGAGAATTCTCGCATTCTCGTGGCTGAACCGATTGAGGGTGTTGACGAGCGAAGCGAGGAGCACGGGCGTGAAAGTGCGCCCGAAAGGATTCGAACCTTCGACCTCTTGCTCCGGAGGCAAGCGCTCTATCCACTGAGCTACGGGCGCGTGTTGCCCTTGTAAGCGCAACAAACCGTAGGTTACCAGCCGAACAGCGCTTTCATATCACAGGGGCACATTACAATCGCCGCGTGACTCCAGAAGAACTCTCCGGCTCCATCGGCACCGCGTTGCGGGAGGCCATTGCCAGTGGCGATCTTGCGCTTGACCCTGCCAACATCCCTGACCCCGTCAAGGTGGAGCGCCCACGTCAGCGCGAGCATGGGGACTGGGCCACCAACATTGCCATGCAACTCGCCAAGAAGGCGGGGACCAACCCGCGCGCACTGGCCGCCCTGATCCAAGCGCGTTTGCAAGCCACCCCTGGCATTGCCGCCGTGGACATCGCAGGGCCCGGCTTCCTCAACATCACGCTGGATGCCGCCGCTGCGGGGGAACTGGCGCGCACCATCGTCGAAGCAGGTTCGGCATACGGACATGGCACCTCCGAAGCCGGCAAGAACATCAACCTGGAGTTTGTGTCCGCCAACCCCACCGGGCCGCTGCACATTGGCGGCGTCCGTTGGGCCGCCGTGGGGGATTCGCTGGCTCGCGTCCTGGAGGCGTCCGGGGCCACCGTCACGCGCGAGTACTACTTCAACGATCACGGCTCGCAGATTGACAGGTTTGCCAACTCCCTCCTTGCCGCTGCCCAGGGGCTCCCAGCCCCGGAGGACGGGTACGGCGGCGAATACATCGCCGAGATCGCCCAGGCTGTCCGCGATCAGGCCACTGCCGCGGGTGAGGCTGATCCGCTCACTCTGCCTGACGACGATGCACGTGAGGCCTTCCGCGCCAGGGGCGTGGAGATGATGTTTGCTGAGGTCAAGCGCAGCCTGGAGGACTTTGGCGTCCACTTTGACGTGTACTTCCATGAGGACTCGGTCCACACCTCCGGTGCGGTGGATCGCGCACTGGACCGTCTGCGCGCTGCCGGTCACATTTTCGAGTCCGAGGGTGCCACATGGATTCGCACTACGGAGTTTGGTGATGACAAGGACAGGGTGGTCATCAAATCTGATGGCGGCACGGCGTATTTTGCCGGAGATGTGGCCTACTACCTGGACAAGCGCGAGCGTGGAGCGGATGAGGTCATCATCATGCTCGGCGCGGACCATCACGGATACATCGGGCGGATGATGGCTATGTGTGCCGCGTTTGGAGACACCCCCGGCACCAACCTACAAATCCTCATCGGTCAGTTGGTGTACCTGGTCAAGGGCGGGCAACCGGTGAAGATGTCCAAACGTGCCGGAAACGTGGTGTCCATTGGTGACTTAGTGGACGCAGTGGGTGTGGATGCAGCACGGTACTCGTTGGCTCGGTTTGCCGCAGATTCCACTATTGATCTGGATTTGGACCTCTTGGCATCGCAGAAGAACGAGAACCCAGTGTTCTATGTGCAATATGCGCATTCGCGTACCTGCGCAGTGGACCGCAACGCGGCCGAGCGCGGTGTGCGGCGTGAGGATGGGTTTGATCCGTCGCTGTTGGACCACGAGACGGAGGCCGCGTTGCTGGGACGCCTGACCGAGTTCCCGAGTGTGGTGGCCAAGGCGGCATCGTTGCGTGAACCCCACCGTGTAGCCCGCTATTGCGAGGCGCTCGCTGGAGATTTCCACAGTTGGTACCAGGCCAAGGACGCTGATGGCAAACAGCGCCGAACCCTGCCGTATCCTGATGAACCTGTGACTGACACCCACCGCACCCGCCTGTGGCTCAATGACGCCGTGCGCGTCACCTTGGCTAATGGCCTCACCATGCTCGGCGTTTCCGCGCCGGAAAGGATGTAACCCATGGTTGACCAGAATTCCTCATTCAGTCATTCTGCGGGCCCCGATGGGGCATCGCAGAATCTCCCTACGCCAGCGGGCCTGCCGGAAACTCCGGCGGTTGAGCCAGGCACCGCAGGTGCCGACGGCGCCGTCCTGAGCCTGACGAAGGGTCGAAACCCCGGTACCCCACTTGGGCTTCCCTGGCCCGCCTCCGCTGCTCGTGGCCAGGACGGAGCCATTCGCCTCGGCGGAGTGTCCGTGGTGGACATTGCCGCCGCTCACGGGACTCCCGCGTACGTCATGGATGAATCCGAGTTCCGTACTCGTGCCCGCTCCTTCAGGAGTATCGTCGAACATGCTATGGCGGGCATCGGCGCAGAAGCACGCGTGTACTACGCCGGGAAGGCGCTGCTCACCAAGGCGGTGGCTACCTGGGCGGCCAGCGAGGGCTTGGGGATTGATTGTTCCACCGAGGGTGAACTCGCCGTGGCGCTCGCGGCCGGGATTCCCGGACCCAAGATTGGGCTGCACGGGAACAACAAGTCCGATGCGGAAATCGCCACGGCGCTGGATCACGGCATTGGCCACATCATCATTGATTCCCTGGAAGAGATTGAACGTATTGCCGCTGCTGCTGAAGCACGCGGCATGAAAGCGCCCGTGATGGTGCGCGCTGTGACCGGGGTCCATGCCGGAGGTCACGAGTACATTTCCACCGGGCACCAGGACCAGAAGTTCGGCCTCTCCATGGAGCGCCGGGCTGGATCATCCACCAGTCCTGCCATGTCCGCACTGTGCCAGGCCGCTGAGGACGAGCGCCTGAATCTTCTAGGGATCCACTCGCACATTGGATCGCAGATTCTGGGCGCGGAAGGGTTTGAGGAGTCGGCACATGCGGTCATGGGATTGCGCGCCGGGTTACTCGCCCGCACCGGGTATGAGGTTCCCGAGGTGAACCTCGGCGGGGGATACGGCATTGCCTACCTGCCAGGCGATGAACCGCTGGACCTGGAAGCCGCCGCCCAGAGCCTGGCAACCGCCATCAAGTTCTCCTGCGACGCCTTCAAGATCTCCGTGCCGCGCATCGCGTTTGAGCCAGGCCGCAGCATTGCCGGTCCTGCCGGACTCACCCTCTATACCGTGGGCGCCATCAAAGACATCGTGCTGCCCGATGCCTCCGTAGAGGCAGACAAGGCGACGGCACGTGCCACCCCACCCACGCGTAGGTATATCTCCATTGATGGCGGAATGAGTGACAACCTCCGGCCAGCACTCTACGGAGCGCGATACCACGCCGAACTCGCTAACCGCGTGTCCAACGCCCCGCTTCAGCTGAGCCGGATCGTCGGGAAGCATTGTGAGAGTGGGGACATTGTGGTGCAGGAGATCATGCTGCCCTCGGATGTGCGTCGCGGAGACATCATTGCCACGCCCGCCACCGGTGCCTATGGCCGCTCCATGGCCAATAACTACAACCAGATGCCTCGGCCGCCCGTGGTTGCCGTTGCTGACGGTGCATCACGCGTCATCCTGAGGCGAGAGACCGTGGCGGACCTCCTGGCACTGGACGAGGGATAGCAACCATCACCCGCAGCCACGCCCGCAGCCGCGGCAGTAGCCGCACTCACGGTGCGTAAGGCAATGCGGGCTGAGCCGTGAACCTGCAAAACCGCCAAATCGCCGGGCGCTGCTCCATGCACCACCGCTGAATCAGCGGGGTGCCTCGGCACGCTAGGATACGCGCATGGCTCATTTGCTCGGCGCGGACGGCATTAGCCTTGCGCTGCCCAACCGCGTGCTGCTCGATTCCGTCACGCTCGGGCTCGACGATGGTGACCGCGTAGGCGTGGTGGGTCCCAATGGTGCAGGGAAAACAACGCTCATCCGCCTCCTCGCCTCCCACGCCACCCCGGATTCCGGGCGCGTAACTCGCCTTGGCGGCACCACCATGGGCATTCTCTCCCAATCGGATGCTCTCGATGACCCTGGCGTCACCGTCCTGGATGTGGTCCACGGGTCTGCCGAGCACTTTGAGTGGGCTTCAGATGCCCGCATTCGCGCGATCCATCAGGGTCTCCTTGCCGACCTCAACCCGGAGCAGGAAGCCCGTTCCCTGTCTGGCGGGCAGCGCCGCCGGGTGGCGCTCGCAGCGCTCCTGGTCCAAGACCCGGACATCCTATTCCTGGATGAACCCACCAACCATTTGGACGTGGAAGGCGTGGACTGGCTGGCCCGGCACCTGAATGCGCGCTACGGACGCGCAGGACAGCAGGGCGCCCTGGTAGTGGTCACCCACGATCGCTGGTTCCTGGATGCCGTGTGTTCCCGCATGTGGGAAGTGGTAGGGGATGGGCGCGTGGACGCCTACGAGGGCGGATACGCCGCGTATGTCCTCGCCCGCGCCGAGCGAGACCGGCGAGCCTCCGTAGCCGCCACCAAACGCAACAACCTTTTACGCAAAGAGTTAGCGTGGTTGCGCCGCGGCGCCCCGGCCCGCACCTCCAAGCCGCGTTTCCGCCTCGATGCAGCCTCGGCGCTCATTGAGGACGTCCCGCCGCCGCGTGACTCGGTGGAACTCACACGCTTGGCCACCAAACGCCTGGGCAAGGATGTTCTGGACCTGGAGAACGTCACGGCGGCATATCCCGGCACCACGCTCCTGAAGGACGTGACCTGGCGGCTCGGCCCGGGGGACCGGTACGGCATAGTGGGGGTCAACGGAGCGGGAAAAACCACGCTGCTGGCACTCCTGGCCGGACGCCGCGCCCCGGAGAGTGGACGCATCAAGCGCGGGAAAACCGTGGCCGTAGCGGAACTGAGGCAGGACGTGGGTGAACTCAGCGAGGTGGGTCACCTCACTCCCGTGCAGGTGGTGGAGCGTGAACGCGGCGTGGTGCGCGTGGGCACGGACGGACCCAAGTGGGCGTCCCGCACCAGCACGGGGCAGAAGGCTGGCGTGGAACTCACGGCCGGGCAACTCACGGAGCGTTTGGGGTTCAACCGGGAGCGCGCCCACACCCCGGTCAAGGACTTGTCCGGAGGGGAGCGCCGCCGCCTCGCACTGCTTCGGATTCTCATTGCCGAGCCGAATGTGCTCCTGCTCGATGAGCCCACCAATGACCTGGACACGGACACGCTCGCCGCGGTGGAGGATTTGCTCGACTCCTGGTCCGGCTGCCTCGTCGTCGTATCCCATGATCGATATCTGCTGGAGCGCGTGTGTGACCGGCAATGGGCCATGTACGGCGATGGGACGCTGGTGGATCTGCCTGGTGGGGTGGAGGAGTATCTTGATGTTCGACGACGCCTGGCCGGCAGTTCCGGGTCCGCCAGCGATGCGCGAGGTCAGGTTTCCGGGGCTGGATTGCGGCCTGGGGTAGCGGGATTGACCGGTGGCCGAACGCAGGGCACGGCAACAAGCGCAGCGCAATACACGGCGCCGAACGGAGCGCAGAACGCAGCGAAGCCCGAAACGCCAACCGCCCCAGCCCCCTCCGCCGCCACGAGGCGCCAAGCGCGCAAGGACCTTCAGCGGATCGAGCGGCAACTCGCCCGCCTCGACGATGAGGAAAGCACATTGCACACTGCCATTGCTGCCAATCCCACGGATGTGACCGCCGTGACGGAGGCTGATAAGCGTCTGCGCGCACTCGCTGAGGAGCGCGAAGCCCGCGAGATGGAATGGCTGGAGGCCGCCGAACTCGCCGGTGACGGCTAGGGAGCGAGGGGCTCCACCACCCCTGGGATCATCGTTCCGCCAACCCTGGTAACAAGGCTCCGCCGCCGGTGGGAACAGGGCTTCACCCTGTGGGATGCGGGCGCTCGCGGTAGGGTGAACGGCATGGCTGACCTCAACCCGTACATCTCTTTCAAGAACAATGCCCGCGAAGCCTTGGACTTCTACCAGTCCGTGCTGGGCGGCCAGGTCATGTGTATGACCTTCGGTGACCTCGCTGCCCACGGCAACCCCATGGGCACCCCGGAAGCGGACAATGACCTGGTGATGCACGGCCAACTCGTCACGGACACGGGCCTGATGATCATGGCCGCTGACACTGGTGACGTCATTGAGCACGTTCCGGCCACGCAGGGCATGTCCATTGCGCTCACGGGTTCGGGCGAGGACCTGGACTACATCCAGGCCGCCTTTGATGCTATCTCTGCTGAGGCAACTCACGTGTATCCCTTCGAGAAGGCGCCTTGGGGAGACGTGTACGGGATGTGCGTGGACAAGTTCGGCATCAGTTGGATGTTCAACGTTCACAAGTAACGGGCACAACGAGAGCACCCGCCTGAGGGCGCCGGCAGAAAACCTGACGAGAGAAAACACCTGATGACCGCGTACGTGGCACTCCTGCGAGCCGTCAACGTGGGCGGCACCGGTAAACTCCCCATGGCTGATCTGCGCGCCATGTGCGAGTCGCTGGGCTGGGGGAATGTCCGCACGTACATCGCGTCCGGAAACGTGGTCTTCTCCTCCGACGACGATGCCGCGCAGGTCCGCACGGCGTTGGAGGAGGCGCTTGCACGGTATGCAGGAAAGCCCGTGGGCGTGGTGGTGCGCACCGCAGCCGAGTTGGCTGAGGCACTGGCAGGGTATCCGTTCACTGAAGTTCAGCGGAACCTCGCTACCATTCACTTTCTGCCCGAACCTCCACCTCCTAACACCGTAGAAGAAACCACCGGGATCTCCCACGGCGAACTCGTAGCACTGGGGACTCGCGAGGTGTACCTCTACTTCCCCCAAGGTGCTGGTACCACCCGCCTCAAGCTCCCCAAGCACGTGGCCACCACCGGCACCGCCCGCAACCTCAACACGGTAGCCAAACTGATTGCCATGTGCGCCGAGGTGGGCTAGGTCCCGCAGAGACGTTAACGCAATTGCTGGGGTAGGGACCTCCTAGCCTCCTAAGGCAGGTAACCCGGGCCTGCGAGGCGGTACACCGTGTTTTTTCGGCCCTGGCCTCCTTCAACAGACACCCTGCCCGAGTGGCACAGGAGATCCAGGGAGTATTTGACCTGGCGCCGGGTCAGGTCTGTGAGGTACGTGAGGTCAACAATGCTGCGCGGTCCCTCGGCAAGGGCATGAACAATCGGCCCCTCATTGACCACAGTGTCCATGTGTCTAGGATCCACTCGACCAGCCTCCATTTGACCACCAGTGGCATCCCGAGCGGTCTCGGGTTGCCCGACGCACTCGAGGGCATCCGCAGTCTGACCGGGGCCTGCTTCCCATCGGGACGCGTCACCACGTGCTGACCCAACGGACTGCTGGTAGCGGACCACCGGTTCAGGGCGCGGCAGCCAGATGATGACGGTAAAAGAGACCCCCTTGTCGATCAATGTGGGTTCCCGTAATCCCGCCGCGCTCAGTGCTGCGGTGGCTTCTCGAATTCCCCCTCCTTCTCCTTCCACAACACGCTTGCCATCAGCAGTGCTGATGCTCTGGCAGATCTCGTAGAGATACTCGTTGCGGGCAGACCGCCCCGATGGAGTACCGAGTTCCTCACGCGATATTCCCCAGAGGCCTCCGGGATTGGTGATCACCAGGCGATCAGGGAGGAGCCGGATCTCTACCTGTTTCCCGTGCGAGAGATCAGACACGTCACGGTGTACCAAGGCATTGGTGACAAACCCACGAACAGCCACAGGCGGAATCTCAGGTTGATCTCGAACATGTCCATCACCACCCACCACCACCGCCGATCGAGTATTCCGCGCCACCCACGCCACTGCGTCATCCACAAGATCTGGCACAGGTCCGGTGAAATGGGCCAAGTCCCGCATCCGGACGCCATCCGTAGCGCCTTCATCGCGAGCAGATGCGGTAATGGAAAACCGTGGCTCAAATTTCTGAGGGTAGGTACCCAGCGCATACAAACCCGCGATGGTGGCCTCGGACTCCACGATGGCCCTGCGTGCTTCAAGAATTGCCACGTCTGGCTGATCCCGTAGCCTCCTAGAAGTACGCCTGACCTCTGCCACGAGGGCATCGGTCAGTGTTGGATCAAGGCTTCCGAGAGCCGAGTCCGGGACACCTACAAGGTCATCTCGCGGGCGCTCCTGTAATGCCGCCAGTTGCCACGTTTCCTGTTCGGACATGGGGTAATCACCATCGGCCAAGCGAAGATATGCACGTCCTTGGAACCGACACGGTTTGTCAATGAGCGGTAGCGAGGCAACGGTGGCGATCAGCACCGTAGCTCTGCCAGCAATGAGTGTCTCGAAGGAAACGTGGACAGGCGGGGTGACAGCGGTTCGCGCCTGCGCAGCGACGGCTGCTTCGAGAGCAGCAACGTCCCTCACGCCGGTGATCTGAAACCCCGATGCCTCATCTACTCCCAGGATTATGGTGCCGCCTTCGGGCATGTTGGCGAACGCGCACAGGGTTTGTCCCAAGGACGGCGCTCCGCCCCATGCACGTTTCACCTCCACGAGGGTGGAGTCCCCACGTCGAACGCGAAGTTGCCGCAGAAGATCGTCGAGCCTTTCTAATGTCCATAACATACAAACAATCATACCAGAATGTATGTTTCATTGGATGTTATGTATGTTTGACGGGTTGGCGCGGCGAGGGAGGAGTCAGGGAAGTGCGGCAAACTCGGTGAATAATCAGGTCATGACCATCACCGTGAAGAATATGATGTACGTGTCCAATCCGGCGGAATGTGTGGCCTTTTGGATTGCCGCAGGTGCCGAGGAGTTGGCCCGGCAGACCATCCCCTTTGGCAACACTGCCACGGAAACGGTGCAATTGGCGTTCCCCGGAAATCCCGGCGCCGTGCTCCAGTTCTGGGACGTGGAATTCATTCGCGCGGCGTCTCCTGAGGTGGCAGATTCCCGGCCGTCATTGCTGTTGTGTGTGGAATCGCTCACCGAGTTGCACGCGTTCCACGCCCGGATCGCCACGCTGACGGACACTGCCAGCCCGGTCCACGAGGAGATGGGGATGTTCAACTTTGCCGATCCCAGCGGCACCTATTTTGCCGTCCAGGTAGCCGCTCCGGCGTAATCGCCACCAAGCCCGCGGGACACCCCACAGGGAGGAATGGGCGACGAGGTGGTTTGCCCTCCACGCCAGCGCATCCCGTGCGCAGCGTCACTCCGCCACGATTACACCCATGACGCTTCCTTCCTTGGGGGACTTGGACTGGGTCCCCGCAGTCTCCCGCACGGACCTTCTCGGCGAACCCACGCGCGCCGCGCTGAACGAGTGGGTGGCGGCCGATCCAAGCGTTGCCTCGCAGATTGCCGTGTGTGAGATTGATCCGGCCAACGCCGATACCGCCACGCTCACGGAGTTGCACGCGCTCCCACTTGAGGCCAGCGCCAACTGCGTGCTGGTGGCCGGAACGCGCGCCGGAACGGAAAAGCTGGCCGCCTGCGTGGTGGGGGCGCACACCTTTGCGGATGTCAATAATCGGGTCCGCAAATTGCTGGACGTCCGCAAAGCGTCCTTCTTACCACGCGAGCGCGCCGTGGAAACCACGGGTCAGGAATACGGCGGCATCGGCCCACTCGGTCTGCCCTTGATCGACGACGAAGGTCGCGGCTGGCGCATCCTGGTGGACTCACGTTTCAGCGCGCCAGACGCACTAGCACTGATGGGTTCCGGCGTCCGGAAGTCCAAGATTCTCATGCCCGGACCTTTGCTCTGCGCCATGCCCGGGGTTGAGGTGGTTGAGGACCTGGCCATCGTCAAATAGGCATCGTCACGCACCCGGCGCCACGTACTCCTCGGCGAGAATGGCGTACACATACATGTCAATCCACTCCTCGTCAACGCGCGACCAGAACGCTTTGACGTTGTGCGCTTCGCGGCGCATCCCGTTGCGCTCCATGACACGGTACGAGCCGTAGTTCACCGCGGCACACGGGGCATACAATCGTCGAAGGTGAAGATCCTCAAACCCGTGCCGAATCAACTCGGCGCCAATCTCCGAGCCGTACCCCTGCTTCCAGTGGTCCGTGTGGAGAATCCACCCGAGTTCCGCCTCATTCCTCTCGGCGTCAACGAACATCCCCGCGCTTCCGATGACCTTCCCGGTGTCTTCGATGATGACGGCAAAGTTGCTGTCGTCGGGCTTGACGGTTTCGAGGAACGCGAGCGAATCTTCCAGGGTGTTGGGGCCCCAGGACATCCAGCGGACGTTCTGCGGGTTGCTGGCCCACGTGTCCATCGCCTCGGCATCGTCCACGGTCAGGGTGCGCAGGGTGAGCCGGGCCGTCTCAAGTTTCACGCACTCAGGGTACCAGTCCGCCCGACGACCGTGGGGTGGCAAGACGCCCCGCCGGATACGGCCTCAATATTGCCAACCCGTCGATTTCGGCACGTGAGTTCGGGGGACGAGTATGACAGGATCTATTGAAGGTCGTGCTTCATGATGGTATCGTTGTTTTTGTTAACGAAAGGGTCGATGTGATTGAGGTTCACAAGTCTGCTCGTAAGCATGGTTTGAACAACAGCACTATCAGGGCATTATGGGTGAACTGGCTGGAGCAATGCTGGCTGGAGGATGACTCGCCCGGCCGGGTACTGCGCTTGTGTCTTGATGATGCCGGTAGGGCCTTTGAAGTTATTGGAATTGTGTTTGATGATGATCGCGTCTTGGTGATTCACGCGATGCCGTTGCGCCAGTCCACGCTGGCGATCTTAAGGAGGGCTCGATGACTGCTTCTTTCGGCCAGGTCAATGGCCGCCACGTAACCGAGGATGACGTAACTGCAATCGTTGCTAATGCTGAGGCGGGTTTTCCCGGTGTAACAATGCGCCCGGTAGGCCGCCCCACGTTGGGGGAACGCCCGGCTCGGACCGTGGGAGTTCGCTTGGACCCGGACCTTGACAATGCGCTACTGGCGGAGATTGCCGCGAGTGGACACTCCGCCTCCGAGGTGATTAGGGACGCCCTGCGCGCACACCTCGCGCCCGCCTGACGAGACAAGCACCGGCAACAAAGACAGGAGAGGGCACGTTGAGGCTCATCGACAACGTGAATACCAGGCTTGGAGATGATCTCAAGGCGAGCATTGCACCCGGTTCGCACCTGCGAATCGCAGCAGCGACCTTCAGCCTGTACGCCTTCGAGGCACTGCGCTCCGAACTCGAGCAGATTGACCACCTCGATTTCTTGTTCACCACGCCTTCATTTATCGCACCCGACGATGGTGACAGCAGTCGGCGCGAGCGGCGGCATTTCTTCATCCCGCGTCTAACCGCTGAGGCACAGTTGGCAGGTTCGGAGTTTGAGGTGAGGTTGCGGAACCGGCTCACTCAACGCGCCATTGCCAAGGAGTGCGCGGACTGGATCAGGAGGAAGGCGCAGTTCCGGTCAACAACAACACATGCCCCCATGCAACAGTTCCTGACTGTCAACAATGAAGTGTCCTACTTTCCCATCGGAGGCTTCACGGCTGCCGATCTGGGATACGAGCGCACCGATGCTATCTCGGCGTTCACCCAAGTATGCGAGGCACCTGAGACTCCACACACCAACACCTTCATCGCCCAGTTCATGTCAATCTGGACAAACACGTCCCAGGTGGCCGAGGTGACCGAGGCTGTGGCCTCCCAGATCGAGGCGATATTTGCCGAGAACTCCCCGGCACGCGTGTACTTCCTGATCCTGTATAACATCTTTGCCGATTTCCTCGACGAGATCACGGATGACGTCCTGCCTAATGAGGGAGTTGGTTTTCGGGAGACGGCCATTTGGCAGGCTCTGTACAACTTCCAACGTGATGCCGCAACGGGAATCATCAACAAGTTAGAAACCTATAACGGCTGCATCCTAGCCGATAGCGTGGGTCTCGGTAAAACCTACACCGCGCTTGCGGTGATCAAGTACTACGAACTCCGCAACAAGTCAGTCCTCGTCCTGGCACCCAAGAAACTGAGCGACAATTGGACTACGTACAACAGTCCGTATGTCACCAATCCGTTCACAACGGACCGGTTTGGGTACAAAGTGCTCGCCCACACGGACCTATCTCGAGCTAAGGGGGAGTCCCTCGGAACTGATCTGCGGCTGCTGAATTGGTCTGCGTTCGATCTGGTGGTGATTGATGAGTCCCACAATTTCCGTAACGCCTCCGAGCGTACCGATGGCCGGGAGACTCGATACCAGCGCTTGATGAACCAGGTGGTCCGCAAGGGTGTCCGGACCAAGGTGTTGATGCTCAGTGCCACCCCGGTCAACAATCGCTTCAATGACCTCAAGAACCAGGTTGCATTGGCTTATGAGGGTGATTCGGACCGCCTCGCTAGCCGTCTCCCTATCACCGCCACCATCGATCAGGTGTTCCGCGAGGCCCAACGGGTGTTCAACGAGTGGAGTGAGTTGCCTCCAGCCGAGCGCACTACGGACGCCATCCTGAAGCGTCTCGACTTTGACTTCTTCACGGTCCTTGACGCGGTCACCATTGCACGCAGCCGTAAGCACATCCAGGCGTACTATGACACGTCTGCCATCGGCGCCTTCCCGGAACGGCTACGGCCCGAGAGCCTGCGCCCCGGCTTGACAGACCTGCCCGGCGTCCCCGGTTTTGACGAATTGTTCGCACACCTGACCAGCCTGAACCTCGGCGTTTACGCTCCGTTGTCCTACGTCCACGCCAGCCAGATAGCCAAGTATGACGAACTACTCGGCGGCGGCGAGGGACAGAACCGCACGGGTGGATCACTGGGCAACCTTGGTCATGCTGGGCGCGAGCGCGGCATCCAGAAGTTGATGACCATCAACCTGCTGAAACGCCTTGAGTCCTCCGTAGAGGCATTTCGCCTCACCCTGCAGAAGGTCAACTCTCTCATCACCGCTTCCATTGACACGATTGATTCGCACGGCACCGCTATTCAGGACGTCTCCACCAGTTTCAGTAATCTCGACGAGGGTGACGATGATTTTGACGTCGCTCCGGCCACCGTGGGCAAGATGTCCATTGAACTCGACGATATGGACACCGTGTCCTGGCGCAGGGACCTCGCCCATGACCACAGTGTAATCAACGGACTCCTTGAGGCCATTGCCCCCATCACTCCGGATCATGATCTCAAACTCCAGGCATTGCGCGAACGCCTGCGCACCAAGGTCAGCCACCCACTCAACGAGGGCAATCGGAAGGCTCTGATCTTCTCGGCTTTTGCTGATACTGCCAACTATTTGTACAACAACCTTGTGAGGCCGGCCCAAGCCATGGGAGTCCACCTGGCCGTAGTCACCGGAAGCGGGGCACCGCGCACCACCGTGGGCACGGGTCTTGACTTCCAACATGTCCTGACGCTGTTCTCACCGCGGTCAAAATCCCGCAACGTGGTTTTCCCGCGTGATGCCCGGAATATCGACGTGCTCATCGGCACCGATTGCATATCGGAGGGTCAAAACCTTCAGGACTGTGACACGGTGATCAACTATGACATCCATTGGAACCCGGTCAGGATCATCCAGCGATTCGGCAGGATAGACAGAATCGGCTCCAAGAACGCTCTCATCCAGATGGTGAACTTCTGGCCGAACATTTCCCTGGACGAGTACTTGAACCTCAAGGAACGCGTTGAGAACCGGATGATAATTGCGGATATCACGGCCACCGCTGATGACAACCCCCTCACTCAGGCCTCCGCCGAAACCGAGTTTCGCCGCGAGCAACTGCGCCGACTCCAGGACGAGGTGATCGAGTTGGAGGACGTGAGGACCGGGGTCTCCATCACCGACCTCGGACTGAACGAGTTCCGGATGGACTTGCTCGAGCACATCCGCGAGCATGGCGATCTGTCCACTGCCCCCAAGGGCATGCACGCCGTGATTCCCGCTCGGCCGGATAAGGGTTTGGTCCCCGGAGTCATCTTTGCCCTGAGGAGTATTTCGTTGGACAGCACCGCCGGGGGCGAGGACATCAACCGGGGCAACCGGCTGCACCCGTACTACTTGGTCTATCTCTCCGACGACGGCCAGGTGGTGGCAGACCACACTGAGGCCAAGCGCCTCCTCGACCTTGTTCGCGCCGGGTGCCGGTCCTATGACGAGCCTGTTGGTCACGTGACCGCGCTATTCAACGCTGCCACTGCCGACGGCAGCGACATGCACAAGTACTCCGCGCTGCTGACCCGTGGCATCGAGCAGATGATTGACGTGAGCGAGGAGAAAGACATCGATTCCCTTTTCTCTCCGGGCCCCACCACGGCACTGCGCCAGACCATTGCGGGCCTCGACGACTTCGAGTTACTTGCCTTCGTTGCCGTCGTCGAGCCACCAGGCCTGTCAGACGAGCCTGCCTCGGCAGCGTTTTTAGGTGGTTGAGCCAGTGAGCGCAACGAACGACGATCGAGACCGCGCATTCTCGCCGGGCCTCACCCTGTACCGTTGGCCGGAGTCTGCCCGCGTTGGCAGGACCGTCCCGAAGTCCAAGTTCTACGAACATGGCAATGTTACCGCAGCCGTCAAACGCCACTTCGTCGATGATGTTGAGAGCATCACCTGGGCTTACAAACTGGCTCCTGAGACGATCGGCCTCGCGGCTACCGAAGCCGTTTCTGAGGTTCAGGTCTTCACCATCACCTTGAAGCCTGGACGAGACACTCTCGATAACCGGGTTCTGGCCGCAATCAACGGCGCCATCCCAACGGCAATCATCTTCGAGGTGGAGAAACCGGCGGTTGTGCCCGTCCCTTCGGGGGTTGAGCCCGTCGAAACCCCGGCTATGGTCTCCATGGCCGCCGCCCCACAGGTGTTAGGACGCCGCGTGCGCCTCGAAGATTACTGGACTACGCCAGTGCAGCCCCAGGACGCCCCCAGAGTCCCACTGCCGCCGGCGGCGGACCTGGAACGTCTCTATACCGCACTGCTCGCGCCGACGGCCCCTATCGTGCCCCAGGCAGGAGAAACGCTTGCCGAGACCCACGAACGCGCCACCCGGATAGCGGCACTGGACCGCGAGATCGGCGCCTTGGCACGCAAACTCCGCGCAGAAAAGCAACTGAACCGCCAGATGGACCTTCGCCGACAACTCCGAGCAGTTGAGAAGGAGAGACAATTCCTTGGAAAGTTTGAGTGATAGCGATACAACTTGAGCAGGAGCGCTAAGTCGGCTATGCGAAAGGTGACCCCACTGTCTCATGGGCAGTGGGGTCTAGCAATGCGCGCCTGGCGTGGGAGCGCGCGGCGCTGAACGTGTTTGGCGGCGGGCCGGGGATGTTTCGACCCATTAGAGTCGCGGCATGGACCGTCTCGCCATGACCTCGCCCGATCTCGTTGCGCAGAACATCAATAAGGTTGCGGAGTTGTTTCCCTCGGTGGTGACCGAGATGCTGACCTGCACACACACACACACACACACACACACACACACACACACACTTAGTTGCTACAGGCACGGAATAGATTTTGACCTGCTGCGGCAGGAACTGTCTGACCATGTGGTGGAGGGGCCGCAGGAGCGCTATCAACTCGATTGGCCGGGGAAGCGCGAGGCGCTGTTCGCCGCCAACGCCCCCATCGCCAAAACCCTGCGACCAGACCGCGCGGAGTCGGTCAACTTCGACACAACGAAGAACATCTTCATCGAGGGCGACAACCTAGACGCCCTGAAACTGCTCCAGGAGTCCTACCTGGGCAAGGTCAAGCTGATTTACATTGACCCGCCCTACAACACCGGCTCGGACAGGTTCGTCTACCCCGACAACTACGCCGCCGACACCGCCGCCTACCTCGCCCACTCGGGCCAGGTCAACGACACCGGCGCGCGCCTCACCACGAACCTAGACAGCAACGGCCGCTACCACTCGGACTGGCTGTCCATGATGTACCCGCGGCTGAAGATCTCGAAGAACATCCTCGCCGACGACGGCGTACTCATCGCCGCGATCGACGACAACGAGTACGCGAACCTAAAGACCCTGCTTGACGAGTTGCTCGGCGCCGACAACCACATCGCCACGGTGGTCTGGCAGGGCGGGCGCAAGAACGACTCCCGGTACGTCTCCGTCGGCCATGACTACATGGTCATCTACGCCAGCAATCAAGTCGCCCTTGCAGATGGCGGGGTCCGCTGGCGCGAGAAGAAGGAAGCCGTCGACGAGATCACGGCTGCTGGCAAGTCCGCGTGGGAGCGGTCGGGCGGCGACCCGAGCAAGGCCAACGAACTATTCCGTGCGTGGTGGAAGGCCCTTGCCCCAACTCACCCCGCCCAGCAGTCCAAACACTACAATCGTGTCGACGACACGACAGGTTGTCCGGGAAGAGTATTCTTCCCGGACAACCTGTCGTGGCCTGGTGGCGGGGGTCCTTCGTACCCCCTCCTCCATCCCACGACAAGTCGGCCGGTAGCGGAGCCCACCCGCGGATGGCTGCTTCAGCCTGCTCGCATGCAGGAGGAGATCGAAAATGGTCGCATCCACTTCGGCCCCGATGAGTCAAAGGTGCCAACGTACAAGCGGTACCTCGACGAGACCGACTCTCAGGTCGTTGATTCCGTCTTCTACAAAGACCGCCGCGCTGCAAACAAGAACCTGCGCGCACTGCTCGGTAGCGGAATCTTCGACTTCCCTAAGGACGAGACCGTCCTGTCTCGATGGTTCGACCTAGTCACTCAATCCGATCCAACTGCGGTCATCTGCGACTTCTTCGGCGGTTCTGGGTCGACAGCGCACGCGGTGATGAACATGAACGCGGCCGACGGCGGCGCACGCCAGTTCGTGTTGGTGCAACTCGACGAGCCGACCGATGCAAAGTCAAATGCCGCCAAGGCTGGCTACGCCACCATCGGTGCTGTCGCCCGGGAACGCATACGGCGGGCTGGCGCGAAGATCGTGGCCGAGACCGGGGCTGTCATCGACACCGGGTTCCGGGCGTTCACCATCGACACCACAAACATGGCCGACACACTGCGTGCCGCTGATGAGCTGAATCAGTCTGATGTCTCGCTGTTCGAGGACTCGGTCAAGGAAGGCCGCACCAGTGAGGATATTCTCTTCCAGGTCATGCTTGACTGGGGGTTGATGCTGGACCTGCCGATCGAGGTGCTACATGTCGGTGGAGACACTGGGGTTTCGACAGGCTCAACCGCCGGTGTTGAGGTGCACGTCGTTGACGACGGGGCACTCGTTGCTTGCTTCGCGCAGGACGTAAGTCCGGCCGTCGTTGACGCGATGGCGAGGTTGCGGCCGCTGCGGGCGGTGTTCCGGGACTCGGCGTTCCACACTGACGCCGAGCGGATCAACGTTGAGCAGGTGTTCGCTCAGCAGTCGCCGGACACGAAGGTGAAAACGATCTGATATGAGGCTGCAGTTCAAGGTTCAGGAGTACCAGACGCAGGCGGTGGACGCGGTTGTCGACTGCTTCGCTGGGCAGCCGTACACCAATCCGCGCTCGATGAACTACCAGATCGATCCTGGGAAGCGGACGGTGGTTTCGACCGTCGGCGCTGACGCTCCTGGCTCAACCAGCCGGAATGGTGTGCAAGGGACCATTGAGGGGACAGAGCCAATTGCTGCTCCGACGGAAGGGTTTCGGAACGCCGAGATCGTGGTACCGTCGGCGGATCTGGTTGCCAACATTGCCACGGTGCAGCGTGCGCGGAACCTCACCGCTTCTACGAGCCTTGCGTCGAGCAAGGCGGCGCCCGTCGGCGTGCCGAACCTTGACGTTGAGATGGAGACCGGGACCGGGAAAACCTACGTCTACATCAAGACGATGATGGAGATGTACAAGCGGTACGGGTGGTCGAAGTTCATCGTTGTTGTTCCGTCGATCGCGATCCGCGAGGGCGTGAAGAAGTCGTTCGACATCACCGCCGATCACTTCCAGGAGGCGTACGGCACCAAGCCGCGCGCGTTCATCTACAACTCCTCGCGCCTGAACGACGTGGAGGGCTTCGCCTCGGACGCTGGAGTGCAGGTAATGATCATCAACACCCAGGCGTTCAATAGATCGGCCAGAGCCCGGACCAAACAGTTACAGGGGGAGGTACTGTCGACCCAAGACAGAAAGGGTCTGAAGATATTCCGGGAGTTGGATTCCTTCCAGTCGAGGCGACCCATCGACATCATCTCCGCCACTCGGCCGATCCTCATCCTGGACGAGCCGCAGAAGATCGGCGACGGGAAGTCGCTCGAGGCGCTGCAGTTCTTCAGACCGTTGGCGGTGCTGCGCTACTCGGCCACGCACAAAGTGGAGCACAACAAAGTGCACCGCCTCGATGCCGTAGACGCGTATAACGACCGTCTGGTCAAGAAGATCGAGGTGCGCGGCATCACCGTCAAGGGTCTGGCCGGGTCCACCGCCTACCTGTACGTAGACGGCATCGAGGTGGGTAAGGGCCTGCCGAAGGCTCGCGTTGAGATTGAGGTGCAAGGCAAGAACGGCATCACGCGCAAGCAGATTCGGGTGGAGAAGGGTTCGCGTCTGCACGACATGTCGAACGAGATCGAGGCCTACCGGGACCTGTTCGTCTCCGATATTGACGCGATCCGCGACGTGGTGGTCCTCAACAACGGCGAGGAGTTCCAGGCCGGGTTCCTGGTCAATGACGTCACGGAAGAGACCAAGCGGCGCATCCAGATTCGCGAGGTGATCCGCGCCCACCTGGACAAGGAGCGGGAACTGTTCGCCCAGGGCATCAAGGTGCTCAGCCTGTTTTTCATCGGCGAGGTGAAGAAGTACCGCGATTACGAACGCGAGGCCACTCACGGTGACACCAAGGGCGAGTACGCGCGGATGTTCGAGGAGGAGTACGGAGCCGTATTGGCCGACGTTCTCTCGCAGTTGGACCTGGATGGCGCTCACGAGAAGTGGCGGGAACACGTTGAGGGGATCGGTGTGGAGGCCACGCACGAGGGGTACTTTGCCATCGACAAGAAGGGTCTGCTCGTCAACCCGAAGGTATCCGGCCGCGGCGATGACAAGGGCGAGGCCACCGACGTTTCTGCTTACGATCTGATCCTCAAGGACAAGGAGCGACTGCTCTCCTTTGAGACACCGCTGCGGTTCATTTTCTCCCACTCCGCGCTACGCGAGGGCTGGGACAACCCGAACGTGTTCACGCTGGGCATGCTGAAGAAGAGCGACAACACGATCTCGCGGCGGCAGGAGATCGGCCGCGGCCTGCGGCTTGCGGTCGACTCCGAGGGCGTCCGGCAGGATAACCCTGCCACCGTGCACGACATCAACGAACTGACTGTTGTCACCGACGAGTCCTACACCACCTTCGTCGAGGGGCTCCAGAAGGAGATCGCTGAAGCCGTTGCAGGGCGCCCGCGTAAGGCCAGCGCGGCCTACTTCACCGGAAAGACGTACGTCACCAACGAGGGCGAGTCCGTGGTCACCGAGGCGGTGGCGAGCGCGCTATACAAATACCTGGTGAAGAACGACTTTGTGAACGAGGATGACACCGTTGCCGAGAAGTTCAAAGCGGTCATGGACGCGGGTGGACCGTGGCCTGAACCAACCTCGGACCTGCTCAAGGGCAAGGTTGACCTGCTCATGCCGATTGTCAAGGCGCTCTACATGCCCAATATGACGCCGGGCGATGGGCGCAAGCCGAAGGCCGTGCCCCTGAACGAAGCCAACTTCGCCCGCAAAGAGTTCCAGAACCTATGGCGGCGGATCAACCACAAAGCCGTGTACCAGGTCCAGTTCGACACTGACGAACTGGTGGCCAAATGCGTGGAGGCCCTGGACGCCAACCTCCGTGTAGTCAAGTTGACCTACACCGTAGAAACCGGTGAGCAGACGGCTGATATGGACGCCGAGGCCCTACGCGCCGGTGAGAGTTTCACTAAGTCCACCACGGCCACCACGGCGATGGACTCGGCCCGCTCCCAGGTGTTGTATGACCTGCTCGGTGAGATCGCGGCGGCCACCAAACTCACCCGGCGCACGGCGTCAAAGATCATGCAGGGCATTCGACGTACGACGTTCGCGATGTTCAAGGCCAACCCGGAGCAGTTCATCGCAGACTCGGCGCGGTTGATCAACGAGCAGAAGGCCACGGTGATCGTCGAGCATCTGACCTACTCGCGACTGGACGAGCGGTTCGATTCGTCGATCTTCACCGCCAACCAGTCCAAGCAGGATTTCGCCAACGCCGGCGCCAAACTGAAGAAGCACATCTACGACTACGTGGTCACCGACTCCAAGGTCGAACGCGACTTCGTCACCGCGCTGGACACCGGCGCTGAGGTGGCCGTTTACGCCAAACTGCCACGCGGCTTCTTCATCCCCACCCCCGTTGGCAACTACAACCCAGACTGGGCCATCGCCTTCAACGAGGGCTCGGTGCGGCACGTGTACTTCGTGGCGGAGACCAAGGGTTCGCTGTCGTCGCTGGAGTTGCGCGGTGTTGAGCAGACCAAGATCAGCTGCGCCAAGAAGTTCTTCAAGCGCCTCGCCGAAATGGACGACAACGACGTGGTCTACGACGTTGTCGACACCTACAACCGCCTGATGGACGTAGTAGGCGTCAACGCTGCGGCTTAGCGCCGAACGAGGGCACGGTGGGGGGGATTCTGCAACTGCGTGCAGAATGATAACGGCGCACGGGTTGATTCTGGAGGGGGCACCACGTCGAAGTTGTGGAGTTGAGCCTGTCGAAGTTGGGGAGTTAAGACCGACGAAGTTGGGGAGTTGGGAGCGTCGAAGTTGGGGAGTTAGGGTAAATGGGCTGGTAGGATGATGGTATGACTTACCTACCTCGTGCGGCGGACAAACGATTAGCCGAACTCCTCCTTGGCTCAAGGGCTATCTCCATTGAGGGCCCACGTGGGTGCGGAAAGACCAGGACGGCTCTGCAGATTGCGCAGACAGTGGTGGAGATGGATGACCCCGGTGCCCGGGCCGCCCTGCAAGCGGATCGACGAGGGATTCTTGCATCGATGCAGGCACCCGTGCTTGTTGATGAGTGGCAACTTGATCCGCCTGTATGGGATGCTGTCCGCCGACTCGTTGACACCGAAGGAGTTCCGGGGAGATTTGTCCTGACGGGAAGTGCCGACCCCGGTGAATCCAGCCTCCACTCAGGTGCTGGGCGCTTTGCTCGCCTGAGGATGCGGCCAATGGCCTTGTGTGAGCGTGGACTCACCGAACCGACCGTCAGCATGGCTGACCTCTGGGCTGGTGATGCGAAACTCTCAGGGTCGAGTCCTGTGGCATTGGCTGACTATGTGGAGCAGATAGTGGGTTCGGGTTTGCCCGGGGTTTTGCGTGAACCCATAGGTCAGCGGCAATCTGCGGTGAGAGACTACGTTGACTACTTAATGAGCCATGAGATTGGTGTCCACGGCGGACACATGAGGCGACCTCAGTCGCTCCGGGCGTGGTTGAGAGCATACGCTGCCGCCACCGGGTCAACCGCGTCACAGGAAGCCATTTCCCTTGCCGTTGACCGTGATTCCATGCCCTCCCGCAAAACGATCACGGAGTTCCGCGACACCCTAGAAAGGTTGTGGCTACTAGATCCGGTCCCTGCATGGCAACTAGGGGTTCCGCGTCTCAATCAACTGGGCAGCGCGCCGAAGCACCATCTTGCCGATCCAGCACTGGCCGCAACGCTCCTCGGTGCTAATGCCACTAATCTGCTGCGTGCCAGCGGACCTGGCGATGCGGAACCGGGCCTGCGAAACTTGCACCATGGCCCGCTGCTGGGTGCCCTGTTCGAATCACTGGTGACCTTGTCTGTCCGTACCCTGGCCGATACCCTTGGGCTAGAGGTTTCGCACCTGAGAACGCACCGCGGACAGCGGGAAATTGACCTGGTGATTCACTCAGCGGATGGACGTGCCATCGCCTGCGAGGTGAAACTCTCCCCGGACGTGGATGACCATGATGTCAGGCACCTCCACTGGTTGCGTAACGAAATGGGAGACCTGTTGATTGACCGGATTGTTGTCACCACCGGCACGTACGCCTACCGGCGGCCAGACGGGGTGGCGGTGATTCCGCTGGCGCTGCTGGGGCCTTAGTTTGCGCTCGGTTCAGGCAACGCTCCGTCGTCGGGAGATGTGGTCGATGAAGGCGTGATTGCTCGCTCGCCACCTTGCCTGTCAGAACCACCGCGCAGGAGCCATCCAACCCCGGTGATGACGGCGAACACCAGGAGGAACCAGGCGGTGGCCCAGCGCTCGTTGTACACCACGGTGAACATCAGGAAGAGTACGCCGAGGATCGCAAAAGCGGGCGCTACGTACCGGTTGAACGTCCCGAGCGTCCGTTCCTTGACCATCACGCCGATGAACACGGGGATGAATAGTGCGGCAAAGGCTACGGGAATCAGATTGGTCACGTTGAAGGTGAAGCCCGGGAAGTTGGGGTTGAGGTCCAGGGCGTTGACCACCATCCAGGCGGCTACAAAAAGCATGGAGAGGGTGGTGGCGTTGTGGGGCACGTTGGTGCGCTCGTCCACCTCGGACAGCACGTCCGGCCGAGGCCCAGTCCCGCGCACGGCCACCGCATACAAACTCCTCTGCGTGGCCACGGTCAACCCGTTCAACGTCCCAATGCAGGAAATTACAATGAACACAAAAAGCACCGTCCCGGCCACCGGACTGAAGAGCGTGGTGAAGGCATCCCGCGTTCCGCCCGGCGCCACAATCACGTCCACCGGGGCCGCGCTGAACACACCCACAAAGTACAGCGCATAAATGGCCATGATGATGACCATCCCCAGGCATAGCGCAATGGGCAGATTCCGCTTGGAGTTGCGGATCTCCGAGTTCAGGTTGGTTACGCAATCCCATCCCACGTAAGCAAATACCGTGGCCGTCAGGGCGTAGAAGAAAGCCGACGACGAAGCATCGCCGCCCACTATTCGGTTCCCCAACCCGGTTGTTTCCGGATGCGCAATAAATTGTAGGTTGTCCAGCGTGACCCCGTTGACCAGACCAACAATCAGCCCCACCACGCCCATCAGAATCAGCGGCACCACTTTGATGAACGTGCCGGACACCTGGAGCTTCTCGGACAGCCGGGGGCTCAGTCCGTTGAGGGTGAAAATCATCACCAGGTAGAACAACGCCAGCGCATAAGTTTCCGCACTGTAGGTGGAGTCCACCCCAAAGCGGGTGTCCCAATCGAGCAACTCCACGGTGAACCGTGCGGTGACCCAGGCCAGGATCCCCGTCATGGACGGGTAGAAAATGGTGGCCATAAACCAGCCAAACACGTAGCCGTACCCTTGGCCCACCATGGCCTCGGAGTAATCCACCAACCCGCCTACGCGTTCGTGACGGGCGGCCAACACGGAGATGACATACGCGCTTGCCAGGGTGATGAGCCCGCCGATGACCCACGCCGCAACGCCAATCCACATGCGGCCACCCGCAATGGTGATGATCTGCTCGTTGCGAAAGAAGATCCCCGAACCGATGACGGTCCCCACCACCATGCACATGGCCATGAGCAGGCCGTACTTGCGCTGGAGTTTGTTCTCTACCGGTCCTGTCGGCGCCGGCGAGCCCGCGCCAGTTCCGGTGACCCCAACCGCACCAGCACCCGCCTTCGTCGTCGCACCGTGCGGAGCAGCGCCCTGAGCAGCAGCAGTGGTCATCGCACCTCCTGGGATCACGCGCGCATCACAGCACGCTGAACGCCGTGGCCAGCCCCACAAAGACCAACGCCACGGAGGCGGACAGGGTGATGAGGATGTTGAAGGAGGGTCCGGCGGTGTCCTTGAAGGGGTCTCCCACGGTGTCGCCAATGACGGCGGCCTTGTGCTCCTCCGTGCCCTTGCCCAGTACCGTGCCGTCCTCAGCGATCAACTGACCGGCCTCCACATACTTCTTGGCGTTGTCCCACGCACCACCAGAGGTCATCATGAACAGCGCCAGCGCGAAGCCCGCGCAAATGATTCCCGTCAAGAGCCCCACCACGCCCGCAGGGCCGAGCAGGAATCCCGTGCCCACGGGGACCAGGAAGGCCAGCAACGCGGGGGAGAGCATGTATTTCAGCGCGGAACTGGTACACAGGTCCACGCAGCGCGCGTAGTCGGGTTCGGCGGTGCCTTCCATCAATCCAGTAATCTCGCGGAATTGTCTGCGGACCTCAATCACTACCGACGCCGCGGCGCGGTGCACCGCGGCGATGGTCAGTGCCCCAAAGTAGAACGCGGTGGCTGTGCCCAGCAGCACGCCCATGAGCACCGGCGGGTTGGTCACGGCAAGGTCCAGGGTGTCACCCAAGTGGTCCTGCGCCAGGATCATGTAGGACACCAACAGGGCCAACGCGGAAAACGCCGTGGCGCCAATGGAGAAGCCCTTGCCTGTGGCTGCGGTGGTGTTCCCCAGGGAGTCCAGCGCATCGGTGCGTTCGCGGACTTCCGGGTCCAGGTGTGCCATCTGGGCCAGGCCGCCGGCGTTGTCAGCCACCGGGCCAAAGGCGTCCGTGGCCAGTTGGACGCCCAGTGTGGAGAGCATTCCCACGGCGGCAATGCCCACGCCGTAGAGTCCGGCAAAGAAGTCCGTGCCACCGCCGGAGAAGTAGAAGGCTCCCAATCCGGCAATCACAATGGTGACAATCGGGCCCACCACGGAGCGCAGGCCCAGGGACAGCCCGCCGATCATCACTGTGGCGGTTCCCGTCCGCGTGGTGTGTGCCAGGTCCCGGGTAGGCCGGTAAATCTCGGAGGTGGAACGCTCGGTGAAGTATCCCAGCAGGATGCCGGTGAGGATGCCCAGCACAATAGCTGCGTAGATGCCCCAGGCGTGATCGGCCATCTCGATGGTCACGCCAGGCACCAGCATCTCAGCGCTGGCTCCGGGGTCCGCCATGCCGGTCACCCACAACGTAATCGGCAGGGCAAACACGGTAATCAGACCGGCAGACACAAAAGTGCCCAGGTGCAACGAGTGCAGCAGGGTCCGCTGATCCGCCCGCTCTTTAGTGCGCACAAAGAACGTCCCCACCATGGAGGCAATGATGCCTGCGGCAAAAATCAAGATGGGCAGCAGCATGGAACGGTACCCGTAGCCCACGCCCACACCCAGGGCAAAGGTGGCAATCAGCGCGTGCGCATAGGCCTCGTACAGGTCCGCGCCCATTCCGGCCACGTCCCCCACGTTGTCACCCACGTTGTCAGCAATGACGGCGGGGTTGCGGGGGTCATCCTCCGGGATGTTGCTTTCCACTTTGCCTACCAGGTCAGCGCCTACATCGGCCGCCTTGGTGAAAATGCCACCACCCACGCGGGCAAACAGGGCCATGGAGGCCACACCCAGCCCAAATTTCACCATGGATTCACCGATGGTTTGAGCATCCTGAGCAAACACAAACCGCAGCAGGAGGAACCACATGGTTACGTCCAGCAAGCCCAAGCCAGCCACGGTGAAGCCCATCACCGTGCCCGACGAGAAGGACACGCGCAACGCCTTGTCCAGGCCGTCCTGCGCTGCCACAGCGGTGCGCGCGTTGGCGGCGGTGGCCACCTTCATGCCAATGAACCCGGACAAGCCCGTGAAGAACCCGCCGGTCACAAAGGCAAAGGGGGAGAACTTGTTCACCAGCGCCAGGTCCGAGCCGAAGAGGCCGGGGAGGAACGCCAGCGCGCACAGCACCACAAACACCACAATGAAGAACTTGATCACTGCGGAGTACTGCCGCTTCAGATACGTATCGGCACCCAGGCGGATTGCCGAGGCAATCTTGGCTACCGTGCCGCCGCCATCGCTGAAGGCCAGCACTCTACGAAACTGCACAAATGCAAACCCCAGGCCGGCAAACGCGCCCACCAAGCCCAGGGTGAAAAGATGTTCGATGCCCACGGCATACTCCCATGTCAAGCCAGTGAAAAAGCCGCCTACAGTGGCGACCGGGTAGAGCATCCTCCTCTCAACCGGCTCAAATGGCGGGCGTGCTCGGTTAGCGCGGCGGCGTGACGTCAAATAGCCGCGAAAGTACCTGTCAGGTGTGGTGTCTACGTGCCAGCACGTACGGCGAGTCAGACGCGAGAACGCCACGCCGTGGGTGCTGCCGTGCCTGTGCCAGCCGTGCGTTCACGCCAGTGCTGAAGCCCCGCTTACTGGGCGTCCAAGATGTCCACCACAAAGATCAGCGTGGAGCCGCCAGGAATGGAGCCGGACTCTTGATCCCCGTAGGCCAGGTCCGGCGGGATGACCAGCAGAACCTGGGAGCCCACCGTTTGCCCGGTGAGCCCTTGCGTCCAGCCCTGGATCACGCCGGTCAGCGGGAAACTGATGGGGTTGCCGGATTCCCAGGAGGAATCAAACACGGTCCCGTCCAGCAACCATCCGGTGTAGTTCACGGTGACGGACTGGTCTGCCGAAACCTCAGCCCCGGCACCCTTGATGAGTGTTTGTACTACCAGATCATCGCCGGGCTCGTAACCGGAGGGAATGTCAATGGACGGAGCACCGTTGTCCGCCAGGGTGACCGTGGGCAGACCTGCCTCCGGAGTCACGGCTTCGCCTTCGGCGCGGGACGGGAGGGTTCGGGCGTTGACCACCTCAAAGATGGTCACCACGGTGACCGTGTCATCCGCAGTTCCCGTCCCCGTGACGTCCCCGGTGGTGGGGTTGGCCACCAGAACCCGGGCTCCCACGTTGGCACCTGCTAGCGGGTTGCTCAGTGTGTCATAGCCATCCGCGCCCATCACAAAGTCCTGTGTGGACCCTGAATCCCACGTGGAGTACACCGTGGAGCCGTCCGTTCCCATGACGCTCGCCGCGTTGAAGGTCACGGATTGGCCGTCCTCAATGGGGGCGCCCGTGCCTTGGTCCACCACCAACGTGGTCACGGCAGTGACCGTCAACGGCTGATCAAACGTCAACGTGGGTGCCGAGCCAGCATCGCCCGTGACTGTCACGCCTTTGAGCACGGCAATATCTGCGTCCGTGCCATGGGCGGTGGCATCGCCGCCACCGCTACGCCCGCCGCCATCGCGGCCGCCAGCATCGTCGTCGGAAGAACACCCGGACAGGGCCAGGGAAATAAGCAGCACACCACCGGCTACAACGGCGAGCGGGCTATGGGAACGAATGCGGCGAATCACGGTGGAGCACCCTTTCTAACGAGATACGGGCTCACCGTAGCGCCGCCAGAGCCGAATTCCGGGAAAGCCACCACAATAGAGGTATGCCGAAGTCGCGTGGAGCGTCGCGCCGTCCCTATGGCACCCATGTGCCCCTGGATGTGGATCGTGCGCGCGGCGGTTCGCGGCTGGTGGAGAACCGCTCGGGCGAGTGGGTGGTGCGCAACACCTCATCCTCGGAAAAGACCTTCACCTGTCCCGGCTGTGGCCAGACGATTCCGCAGGGCGTGGCGCACGTGGTGTCCTGGCAGCGCGACGGCTGGGGCGGCGAGTCTGCGGGTTTGGAACGGCGGCGTCACTGGCACACCAGTTGTTGGCAACGCGAACAGAGGCGGCAATGAGTAGTTTTGTCTCGGCCTCCACCGTCCTGCCCGCGCACCGCGAGCCGATCACCCTGACCACCGCGGACGGCATCACCCTCGTTGGCGAACTCGCCGTCCCGGCGGACCGCCCTCCCCAAGCCACGCTGATCTGCTTCCACCCCCTGCCCACGCACGGCGGCTCCATGGACTCCCACCTGTTCCGCAAAGCCGCGTGGCGCCTCCCCGCGCAGGCGGGCCTGGCCGTGCTCCGCTTCAACTCGCGCGGAACATCTTCTCCGGAAGGAACCTCGGGCGGCCAGTTCTCCGCAGGTGGCGCCGAGAAATATGATCTGAACGCCGCACTGGAGTTTGCCACCAAGCGGTTCCTGCCACGCCTGTGGCTAGTGGGCTGGAGTTTCGGCACGGACGTGGTACTGCTCTACGGCTGCCAACCCGGCGTGGAAGGAGCGCTCCTGCTCTCCCCACCGCTCGCACGGGCCGACGATGTGGAGTTGACCGCGTGGGGATCGTCGGGCAAACAGGTCACGGTCATGGTGCCGGAGTTTGACGATTATCTCCGCCCGGCCGAGGCGCGCCAGCGATTCTCCCTTGTTCCTCAGGCGCGGGTGATCGGCGTGGAGGGGGCGCATCACCTGTGGGTGGGGGAGAAATACGTCACGCAGGTGCTGAATCAGATGATGGAATGTGCCGTCCCTGGCCTCAACCGTGCCGCGCCCGCCCCGGCGCGGTAAAGTCACAATTACACCGATGACTGGAGGTTCGGCCATGACCCCAACGCCTACGCTGGCGTTGCACGAGTTGCACGATGGTGGCGGCATGCCGCTGGTTCTCCTGCCTGCCTACCCGCTGGACTCCCGCGTGTGGAGGTCCATGGCCAAGGTTCTCCCGTGGGGCGTGCGCGCCATCGGCGTGGACCTGCCCGGTCAGGGACATTCGGACATTGGCGGCCTGGCTCCTAGTTTGGAACTCGCGGCGGACGCCGTGTTCCGCACGCTGCGCGAGCACGGGATTGGCAACGCGATTGTGTGCGGGCTGTCCATGGGCGGCTACGCGGCCTTGGCGCTCGCGGAGAGGCACCCCAGTTTTGTGGCTGGCTTGGGCTTGGTGGACACCAACGCCAACGCCGATGACGAGGCCATGCAGGCCCGGCGCATCAAGATTGCGCGGGACGTGGAAATGTCCCAAACGCTGGATCCCGCCATGTCCATGCCCGGGATTCTGTTGGGGCAAACGTCCCTGTCAGACCGCAGGCAATTACTTGCGACGATTGAAGGATGGGTCCGCGGGCAGGCACCCAACGGCATCGCGTGGGCACAACGCGCCATGGCCCGGCGGCCTAACCGCATGGATACACTGCGAGACTTTGACGGCCCCGTAGCGGTGCTGGTGGGCTCGGAAGATCGCCTCACCACCGTGGAGGACGCCACTGCCATGAAGGAAGCCGCTATTGACGGCACCCTGACCGTGATCCCCAACTGCGGGCACCTGGCCCCGGTAGAGGACCCGCGCCTAGTAGCCAAAGCACTAGCCGCCCTCCACGCCCGCGTAGTCCCCCACCGGCGGTAAATTACCCGTTCCACCCACCCGGTCATTCTGCGCAAGCGAAGCGCAGTTGCAGAATCTCTTCCCCGGGCACCAAGGCCGCACACCAGTTCTGGGTAGGCCGGTGGGCACTTGAGAGTCCGAAAACTGTCCACGGGACTACCCAGGTCGGTTTGCCCACGGAGAAGAGGCTTAGTATCAGTGCCCCTGATTCAGGCGATCCTCCGGATTAGGAACCAAACCGCTGGCGATTCATCGTCTTGAGGTAGCCCTGACGCAGGGACCGCATGGGGGACTTTCCCGTCACGGCGAAGAACAATCGTTCTGATTTCGTTAATGATCCTTGTGCGATCTTGGTGTCGAGTAATGCCAATGTACAGCACAAATCAACCGCTTGAAAGAGGCTGTAGGCAGCGGGAACAACCTTACGAACCTCAACGTCGACCAAGTAGGCGTTGAACACGGAACTGACAAGTCTGGTGATTTCGCGCTGCCCTCCGTCATAGTAGATAACAACGCGGTCAAACGATGTGAAGTACTGGATGTTGTCACGGAGGAAGGCACCGAGTTCACGGGCCATCGCGCCAAGTAGCGCTTCAGAATCGCTGAACTGCCGTTTCTGAAAGACCCATTCTGCGTGGGTAATGGGGCACTTACGGACAAAGTCAACAAGTAGACGGAAAATAGAGCGCCTCTCGTTAGCATCCATCAAGACGTACCGCTCCTCTCGGCGTATCAATGGCCCCGTATGGATCGCGTGCGTTGGAGGGAGGCCTTTGTTCCTGAGTGAGGAGTGGATCCACGCGAGCGGTTCTGAGATGTCCCGTGACTGTTCGTGGAATACCAGTCCCAGGATGTAATAAGGCGAGTGGGCGGCAAAGGGGCCAAAGTCTCCACTCTCATCAGCGAAAATGCTGAGAGTTTGTGGTTGCATGGTGGGCTCCAGTAACAAAAGAGTAGGCGGGGCGAACCCCGCCTACGCCTTGTGCGAGGGACGTCCTCGCGGATGGTTGGACCAGGCTTTGCAGCCAGCCCATGACCACACTCTACCATGAACTCTCAACAGTCACCTTTGACATTCCAGGCAATAGCGTGCTCCAACGGATGCGGGCCTTGAGTCGAGAGAAACACGTCATGCTGCTGCACAGCGAAACGCAGTCGCCGAATCTCTCCCTGGGCCCTTGGGTTTCCGTTGTTGCCTGGCCGAGATTCTGCGACTTCGCGTTGCTCCACGCAGAATGACGGGGTGGGGGCTGCTCACGCAGAGTGACCGAGGGCTAGTACAGGTAGAGGGCTAGGCGTTGGCGGGCTTTGGCTACGCGGGGATCGTGGGGGCCTACCATGTCAAAGTACTCGATGAAGCGGACGCGGACGCGTTCCTTCAACTCGGCATCGCCATCCGGCAGGAGGGCCAGCAAACGGGCAAAGGCTTGGGCAATCTGGCCGGTCTGCATCTCCACATCGGCAGCAGCCAGTTGAGCGTCCGCGTTGAGGGCTTCGGCGCTGAGGGCGTCGGCGTTCGGGGCACCTACCTTCAAGCCGTCTGCCCCCGCAGCACCCCCACCACCAGCAGCATTCCCACCATCACCAGCAGCGCCATCACCAGCCCCAGCACCACCAGCAACAGCAGCCGCCGCAGCGTCCGCGGCAGCCAACACTGCCGCCGGATCGGCACCAGCATTGCGAGCCATCATTTTCACGGTGGCTAACCCGGCCACGGCAAAGGCGTCGCTCGGGTCCTGTTTGTGTGCCAGCGTGTACGCGGCAGCGGCGGCATCAAAATCGCCACGTTCAATGGCGTCAAAGGCTTCCTGATGCAACGGCGGGAGGGCTTCCTCTGCCGGTTCTTCGGACACCTCATCGTCGTCGGGCGTAGCACCCACCGGAGCCGCACGGCCCGTCAACCCTGCCTGCTCGGCTGCGGCCAGCACCTGGTCCAGAACAGAACGGATCTGATCCTCCGTAGCCGCACCGGCAAACAGGGGTGCCGGTTGGCCGCCAATCACGGCCACCACGGACGGGACGCCTTGAATCCCAAACGCCTGCACCAACCGTGGCTGCTCCTGGGCGTTGATGCGGGCCAGCAGGAACCGCCCGGCAAACTCGTCCGCCAGCTTCCCTAGCGTGGTTCCCACGTCCGCGTTGGCTTTGTCCGTGGGCATCCACAGCAGCACAATCACGGGATACTGCGCCGAACCTTCCATGATGGTCTGGAAGGTTTCCTCCGTCACATCCACCACAAACCCGCCCGAGGCTTGTGCGCCGCCGGGTTCACCGGGCGGCGGAGCCTTGGGGCGAGCCAGCGCGGACAAGTCCACGGCGCCACGGGCAGAAAAGGCAGGCTGCGGTGCAGGAGTGCTCATGGGAGCACAGCATAGTGGGAGCGCGTTGCGCTAATCCACTGACGCCGCTGTTTGAACGTGGCTGTAACCCAGCAGCGTGATGGGATCACTGGAGTCCGCCGGGGGAATGTACAGCGAGATCATGTCAATGTATGTGGCGGACAACTTGTTGGTGGGATTTTTCCCGTGCAACAGGGCCTGGGCTGTTTTGGTTTGCGGCGAGAGGGTGGCCCCCTGCATTGCTTCCATCTGCTCGTGCGTGGTCAGCGCCGCCATGATCATGGCGCCACCCTGGAAGGTTCGCACGCCGAGCACGGGGGTGTCCTTCATGGGGTCCACGGTGATCTTGTACGTCCCTTGCACGCGGTCACCCTGGAGCGCGTCATGTTGGGCGGACTTCCACGTTTCCATGAACGAGCGGAACGGATCATCCGCCACGGGTTCAAAGTTGTCCACGTAATCGGACTGGTTACCCTTCACCAGCAGGTCCGCGTACTGGGCCACAGCATCCGCTGGCGTGAACCGCAAGGACGTGTCATCTTGGGCTACCGATTCGGACCCAATGGTGGGCTCGGTGAACGCCGGCATTTCCACGCCGGGGCGCAGTTGCACCCAACCCCACATCTTGTAGTGCGCCCGGGCACTGTTTTGCTGCATCACCAGCAGGCGCGGAGGCGTGAGATCATCCCCAGCGTCCGTGATGGCCCAACTGTTCCGCGGCCAGGTTTCATCCGTGTTGATGATGACCTGCTGGAACGTGGTGGGAATGTCCGTGATGAGATCATCATTGTCACGCACGGCAGCCACCTCAATCTGGCTGGTACGCACGGCAAGCGCTGGGCCTTCCAAGCGGCCCTTGAGTTTGTCCGCATCCCTGTCCTTGGTGGCCGCAGCCAGGGCGTCCGTCACATCAGCCAGCAGGGTGGCGTTGGTGTCCGGAGAGAGGGCGGGCGCCGTTTCTGCGGCGGGAGCCGAGGGGGTGGGCACCGGTGTGGCACATCCAGCGGCCAGTCCCAGTGTGATTCCTGCGACGACGATGGAGGCCGCTACCCGCGTGGTGAAGCGACGCGAGGAGTGGGCTGAGCGGTGTTCCGAGCGCAGGGCCGCGTGGGCGTTCTGGGTGGAGACTCTCATTGCTCTTCTCCTTCGGTGCTGGTGGCCGGGGTATCCCCGCCGTTGATTCCCTCGCCGCTGATTCCCCACGAGTTGCGCCATGCTTCGGCGCTCTCATTCTTGGGATCCGGGGTGGATGGTTCGGCCGCAGGTTGGTCCTTGGGTTGCTTGCGCAGAATAGGAATAGCGTTGGTCAGCGCCTTGAACCGGCCCGAGTTGGTGGCTGCCTTTTCCTCGGCCGCCCTTTTGGCTTCAAACTCGCGGAGCATCTTGCGTGTGACGCCGGGGGTGGCGGCGGTGAGCGGGACGTCTCCGGAGAGGTCAGGAATGGGGCCGGTTGCGGTGGCGGCAGGTGTGGCGGATGTTGCTGGCGTGCCAGCGGTGGCCGGGGAGGCGGTGTCCGCAGCCGCAGAAGCAGCAGGTGCAGCAGCATCCGTGCCAGCCACCCCATCCTCGCGCGGCGTGAACGGCGAGGCCCATGGGGTGGGATCGTTCGCGTCCGGGTCCTCCTCGGTGGCGTCGATTCCAACGGCCTCTACAGCGGCGGCAGCATCGTCGTCGGACGTTGAACTAGCGGAAGCAGCCGACGCAGCGTCAGCACGAGCCGAGCCTCCACGAGCCGAGGCGCCGGATTTCCGTGGCCACGCCATGGGGATGGGCATCCACCACGGAATTCCCTTGTCCTCATCGGAGGGGCCTTCGTTCAGGCGAGCGGCTTTGGCGGCCAGGGCTTCCTTGCGGCGTTCCTCGCTCTCGGCCAAGCGCGTGAATGCGCCGCGCGCACCGGCAATGGCAATGGCCAATCCGGCAAGAATCAACGCTCCACCAGCAATGAGGCCGGGAATGAGCAGCGGCGCCGTGGTGGCGCGTTCCCAGGTCAGCGTCAGCGTGGGGGCTGTGGCACCCTCGCCCACACCGGCGGCCAACAGGGACCAGCGGCCATCCTGGGCCTTCCACGTCATCTGGACTTTCCCGGTGTCCGAGGCTTGCTCGGCCCACATGTCATTGTTCTTGGGGTCCGGGCCCTTGTAGTCGGCGGGGGCGGCGGCGTCATCTGCCGGGGTGGCGTCCGGGGACGGGGAGGCGTCAGGTGAAGTGTCAGGAGAGGCATCAGGAGATGCTGTGGCGTCCGGGGCGGGGGAAGCATCGGGGGCCGTAGCGTCAGCCGTGGTGCCCGGCTCCGTGGCCAACGTGGTCCAGTCCTTGAACCCCGTCACGCGTGTGTACGGGTCCTCGCCCACCCAGCCGTTGACGTCAATGTCCCGGCCAATCACCAGGGTGACGGTTTCGTCTCCCGGAACGGACGCGGAGATGTCCACGGAATCGCTGACCATGGTCAGCACGCCCGGATCGGTGACCACCATGGTGCCGTCACCTTGTGGGGTGGCGGTGGCGGTGACCGTGGGGGATTCGCGCCACACGGTGGCCGAAGCGATGGCAGCGCCCACGGCGGCCAACCCCAGAACGATCATGGCGATGGCAACAATGCGATGCGCCGGGAATTTACGAGTCACCTGTTCAGGATACGAAAATTCGGACATCCCTACCCGCTGCGCGCACGCTTGAGACGAATATTCGCTGTGACATTCACCATACGTCCACACGGACTTCACACGCGCGCGGCACGGGGCCGTTTCATCGGCGCACGCTCGGGGGTGTTCCCGCACAGAGGGGAGGCGAGCGATTAGGCTGTGCCCCAGCGGCTTCTTTGCCCATCGTCTTTTAAGAGAAAGGCCACTCCCGTGCCCGACGAGCGTACGCAGTTCCCCATTGCCATGCGTGGCTATGACCGTGATCAGGTTGATTCCCACATTGCCCGGTTGACATCTTCCATTGACGATGCCCGCCGTCAGGCCCAGAGTTCTGATTCTCGCGTTCAGGCGCTGCAATCCCAACTGGATGACGCGCAGGCCAAACTCAAAGAGTTGGACCGCCCGTCCTATGCCGGGTTGGGCTCCCGCGTAGAGCAACTCATGCGTTCCGCCGAGGAGCAGTCCACGGCGCTGTTGACGCAGGCCAACGCGCAGTCTGCCGATGTGATGGAGCGGGCCAAGAACGCCGCCGCCCAGGTGCGGGAGCGGGCCCAGGCCGAGGCAGAAGAGGTACTTGCCGCTGCCAAGCGTGAAGCCGAAGAGTTGCACAACGCGTCCACGTCCACTGCCGACGGCAAGGTGAGCAGCGCGCAGCAGCGGGCCGAGGAGTTGGTGGGTTCGGCCGAGCGTCAGGCCGCGTTGGTGGCCTCCACGGCGCAAACGCAGGACACCGAGGCTCGCGCCGCATTGGAGAAGGACCTCAACGAGCGGCGCGCAACGCACGAGCGTGAGCTGAGCGACGCCCGGCAGTCGGCCGAATCCGAGATGGCCGCGTCCCGTGCCGCCGCCGTGAACGAAGCCACGGAGACTCGTTCTGCTGCACAGCGTGAAGCAGCGGATTTGGTAGAGAACGCCAAGCGTGAGGCGGCGTCCATCATTTCTGCCGCGCAGAATGACGCCACGGCTCTTGCTGCCAAGGCCACGGCTGAGGCCGAGGACGTACGCGAGGCCGCCCGGAAGGCGCTGACGGAGGCGCAAGCGGAAGCGGCGGCCAACCGCGAGGCGGCTGCGGCTGAGTTGTCCCAGAACCACGCCGATGCCAAGGCCAAGACGGATGCCGTGCTGTCCCAGGCCGAGGAGCACGCGCGGGATGCTGAGAAGCGCGTGGCCGAAGCGCTGAACCAGGCCGAGAAGGTGCGCAGCGAATCGGACTCCTACGTGAGCAAGTTGCTTTCGGACAGCCGCGAGAAGGCTGACAAGATTGTGGCGGATGCTCGCCAGTTTGCTGACCAAACCATTGCGGATGCTCGCAAGGAAGCCGATGACCAGCGCTCCACCGCTCAGCGTCAATTTGATGACTTGTCCGCCAAGCAGGATTCCGTCAACGCGTACCTGGATGAACTGCGCGGCGTCCTCGGCTCAGACGACGAACCCGCCGAAGGCTAATTCTTGACCCGTGGTTTCGAGACGTCGCGGTGCGACTCCTCAACCGACGGGTGAGGGTTGAGTTCACGCGCAGCATTGCGGGTGTGATGTGTCCTTGGGGTCCCCGCAAAGTATTCGGAGCGTAGCGGAGATACTTTGTGGGGATGAGATGAAGGCCCTGGTGATCAGATGATCACCAGGGCCTTCGTCGTAGATAACTAATCTTCGTCGGGGACAAAGATGACGGCACCGAGCGGCGGGATGCGCACGGCGGCGGAGTAATCGCGGCCAGTCCACGGGACAGCCTCGGCGGTGATGGAGCCGCCGTTGTTCACGCCAGATCCACCGTATTCCTCGTTGTCCGTGTTGATGGCTTCCTTCCACTTGCCAGCCAGCGGCAGGGCAATGCGGTAGTCCTCGTGCGGGCTGCCAGCAAAGTTGATCACCACGGCGGCGGGCTTGCCGGAGGCGTCCTTGCGGATGAAGGACAGGCAGTTGCGGTCACCGTCATTGACGTCAATCCACTCAAAGCCGTCCGGGGTGAAGTCCTTCTCCCACAACTGCGGCGTGGCCACGTACAGGGCGTTGAGGTCCTTAACCAACTTCTGCAGGGACGAGTGCCACGGGGAGTCCAGGAGCCACCAGTTGAGGCCAAACTCTTCGGACCACTCGGCGTCCTGACCAAACTCTGAACCCATGAACAGCAGTTGCTTGCCGGGGTGGGCCCACATGTAGGCCAAGAAGGCGCGGACGTTGCCGAACTGCTGCCACCGGTCGCCAGGCATCTTGTTGATGAGGGAGCCCTTGCCGTGGACCACTTCGTCGTGAGAAATGGGGAGAACATACTGCTCGGAGAACGCGTACACCAGGGAGAACGTGAGTTCGCCGTGGTGGTAACGGCGGTAGGCCGGATCCTTCTCAATGTACCGCAGGGAATCGTTCATCCATCCCATGTTCCACTTGAGGCCGAATCCCAAGCCATCCGCACTCGTCGGGCGGGTGACGCCGGGGAACGCGGTGGACTCTTCGGCAATCATCATGACGCCGGGGGAGCGACGATACGCCACAGCGTTGGCTTCCTTGAGGAAGTCAATGGCGT
Organism: Cellulomonadaceae bacterium; assembly: GCA_031256435.1. Lineage (GTDB taxonomy): Bacteria > Actinomycetota > Actinomycetes > Actinomycetales > Cellulomonadaceae > Xylanimonas. The sequence continues at coordinate 56,907 of JAIRQO010000070.1, forward strand.
CCAGGTTCTCGCGGCCACCAAAGGCGTTGGGGACCCATTCGCCGTCATTGCGCGAGTAGTCCAGATACAGCATGGAGGCCACGGCGTCAACGCGCAGGGCGTCTACGTGGAAGTCCTCATACCAGTACGTAGCGTTGGCTACCAGGAAGTTGCGAACCTCGCGGCGTCCAAAGTCAAACACGTAGGTGCCCCAGTCAGGCTGCTCGCCCTTGCGGGGGTCCGGGTGCTCGTACAGCGGGGTGCCGTCAAAGCGGGCCAGAGCAAACTCGTCCTTGGGGAAGTGGGCGGGGACCCAGTCCACAATGACGCCGATGCCGGCCTGGTGGAGCTTGTCCACCAAGTAGCGGAAGTCATCCGGCTCACCAAAGCGAGCGGACGGGGCGTAGTATCCGGTGACCTGGTAGCCCCAGGAGCCAGCAAACGGGTGCTCGGCTACGGGCATGAACTCTACGTGGGTGAAGTTCATTTCCTTGACGTAGTCCACCAGTTCCGTGGCGAGGTCACGGTAGGACTTGCCAATCTTCCAGGAGCCAATGTGCATCTCGTAAATGGAGATGGGCTGGTTGTGAGGATCGCGCTCGGCGCGCATCTTCATCCAGGCTGCGTCATCCCAGGTGTAGTCCGAGAAGCGCACAACGGAGGCTTGCGCCGGCGGGCACTCGGAGCCCTTGGCCATGGGGTCAGCCTTGGAACGCCATTGTCCGTCCGGGCCGAGGATTTCATACTTGTACAGGGTGCCATCGCCCACGCCGGGAACAAAGATTTCCCACACGCCGGAGCCACCGAGCGAGCGCATCGGGTGGATGGGCGTCCAGCGGTTGTGGCTGGAGATCAGGCGCACGGCGCGGGCATTGGGGGCCCACACGGCAAAGGCGGTGCCATCGGCGTCACCCAGCGGGGAGGGGTAGCTCTTGGGGTTGGCGCCCAGCACGGTCCACAGTTCCTCGTGGCGGCCTTCCTGGATCAGGTGGAGGTCCATCTCGCCCAGCGACGGCATGAAGCGGTACGGGTCATCCGCTACTTGGACATCCGAGCCGTAGGTGGTGCGCACGCGGAAGTCCGGGGCGCCAGCCGTTCCAGCTTCCGTCAGGGGTGCGGGAATGACGGCTTCAAACACGCCAGCACAGCCGTGTTCACCCTTGTATTCGCCATCCGTGGTGATAAACGTGACGTCATCGGCGAGCGGGCGGAGGGCGCGAACAACGGCCCAGGCGTTGCCATCAGCATCGAGCGGAAGCGGGTGCGGGCCGAGGAGCGAGTGCGGGTCATGGGAGACGCCGTTGGCAACGTCCCAATAACGCTGGTCATCAACTTGTGGTGCGGGGGGCGGGGTGCCTTGTGTCATGGGTCTAACTGTTCCACTCTCGCCGGTGCACCGCAGCGCACCGGTGCAATTGCGCCGAGCCGCGCCGCCCAGCGTGAGAAATCTCACTCGGGGTGGCCCCGGATTGGGGTGGGCGCTTTTCGTCGTGGGCCCGGATTGGGATGGGCGCTTTTCGTCGTGGGCCCGGATCAGCCACCTATGAACCGTTGTGGGCCCGGATTACTCACCCAATGCGGCTCTTTGGGTGAGTGATCCGGGCCCACAAGGCGGGGAAGCGATGTGATCCGGGCCCAGAACCGATCGGCCAGGGGTTGGTGCGACGATTTTTGCGACGAATGTGCGGGTGAGGCAGGGGAAGCACAACCACCCGTGCCGTGCGTGGCGACCGGTCCCGAGAGCCTCAGGTACTCCATCTGTAACGCGGCCGAAGAATAACGGGGCCTCAACACCCGGTACACTCGTCCACATGGATAGTGTTGGCTACGCCGTTGTTCCTGGTGATTATGGGACTGAGCAGGAGCGACAAACGGCCTGGGATATTGGGGCGGGGTTGCAAGCGATAGACGGCGCTGCGCCGTCACAGATCGCTCAGGTCCTCATGAGCCAGCAAATCCAGGGCGGGACGTCCTATGACGTAGTGGTGGACACCCTGCGTCAGCATTATGTTGCGGCACGTAGCGAGGCCACGGCGCAGGACCGAGAGGTGGATATCTCCGCTGCCCGCATTTCCCAGATCCTCAGCGAACCCTCCTTCACGTTGTCACCGGGGTCCCTCATGGCCATCCATGGCCGCATTTTTGATGGATTGCTCGCGGACCCCAGGTGGGAGGGCCGGTACCGCAGCGAGAACATCACCAAGCCGGAACCGGCGCTGGGCGGGCTAACGGTGGATTACACGCCGTGGCGTGAAATCCACCGCACCCTCGCCTGGGAGTTTGAGAACGCCGAAGAGCGTGATCCCCATGACGCCGTGGACGCTGTGAATCACGTGCTGCAGTTCGCCTCGGCCATCTGGCAGGTCCACCCGTTCCGCGAGGGAAACACCAGGACGGTGGCGGTGTACGCCATCAAGTACCTGCGTCATCTCGGGGTGGCCATCAACAACGAACCCTTCATCCGCAGTGCGCCGTATTTCCGGGACGCCTTGACTCTGGACAATGCCCCGAGGGCGCTGCGTGACCCTCAACCGTTACGCCTTTTCGGCCGGTACCTCACCGGCGAGTCGGTCACCCTCCCGGAACTCCGCGGCTCCCGCACCAGCGCCGCCTCGTAAGCATGGCCTGTCACCATGACCTGGTGGGGGTACAGACCGCGGGGGGGTGGGGATACCTCCGACGAGTGAGGTGGGCGGTTACGCCACGAGGGCTTGGACGGCGCTGAGGGGGATGTGGAGCCAGTGGGGGCGCTGCCGGGCCTCGTACACCACTTCATACAGGGCCTTGTCCAGCGTCAGGGCCCGCAAGATGGCCTGATCTTGGGCAGTGAACGCGGCGCGGCCCGCCAAGTATCCGTCCAGGAACGCATCCTGCGCGTCGCCCGTCCAGGTCTCGCTGGTTGCACCACCCACGGCGGCGGCATAGTGGAAACTGCGCAGCATTCCTGCCACATCCCTCAGCGGCAGATCCGGCGTGGTGCGCTGCTCCACAGGCCGCTGCGGCTCGCCCTCAAAGTCCAGCAACTGCCACCCGGTGGCGCCGTATAACGCCTGGCCAAGGTGAAGATCTCCGTGAATGCGCTGCAACGGAACGGCCGTGAGGCGGGACTCCAGATCATCCAACACCGCGGTGATCTGGTCCGTGAGGGGGGCCAGGGCATCCGGTGCGGCGTCAATGGCGTTGGCCGCACGGGTTCGCAATCCTTCGACGAAAGTGTGGGGATCCAACGTGGCATGGGCCGGAAGGCTCTCGGCTAACTTGAGGTGCAGGTCTGCCACCACGGTCCCGAGTTCGTGGGCCTGAGCGGTGAAGTCCTTATTGTCCTTGGCAAAGGCGCACGCCCACTCAAAGCCGTCGCGTGCGTTGGGAACCAGGGCGGCGGCCACGGCAACGTGCCCGTGGCCTGGCAACATCACGGAGCCGAGGTATCGGGGAGTCCCGGTGAAGCCCGCGTTGGTGAGGGCTTGGGGGACTTCCACGTCCGGGTGGATGCCGGGTGCCACGGTGCGCATGATTTTCATCATGGCACCGTGCGGGGCGCCTTCGGGACGGACGTTGGGCAGGATCACGGACGTGTTGGATTGCTCACCGGAGAGGGTTTTACCGCCCGAGGTGTCCACGGACGTGATGCCGGCCTCGTCCAGGAAGGCGGACCAGATGACGGGGGATTGGGCGCCGTCCGTCCAGGTGGGGGAGGTGCTGGGGTTGGCGGGGGTGCCGGGGTTTCGACCGTCGCTCACTGCGTTCGCTGGCTCAACCGCCGGGGTGGTGTTCGCTGGCTCAACCGCCGGAGAGGGGGAGGAGTCCGCCGGGGACACGATCAGGGGAACTTGGAGCGTGGTGTTGCCCACCTTCATCAGGGCGAGGACGGGGATTCCCGCATCGGCGCGCGCCTGCGAACCTTGGGGCAGGAGCGCTTCCAGCCAGGGTTCGGGCTTCTGATCCGCAGTGCCCGGCCACCAGCGCTGCGTGGGTGCCCACTGGGCAATCTCGGCATAGGCCGCGTCAGAAATGCTGGTTCCCGCGGGCTGGGTGGTGAGCGTCATGGTGCTACCCTTTCACGATTTTTCTGGTCTGGAGGCTTGGAATGCTGCGGCATGGGAGTTGATGTATGGCCGGTGAGTTCCGTGCGACGATCCACGCTCCGCGCCTCCAGGACGGTCCGCTCCACCTGAGCGATCCGCAGCCCCAGCCCCAGTCCGCGCCGCATCATCCTCGTCCTCGCCTGGCACCTCGGCTGGCGGGACCAGTTCCAACCAGTAGAAGTCCCGGCTTCCAAAGGTGAGAGACAACTCGCCCGTCTCAGATACCCTTCCAAAACTCGCTCCGCCAAACACGTCCTTCACGTCCCAGCCAGCGTGCGCGGGCAGGGTGAGAACGGACCGCCGGGCGGTGGCCGCAAGATTCGCGGCCACCAGAATGGTCTCGGAAGCCGGGGTGAGATCCTGCGAGGCGACGCCACGGGCATCTCCCGCTGGATGACGGGGGGTGGGGAGTGCAGCGGCAGCACCAGCAGGACGGGGAGACGTGCCGGTGGCAACCCCCGCAGGACGGTCCTCCCGCAGGTAGGCGAGGATGGCGGGATCGCTGGCGGTGACGGCGGCGTAGGTGCCGCGCCCGAACGCGGGGTGCAAGCGCCGCACGTTCAAAATACCCCGAACCCAGTGCAGCAGCGAATGGGGTTGCGCTAACGCCACCTCCACATTGGTTGCTTCATAGTGATGGACCAATGACTGAATCGTCGGGAGATATAACTTCCCTGGATCAGCGGTAGAGAAGCCCGCGTTGCGGTCCGGCGTCCACTGCATGGGCGTGCGCACGGAGTCCCGGTCCGGCAGCCAAATGTTGTCCCCCATGCCAATCTCGTCCCCGTAATACAAGCACGGCGAGCCGGGCAGCGAGAGCAGCAGTGCGTGGGCCAGGTGAATCTCCTCAAGGGAGTTCTCCAGTAACGGCGCCAATCTACGACGAATCCCCACGTTGGCCCGCATGCGAGGATCGGTGGCGTACCACCCGTACATCGCGGCACGCTCCTCGGTGGACACCATTTCCAGCGTCAACTCGTCATGGTTGCGCAGGAAGGTGCCCCACTGCCCGCCCTGGGCTGGGATGGCCGGGGTGTCCTCCATGATGTCCAGAATCTTGCGCGCACGCTGCTCGCGCAGGGCGTAGAAAATCCGCGGCATCACGGGGAAGTGGAAGCACATATGGCATTCCGGGGCCTCGTCCGTGCCAAAGTATTCCACCACGTCCTGCGGCCACTGGTTGGCCTCGGCCAGGGTGATCCTGCCGGGGTATTCCATGTCCACCATGGCACGAACTTCGGCCAGGAACTGGTGGGTGCGGGGCAGGTTCTCGCAGTTGGTGCCCTCCTGTTCAAAGAGGTACGGCACGGCGTCCAAGCGGAATCCGTCAATGCCAAGCCCCAACCAGAACCGGGCCACGTCCAGCATGGCGTCACACACGCGCGGGTTTTCAAAGTTGAGATCCGGTTGGTGGCTGAAGAACCGGTGCCAGAAGTACTGACGGCGTACCGGGTCAAAGGTCCAGTTGGAACGCTCCGTGTCCACAAAAATGATGCGCGCGTCCGAGTACGCCTCGTCCGTGTCAGCCCACACGTAGAAGTCCCCATACGGGCCTTCAGGATCATTGCGGGAGGCTTGGAACCACGGGTGTTCGTCCGAGGTGTGGTTCATCACCAAGTCCACAATGATGCGCATTCCGCGCGCGTGGGCCTCGTCAATCAGTTCGGCAAAATCCTCCACGGTGCCGTACTGCGGCGCAATGGACGTGTAGTCCGAGATGTCATAGCCGCCGTCACGCAGCGGGGACGGATAGAACGGCGGGAGCCAGAGGCAGTCCACCCCCAGCCAGCGCAGGTAATCCAGACGATCAATCACGCCCCGGATATCGCCCGAGCCCGTTCCATCCGAGTCCGTGAATGCGCGCACCAACACCTCGTAGAACACGGCTGTGCGGTACCACTCGGGATCGTCGTCGAGCCCTGGACGGTCCAGACCAGTGATGACCACCTCCCCGGAGGAGGACATGACTTCCTTGCGGGGACGCGCAATTTCACGCGGAAACTCCGGCTGGCGCCGGGGCGGAAGGAAATCGGCCGTGGTGGTCACGCTTTGCGGAGCCTCATCACGTGGGCCACCTCAAAGCGCGGGTTCAAGCGCACGTAGGGGTGGGCGCTCCAGAACACCTTCTGGCCGGTGAGGAGGTCCTCGCCGTCAATGAACGGCGCGTAGGAGTCCACGCCCTCCGGAGGCAGAATTCCCAAGGCGCCCCAGTCCAGGTGGATGGTGGCTTCCTGGATGCCCCACGGGTCCAGGGACACAATGGTGAGGATGACGTCATCCTCATCCAGCGGCACCGAGACGCCAAGTTCATTGTCAATGGCCAGCGGCAGGTGTTCCTTGCGGATCCGGCGCGAGTACGCCAGCACGTTCTCGTTTTCCGAGGTGTGGATGGTGAGGTTGCGCAGTTGCTGCAAGGCCGGGTGAGCCTTGCGGATGTCATTGAGTTTACCGAGCAACAGGGCAATGCCAATGTCACCAGCGCGCTCCCAGTTGCGCTGCTTGTACTCGTACTTCTCGTTGTCAATCTGCTCTTCCACGCCGGGGCGAGGCACGTTCTCAATGAGTTCATACCCGGTGTAAATGCCCCACGTGGGGGAACCCGTAGCGGCCAGGACGGCGCGGATGGCAAACCCGGCCACGCCACTGTGCTGCAGGAACGGGGGCAGAATGTCATGCGTGGTGGGCCAGAAGGACGGACGCGCGTTGGAGCCCGCCGGGCCAGCAACCTCGCCAAAGTACTCCAGGATCTCGCCACCGTAGTTACGCCAGGTGAAG
>JAIRQO010000007.1 GCA_031256435.1 Cellulomonadaceae bacterium
GGTGCGGGGCGTGGTCCGTGGCCACAATGTCAATGGTGCCGTCTGCGAGCCCTTCGCGGACCGCCTGCACGTCATCGTCCGTGCGCAGTGGCGGGTTGACCTTGAACGCTGCGTTGTAGCCACGCGCTTCGTTATCGGTGAGCATCAGGTGATGCGGCGTGACCTCAGCGGTGACGTTGATGCCGCGAGACTTGGCCCACCGGATGATCTCCACACTTCCCCGGGTAGACAGGTGACACACGTGCAAGCGCGAGCCCACGTGCTCGGCCAGGAGCACGTCACGCGCGATGATGGCCTCTTCGGCCACCGCTGGCCACCCTGTCAAGCCAATCTCTGCGCTGACAATGCCCTCGTTCATCTGGGCGCCCTCAGTGAGGCGCGGTTCTTGCGCGTGCTGGGCAATCACGCCATGGAACGCCTTCACGTACTCCAGGGCGCGGCGCATGAGCACAGGGTCCGCAACACATTTTCCGTCGTCGGAAAATACCCTGACGCGCGCGGCCGAATCCGCCATCGCTCCCAGTTCCGCCAAGCGCTCCCCGGCAAGCCCCACCGTGACCGCGCCTACGGGGAACACGTCCGCATGTCCGGCCTCGTGGCCCAGGCGGAACACTTGTTCCACCACCCCGGCAGTGTCCGCCACGGGTTCGGTGTTGGCCATGGCATGCACGGCGGTGAATCCCCCAGCGGCTGCGGCGCGCGTGCCCGAGTCCACCGTTTCAGCATCCTCACGTCCCGGCTCCCGCAAGTGCGTATGGAGATCCACCAGGCCAGGAAGCGCGACGAGGCCGGAGCAATCGATGGTGACAGCATCGTCGTCGGATGGGCTAGGCGTTGCAAGTCCGCTCGGGGTGAGATCAGCCGTTGCGGCTCCACTCTCTCCTGGGCTAGGCATTGCGGCTTCGCCGCTTGGCACACTATTTTCAATGATGCCACCCCGGAGGACCAGTGTCACGGGCTCCTCGCCGTAGGGGCGAACGTTGGTCAGAATGTATGTGGTCATGGTGTTTCTCCTGCCAGCAGCAAGTACAGGGCCGCCATGCGCACGGCCACACCGTTGGTGACCTGTTCCACAATGACGCTGCGCGGGCCGTCGGCGGCCTCGGCGCTGATTTCTAGGCCCCGGTTCATCGGCCCGGGGTGCATGACAATGGTGTGTTCGGGCAGCGTGGCCAGGCGGTCGCGGTCCAATCCGTAGCGGCGCATGTACTCCACCACGCTGGGGAAAAAGGCCCCCGCTCCCCCACTCATGCGCTCGCGCTGCACCCGCAGCATCATCACGGCATCCGGGCCAGTGGCCAGGGTCTCGTCGAAACTGTAGGACGTGTCACACGGCCAGGTGCTCACGCCCACGGGTACGAGCGTAGGAGGTGCGACGAGGGTGACGCGTGCCCCCAAGGTGTGCAGCAAATGCACGTTGGCCCGCGCTACGCGCGAATGGAGTACGTCCCCCACAATCGCCACGTGCTGACCGGCAAGGTCATGGCCCACGCCATCCGGGTTGTCCGGGGTGCCCACCAGGTGACGCCTCATGGTGAAGGAATCCAAGAGGGCTTGCGTGGGGTGTTGGTGGGTGCCATCGCCCGCGTTGACCACGGTGGCGTCAAACCAACCCGAATGGGCCAGTTGATACGCCGCGCCGCTGGCCCAGTGACGGACCACCACGGCGTCGGCACCCATGGCGTGCAGGGTGAGCGCGGTGTCTTTGAGGGATTCGCCCTTGGATACGGCCGAACCCTTCACGGAAAAGTTGATGACGTCCGCTGACAGGCGCTTGGCTGCTGCTTCAAAACTGATGCGCGTGCGGGTGGAATCCTCAAAGAAGAGATTCACCACCGTGCGTCCGCGCAGCGTGGGGAGTTTCTTGATTTCCCGCTGCTGGGTTTGGGCCATCTGGGAAGCGGTGTCAAGCAGGAGGAGCGCTTCGGAACGGCTCAGGTCCGCCGTGGACAGCAGGTGCTTCATGGCGTCTCCTGGGGTGATTTCTCCTGTGGTGATTTCTCCTGTGGTGTCTCTTCCAGAGGTAATTCCGTCAGGGGGGCGATCACCACGGAATCCACGCCGTCCGTTTCTGCCAGGCGTACGGAAACTCGCTCGCTACTGGAGGTGGGGAGATTCTTTCCCACGTAATCAGGCCGGATGGGAAGTTCGCGATGCCCCCTATCCACCAGGGTTGCCAGGCGCACGGCGCGCGGGCGGCCGTACCCGAGCAACGCATCCAGTGCGGCACGCACGGTCCGCCCCGAGAACAGGACGTCATCCACCAGGACAACCACAGCATCGTCGATCCCTCGGCTGGGCATTCGGGTGACGCCGAGGGTTCGCGTGACGTTTCGCCGCAGGTCATCGCGGAACATGGTGGCGTCCAACTCGCCCAGGCACTGAGCGGGGTTGAATGCGGGGTCAACGGAAGCGAGTTTCTCGGCGAGCCTGACGGCAAGGGGCACGCCACGGGTTTGCAGGCCGAGAATGATCACATCCTGAGCACCTTGTTCGCGTTCGGTGATCTCATGGGCAATGCGCGTCAGTGCGCGATTGATATCGGCGGCGTCCAGAACCTCGCGTTCGCCGTGCTCGTGGTGGGCCACGCTGTTTCTCCTTCTCTGCCTCACGGGGCAGGGTTAAAGGACGGAGTGTTCACAGGCACGTGGCGGAGATGTTCCGGAGCACGGTGAATCCGTACCCGGTAGGTCAGCCACATGACTGTTGCGCCCGTAGCCTAGGCACATGGTGGGGCGCACGGGAAGCATCGTGACGCCTGGTGCCCGGTGCTCGGTGCGCAGCGGGGCGTGGTGGGACGTGGTGGGACGTGCTAGGCGCACAATGGCCGCACAATGGCCGCGTTATCGGCCAGCCCACCTAGGCCGCGGTACCGGCCCGCCCGCTTACCCCACTCGGCGCCGGTCGCCTCACTTGGATCTACACGTGCCACCACTCGTAACAGATGGAACACTAAACGTTCCATCTGTTACGGTACATACATGACAACCTTGACGATCACGGCAACCACACCAGAGTCCGCTTTCACTGCATTCATCCGGGAGCGCCTCGCCGCTGGCGAGCATGTGACGGTCTCCGCTACGGAGCCGTTCATGACACCCAGGGAACTGGCGGACTCCATCGGTGTGTCTCGCTCCTTCATCTCGAAGAAGATCACCGCTGGTGAGATCGTCACAACCCACCGAGGCCGCGGTCACCGTATCTCATTCGCCGAGGCCGAACGGTTCCGCGCTCGGTACACCGAAGCCTTGACCGCCGATCTCGCGCAAGACTTCTAATGCTCGCCTTCGTTGACGCCAACGTCCTAGCAGCACCGGTTCCACGCACCATCCTCTACCGTGCCGCAGCGGTTCCGAACGTGAAGTTCCGGCTCATCTACAGCCACTTGGTGGAGGCTGAGGCAGTGGAGCATCAGAAGGCGGGCCATATTCCCGTTGATGTTTTGCGGAGCAAGCACGGCTGGCGCATCGCCCATGACCCAACATCTGACGAGGTGAAGGCACTGGCTTTGGCAGACACTGACATCAAAGATCAGCCCGTACTCGCTGCCGCGCTCTCACGTAGCGCTCAGTTTCTCATCACCGGAAACGTCAAGCATTTTGGGATGAAGGATCTGACGAGACTGGGCATCTCAGCGGTTCATCCAGGGTTCTTCCTCGCCCACCAACTCTCATCGTCGCAGTACACGAAGGTGATCGAAGACATCGGGCGACACCGACAGAGAGAACCTCGCACACCCCTGGGTATTCACGAAACTGAGATCGCCCGCGAACTCCCGCAACTCTTTGAACGGCACCGGAGCATCTTCGGCACGCCGTCACCACGTCAAGACGGAGGAATCCCGCGCCTCGATTTTCGCGGCACCACGTGCGTTCGCTGCTCGCGCCCATTGACAGACACCGCATCAATCGCTGTTGGGCTCGGTCCAACATGCCGAATTGCCGATTGAGCGAGAACCATCGGTACCCGCAAGTTTAGGTGCTGCTCAGTACATCGTCCCGGTGAGACGTAGGCCACGCAGTATCATTTGTGGCCATCGAATACGTCGGGGTGAACCTCGCTCCAAGGACGGCCAACAGTGGGGTTGGCCCGGTGTTCAGACAACCTTTCGTCGAGCATCGCTGCTTCGACGGCAGTCACAGGCACACCCGTGTGGATAGGCGATTCTCCCAGGACAGGGGTCACCTCAGCACGGTCGCAGTTTGCTGAAAACGCAATCCGCTCAAGAAGTGCACGCTCAGCCATATATTCACGATACACCTCCGTCTCATTGCACATGAATGTGGATGCCCCGGATGAGTGCGTAGGAGACGTCAGCGAGGAAGAGCTGGCAGTCAATGGCGTCATGCGAAGCAGCGGGGTAGCCCTGGTACGCTGGGAAACATGAACCCTGAGGATTGGACAGACGCCGAGTTTGCTGAAAAACTGGAGTTACTTGGCGAATACCGATGGGCCGGATGGTTTGGACGACCAGAAGGTGTGGATGTCTACGGCACCTATCACCGGCTCTCAACACCAGCCCGGAAATCATACAATCACCTGCAAAGCATCGAGCGCGCTAACGTTTACTCGGTTTCTCGGGCCGTAGGCGCTACGGAGGACGAACTTGCGGCTGCCATGAGGAAACCGGCTCGGATCCCCGGTGACGCTCGGTCGGAAACCGCTGCCTTCCGTCAGGTCATACCATGGGCCAGGATCGTTGAATTGACACTCAGATCTCTGGCATCACTGAAAACGCCATAAACCACGGGTGACTGACCTCGAGGTAGCAACGCTCTGTCAGAGATCCCGCCGAAGCGTGCCGTCTACGTGCGCTTTGGAAAAAACCTTCAGGCTTAACGCTGGGGAGAGAGAAAACGAATCTCCTTTGCGGTGACTTCCACCTCATCGCCGGTATCGAACCGCACCACGTATCGGGTAGTCCACAGCCCTATTTCACGGAGCACAACTCCCCCGGTTCCACGTTTCACCTCGTTGAAGAATCCCGCAGAAATCTCCGTTGTGGCCATAACCTGATCGCCCACCCTGTCCGTCACGTTCTTCACGGTAGCACAACACTCACGCTGCGGTGCATTGAGGTATCGGCGGGCAATCAGGCTCACGGATGGAGGCGGAATATTTGAAGAGGTCTTCATCCTGAGCAGCCCTGCACCTCTGGTGAAGGATCACCCGCACATTGAGGTGCTATTGCCCTAGTCCATGAGAGGGGCGCACCATCACCTGGTTGAGCCACGCCATCATCCAGACGCCAGGCCGTGCGGTCGTCGAACAAACGGACCCGTCAATTGCGTACCACCAGTAGTACGCAATTGGCAGAGGATGAATATAGGGCAACAGACGTGCCACAATGCGGGCATGGCGTTTTGTGTGATGACTGTGTGTACTGGGAATATTTGCCGCTCACCGATGGCAGAGATTGTGCTGCGTTCTGCGCTCCTCGATGGTGGCCTGTCTGATCTGGTCACGGTGGATTCCACGGGAGTGTCCAATGAAGAACACGGCAACCCTGTAGACAGGCGTGCCCGCCGGGTGTTGCTCTCCCGCGGGTACCTACCTGGGGACGGGCATCGCGCACGGCGCATCACCGGGCGCGAGTTGGCCGAGCAGGACCTGGTGCTCCCCATGACAAGTGGTCATGCCAACGCTCTGTTCCGGCTGGCACATTCGTCGAACATCCACACAGACACCATCCGTATGTTCCGCTCCTTTGCTCCCAGCTGCCCTGACGCCCTTCCAGGCACGGCGGATCGGCGCCTGGACCTAGCAGACCCCTGGTACGGCGGCATGGATGATTTTGAAGAGTGCCTGGATCAGATTGAGGCCGCCACCCCCGGCGTTGTGGAGTTCATCCGGCAGCAGATAGGACAGTAGGGCTACCCTCAATGTCCGTGATGGGACCCGTAAACTCGCGCGCCAGCAGTCCAGCCGTCAGCCTTGCGGCGGCCTGCGTGGCTGGCTTGGTGTCGGCTATTCAGACTCAGGTGAACGGCCAATTAGGAGCGCAACTGGGCCCCGGCCCCACCAACGCCCTCCTTGCCGCCCTGATGAGTTTCACCGGCGGACTTGTCATTGCTTTGATACTCGTCCTGGTGTCACATCGAGCGCGCACGGGCCTCAAACGCGTGGCAGCAAGCCTGCGGGGCGCGGCGACCTCTGGCACGCGGCAACCCGGAACGCAAGATCTTGGCACACCGACCATCGGCCACCTGCGCTGGTATCACGTGATCGGCGGCGCCGCTGGCGGATTATTTGTCACCACACAAAGCCTCACAGTGCCCGTGATCGGTGTGGCGTTATTTGTGGTAGGCGTCACGGCAGGCCAGTCCGTCGGCTCGTTGGCGTGCGATCGCCTCGGCATCGCCCCCGGCGGCAAGCGCGCATTGACTCCCACCCGGCTCATTGGGCCGTTGCTCACGGTTGCTGCGGTGGTCATCACCCGCTGGACCGGCATGGCGTCCAGGTCCGCTAGTGACCTCTGGCTCGTGGCGTTGCCCACCATTGCGGGAATCATTGTGGCGCTGCAACTGACCATCAACAGCCGCGTAGAGAAGGTGGCGTCCTCACCTGTCTCAGCGTTCATCTCCACACTCGACGATTCTGGGGGCTTACGTGCCACCGGTGACCTGACCGCCAGCGCCCCGCACCCTGACCGCGTGACGGGCGTGATGGCGGCGGTGACCCTGAACTTCATGGTGGGAACGGCAGCGCTCCTGGTAGCCTTCGTAGGCTTTGCGGCCATCCTTGGCACGGGAGATCTCGCTACGGGTCCCGGAGTCTTTCAGTGGTGGATGTTTCTTGGCGGCCCGCTGGGGCTCATTTTCATTGCCATTTCCGCCGCCGTGATTTCACGGATCGGCGCGCTTCTGTTAGCGCTGGCCATCATTGCCGGGCAAACGGTGGGTGCCGTGATCCTGGACGCTGCCTCCGGCAGGCCAACAGCGTGGACCACCCTGGTAGGGGTGGCCTTGGTCATCATCGCCGTGGCCGTGCCCGCGTTTCTAGACCGCAGGTCCACGGCGCACGGTGATGATGAGTGATTTCTAGTTTGAGTGGGGATGACCTGACGCGATTACTTGAGGGTGATCGTCGCACCCAGAGTGCTACCACCCTGAAGCGCCACATCCCCAATGACCACACCTGACGGCAAGTACTGCGCGGCGTCAAAGGTTTTACCAGCATATTCGCTGATCAGCGGCGTGGCTACAGACACAATCGCATTGATCAGGGGGTTGGGGCTGGACAACGTGACCTGCCCTACGGTGAACTGAGAGCCGTTGGCCACGGTCACCGTGGTGGCGCCGTCCACTTCACCGGAGAGAATCGATTCCTTCAGCGTGGCCTTGATGGCCACGGCCAGCGTGTGCGGGTCCTTGGTGGTACACGTGGCAGCGAAGGCGGTGATCTCAATGCCTGTGGGTTTCAGCGCGGCTTGCATCTCGGCGCGTACCGTCTCGGCCACCTTCTCGGCGGGAGCGGTCACGGCAATCGTTCCGTGAAGCGGTTGCGAGGCGCCGGGGGACTTCAGCACAACACCGCAGTTCCCATCGGCGCTCTCGCCAAAGGTGGCGCCCACGTTGGTGAGGTTGATCTTGGCAGTTACTGGAACACCGTCAAAGGTGATGGGGTTGGCCACGGCGGTCACCGTGGGAATCACGGCTTGCGTTTCCGTTCCCGGCGTGGGAGCCCAGGGCTGGGCAGTTCCCACGGTTTGGAGGCCACCCACGGTGACGCCGGTGAGGTCCGCAGCAACGGATTGAATGGCAGCACCGTTGGGGGTGACGGTGGCTTTGACGTTGTTCAGGCCCTGCACGTTGCCGCGCAGGAGACCTTGAATGGCGGTAGTGACGCGGGCGGCGAGATCGGGGCCAGCGGCGGGCAGCGGAGCCTTGCCCAGGGACGCGGATACTGAGGCGATGGACGGTGTGTTCATGCTTTGACGGTAAGCCCGCCGATATCACAGGAGCAAATCTGGCGCCACCGGAAACCCGTCATCTGTGAGTAAGGTCACGGTGCAATCGCGGCGCCGTCAGGGTGGCGCCGTCAGAGTGGTGCCGTCAGGATGGTGCCGTGAGGGTGGCGCCGTCACCGCATCGTCACTATCCGCTCCTGGCCCCGTACCGGCATCAGGAGGCCCGCAGACATCGCAGCGACATCCACATCGAATTGCTCGACGAGTTCCATGGGAACCATCACCTCAAACTCGGCATCATGGTGATAGGACGTTTCCCCTACCGCCCCATCGTTGATGCGAACCCATTCGCGCATCCAGTTATCAAACCGCCCGGCATCAGCGTGAGGTACGGCAATGCTCACGCTGCACACCGTTCTTCGTCGTAAAAGCGTGGCAGCGTCAAGCGCCGCCGCCACAGCGCTCCCGTAGGCCCGCACCAACCCGCCGGCACCCAGTTTCACGCCGCCAAAATACCGGGTGACCACGGCAACCACTTTGGTCACCTCGCGCTGCCGCAGGACCTCCAGCATGGGGACCCCAGCTGTTCCGGACGGCTCCCCATCATCGCTGGACCGTTGGGTTTCGCCCGAGTCCCCCATCACCATGGCCACGCAGTGGTGGCTCGCGTTCCAGTACTCCTTGCGGACCGCCGTGATCACCGAATCCGCCTCCGCTGGGGTGCTGACCGGAGCCACCCGGGCAATGAACCGCGACCGCTTCACAAGAGTTTCCACCACCACCGGGGCGGATATCGTTGAAAGCAATGCGGACACGCGCCCAGTGTAGCGGCGCCCGATGACCAGGTCTGTAGCACGAGGCATAGCAATGGACTGAGGTCAGTAATGAACAGCGGCCTCGCAGTATTGGCATGCTCCGGTACTGCCGGTGGGGCCAATCGACGTACCGCCGCACCCCGGGCAGGTCACCGTGGTGGTGCCAGACACGTGTGATCCCGCAGAAACGAGGGCACGCAACTTGTAGTAAAGCGCGAGGCCATCCTCCGGCGCATGGTGGACATCGAGTTTCACGATGGGATCATCCACGTCACGAAACACCAAGCGCAGTGTGCAGAACTCATTTTCCAAGTTAATATCGCGCTCCACGTCTGCAAACGTATCCAGGTCTCGGAAGGTCACATCAACAATCGAGGTTCCTGGCTCCTCACCTGTGGAAATGCTCGACAACGGCACTAGTGCCATCTCATTGAGAGTGGTATCAAGCGCAACAAACGGAATATCAGAGAGGAGGTGGTCACACGTAAATCCACGCTCTGTTGCCAGAACTGGCTTCAATTGCGTCACAAACTCCTCCCTGATCTTGTTCTTCTTCCTCGTTTCCTCGTCACGTAACCGTTGAGCGTGGGCTTGATCGCGTTCAGCCCTGAGCTTCTTCTCCGCATGTTCCCTTTCCATGTCCTCCCCCAGGCCTTTCCAGAAAACAACACCCACCACCACGCCGAGGCCAACGAGGATCCACGTAAAGAGGCCAAAGAGACCCTCATGGTCCGCCACAATTGCAGCAAAAACCACCGCTAGTACCACCCAGATGAGGCAACCGCCCCGCGCCTTGTTTGTCATACCTCCAGCATGACAGAGGGGGGTGATATGAAACGGCATCCTCCCGGCTTGGAGTGACGGGGTTCACATCCACCGAGATGCGAATGAGGAACTTCACAGGCGGATTCGCGTACAGTGCGGGTATGCACCTGCCGCCTGTTGCTGCCGCCCTTCTCCTCGCCACGGAAAGTTCCGACGAGTGGTTCCAACGCGAGTACACCATTGGCGTGATCATCTTGCTCACCTTGTGCGTAGTGACGTACATCGGCGTGCAACGGGTGCGGAAGAACCAGCTACCTGGAGATGGGGGCGCTACGCCAGCGGTCCGTGAATCGGCCGAGAGCGATGTGGCTGCTGATGGCACTGAGCCCACCGTGATCCTGGATACCGCCGAGCCCACCATGGTCCTTGACACCCCAAGCGCCACGGAGCCAACGGCATCGTCGTCGGATCAGGAATAGCAGTTCAGCCCCACCACCCGCAGGCCCCGGTACACTGCCACCCATGAGCCTTCTGTTTGAACCGATCACGTTGCGAGACCTCACCATCAAGAACCGCGTGTGGCTTCCCCCCATGTGCCAGTATTCCGCCACCAACGGCCTGCCCCATGACTGGCATCTGGTGCACTACGGGGCTAGGGCCGCCGGCGGGTTCGGGTTGCTGATTGCGGAGGCTACGGCCGTGGTTCCCGAAGGGCGCATCACCCCGTGGGACCTGGGGTTATGGAACGACGAGCAGGTCACGGCATGGACGAGGGTCACGGACTTTGCCCACACCCAGGACGTAAAAATCGCCGTGCAGTTAGCCCACGCGGGCCGCAAGGGATCCACCGGTCCGGGGCCTCATGGTGAGGTTACGCTCACGCCCGACGAAGGAGGATGGGAGGCGTTCGGACCTACGGCTGAGCCGTTCCCGGGTTACGCGCCGCCCACCGCGATGAGTACCGCCCAGGCCGCTGCCATTCCAGGTCAGTTTGCCGAGGCTGCCACACGTGCCGTTGCTGCGGGATTCGATGCCGTGGAGATTCACGCTGCGCACGGGTACCTCCTGCACGAGTTCCTATCCCCGCTGACCAACACCCGGACCGACGAGTACGGAGGCAGCGCAGAGAATCGGGCGCGCATTGTGCTGGACACGGTGAGCGCCGTGCGGGAGGTCATCCCCGAGGGAATGCCGTTGCTGATGAGGGTCTCTGCAACGGACTGGACGGATAGCGGCCTGCAGGTGAGTGACGTTGCTGACGTGTTGTGCCAGGCCCGTGCACTGGGCGTCGACTTTGCTGACGTCTCCACAGGCGCACTGGTCCCGGCCACCATTCCCGTGGGACCGTCCTATCAGGTTCCAGCGGCACGCCAGGTGCGCGATGCCACGAGACTGCCCACGGGCGCCGTGGGTGAAATCACCCAGGCACGCCAGGCCGAGGGAATCCTGGTTGACGGCGCGGCCGATGTAGTGCTCATTGGGCGTGCGGCGCTGAGGGACCCCAACTGGCCCCTGCACGCCGCCCACACCCTCCGAGCCAAGGTCACCTGGCCCACCCAACTAGCCCGAGGCGCGTGGAGGTAGGGCAGGGCCACACTGCGGCCCGAGGCCAAAACCGCAGTTTGGAAGCACAACAACCCACAATGCGATGACATCGGCGGAATTCAGCATGCCCAACCGCATTATGGAAGCACAACGGCGAATTCTGCGCTCCAGAATGCCCAGGTTCCCGATTCAGTTCCATTCACACCCAGCATCTCTGCCCCACCCGTCATCCTGCGCGGAGGCGAAGCCGGAGTCGCAGGCGGAGTCGCAGCATCTCTACCCGGCCGAACCCCGTGTTACTCGCGCAATGAGGCCCCATAGCACCGCTAACCCAGGGTTCGACGACGATGGAAGGGAGAGCCCTTCACCCCGTCATCCTGCGCGGAGCGAAGCGCAGTCGCAGGATCTCTACACAGCCCACTTACACTGTCTCTTGTCTGACCTGCGGCTTTAGTGTCCCGTGAATCAACAGCAGCCAGAACATGGTTCACGAATCACTGAAATGGTTGCGACTAGGTAACGGGTACGCGTACTGTTCTTCTTGTCGCCGGAAACGACGACGAAAAACACCGACACAGCAGGTCAAGCGGTAGAACCGTAGACATGTTGCACCGTTGAAGCCTCGCAAGGGTTTCGGCGAAAGTCGGTGAGATTCTTCTCCACCAGGACATGCTCAAGGGTATGGTCTGGGAGCGAAAGCCCCAACGAGAGACCTTCAAACGGTTAAACCGCAGAAGCATTCACGTCGCTCGAAGAATCGCCCATCGGGAAGGCCACAAACCTTCACGAAAGGACAAGGGGTCAACCTTGCCGCTCAGTATGCTGAATGGAGCCGATTGAGGTGAGCGTGCGAGAACTCGTTCTCGATACCGAACCGATTGAAGGCGTTGAGCGGACGAAAGTCTGCGATATGTGCAGAGACTGAGGGAGCCGGAAAGATATGTTCTGCCGGAGTTAAGCAAGTCACTGGTCATGGTGACCCTGGACAGGATACGTTCCGCAGACAGCCAACCCGCATCACGGTGCGAACAACCCCCAGTGAAAGCCCTGACGCTTACCGTGGCGAGGATACGTTCCCCACAGCAAGCACCAGCATCCGATCCCACCCCACCAGGTGCGAGCCGATGCTGACAGGCCACCACGGAGCGTGACCCCTACCCCACGCGGGAAGGACAGCGACTCCCCCAGGAACACCTTGGCAACAACCAAGAAACCCCTGGGAAGCAACGGTGCCAAACAAAAGCCCGACCCATGAACAACCATGGGATCGGGCTTTTCGTTTACCCAAAAACGCGCCCCCAATAACGCCGGGGATCCAGTCTATGGTCTATTTGCCAGGATGTGCAGCACACGTGTTGTTGCCTCGATGTGCTCCGAGAGCACTGGACTAACCCTCCTCGAAACATCGAGTATTCGTCGATAATCACCCGGCAAGTCACGGTGGTGAACGGGCTCATGATGGGCAATCCTGTTCCGCAGGCGACGTACCTCATCAAGATCAGCGTGAAGCAGGCGCCGACGTGTAGAACCCTCAAAAGCATGCCGGAGCGCAGGCTGCCACAAGCGCCGATTGTAGTCATCAGCAAGAAGTGACCACCAAAACCCCAAGGGCAGTTCTGCCACAATCTTTCCGTGTCCCGCGTGAACGCCCCCAGCATATCGAAGAGCCAAAGCCAGTACCTTACGCGAGTTCGGCGTGAGTAGACCACACTCAGACGACAACCAACCGGCACCAATGTGGTGCGTCACGGTCGCGTCAATCGCATTCCTCAGGCCAACTTCCAAATAATGGATCGATTCGAAAAACGCCGCTGAAATACTCGAGTTCCAGTCATACATGGTGACTGCGGCATCAATATCTCCGTGGGATGCCGCCAGGTAGGGTGCCAACCTTGGCGGCGACAGAAGGTCGAGCATAGATCGCGGCATTCCCGTATCGTGTCAGCGATATACCACAAGATCAGGTAGACTGGCCGAGAACAGAGAGCCCCGGGAATCACGGCGTAGCGGCTTCGGCCAGCGAAACCCCCCGGGGCCTTGTCATTCCCCGGTGGTGCGACCAAGGAATACCCCGGCCTCATCACCACTCAAGGCGGGAGAGGAGAATCCGGGGACTTCATGAATAGCCTATCACGTCACCCGAAACCCATCGTCGAATGAGTCAGAAAAATTGTCTGATACTCTTGACATCATGACAGCGCTACAAAAAGACCGCACTACGGTAGCTATGCGCGTGTGCACACGCGATCGGCTCAGCCGCCTCGCAAAAACCGAGAACTCCACCATCGATGCTCTCCTGAACCAGATCCTCGATGAGCACGATGAGAAGCAGTTCTGGGCCGCCATGGAACTCACCGACGCTGAGGAATATCGCGCAGCGATGACAGAAGACGGAACATGGCCAGGAGACGCCGACTACGTTGCCGAGGCAACCCATGAATGACACTATTCGCCGCGGTGACGTGGTGTGGGCATCGCTCTCCCCCACGCAAGGCCGAGAGCAAGGCGGTCACCGGCCACACCTGGTGCTATCCGACGAACGCTTGCACCGTACACGCGGGATTGTCATCGCCGTTCCCATGACCTCCAAGGCGCGGCCTTGGCCTACACGAATCCCGGTTGGTCCTAACTCGTTCGCCATTAGCGAGCAACCACGGACGCTTTCCCTGGACAGGATCACCAAGGTTGAGCACACCGGATTTGACACCACCGGCGTAGTAGCGGTGATCCGGCGGTTGATTGATTGACCGTCAACCCCAGGTCAGCCACGCAAACGCAGCGACGAAGCCGAGTAGCAGCATCACTATCTAGGCACATCGCCGGGGTTACGCCTTACATGAAGGCCAGAGTTGGTAGATATGGATCTGCATTTGGCGGCAACTCAGTAAGAGACATGCAGAACCCTCACACCACGCAGCGAGACAACACCAACTCGCGGAGGGTTTCCGGTGCAATTGCCGAGTCATCAGGCCACATCAGCGCACCTAATTCATCCACGGTGGCCTGCGCAAACAGTGATTCATCAGTGCGCACTGCGCTGAAGATTGGGCCATGGAGTAATGGCGTCACATCAGCTACTGCGGTAACCCCATCTGCATAGGTGATCCTCACCAAGCGCCCGTCTTGCACTTTCACAGAGGTGATGGGCGGAGTGTGTTCCTCAGTTGCCATCACTTCTCCTTTCAGTCCAACGGTTCAATCATACCGGGATGCTCCGCATTCGACGCGCGCTTCCAGGCTTCGGCCAGGTCAGCACTACGAACCCCGTGTTACTCGCACAATGAGGCTCAGTAACGCGATCAACCCAGGGTTCGACGACGATGGGGGGGCGAGCACCTCCACCCGTCATGCAGTCGCGGAGGCTGAGCCGGAGTCGCCCGATCTCCACCCACCCACAGCCCGGAACTCGCGCCAATCGTCAGTCCGGGCATTGCTTGACGGGCTTCGCCGATTGACCGTCGAGAACGCAGACGTCCACTAATGTGTGTCAATTGCAGATCAAATGTAGGTGAGCGACCTGCATCTAACCTACATTGCGCGTGGCCAGAGGGGTACCGGCGCTGCGTAAGTGCTGTGTGAACTGCGGTGCGCCTGCGGCGGCCAGGGAGTCCAGCAGGTCATTGAGTACGAGGGGTGGCCTTCGCATCGCTTTCGCTTGCTCCTGCAGTACCTCAAGTACCGTGTGTGGTCTGAGATCGAACAGGTCAAGGAGGAAATCATCTGGTCCGATCGCGTGGAGGCCGTGGGGCTCTAGTGCGACTGGGGGAAAGTCCTTGAGGTTTCGTGTGACGATGGCCTGCGCTCGCCCTGAGATTGCCGCCGCAACAACGTGACGGTCATTCGAATCGGGAAGTGTTATACCTTCGACGAGCGGTTCCCAGCCGTGAGCAGAGGCGTCCGTAAAGGTAGCGTCCATCGCCCCTAGCCGGGCGTCAATACGTGAAGGATCTAGGTGAGGATGAACGGCGCGAATCGCGGCGCGCGTCTCCGCCAGTATCTGCGAAGACCAGATAGGCCTAAAGAGGTCGCGTTCCGCTAGGCGCAGGAGCGTGTCAGCCAGCGCGACGGGAACGAGGACACAGGCGTCGAGCACTACCGTGAAACTTGCCATCGGAAATCAGTGGTCCCTGCGCGCGGCGGTGAGCGCTGCCGTGTAGTCGGTTGCGGACATGGAGTAAAGATCATCGTCGACGGCCTGACGGGTCATCTCGTCGAGCCTGAGCCTCCGCTCAATCCTCCGACGTTCGGCGTACTCCAACACATCGCAGAGGCGAAGCCTGCGGTGCCTGCGCTGGCCATCCTGCTCGTAAGGAATCTGATGCTCAGATAAGAGTTTGACCAGAGTTGGCCGGCTAATTCCCAGCAGATCAGCAGCCTCCTGAGTGGTCAGACGCTGACTCAATGGAGTGACGGATACCGCCTGCCCCGCCCTCATGGCCGCAGCAACCTTGACCAGTATCTCGTAGACCTCAAGGGGCAGAGGAACCTGCTGTCCGTCAGGACCTAGGAGCAGCGCTGGTTCAGGGTGCTGCTCCAAGAACGTAGACACCCTCAGCATCGCTTCAAAGTCCGCTGGAGGCAGAACCGGGCGTTCATTTCGGGTAATCGTCGCCTGTGACATGCCCCTCACCCTACCACAACTTCGAAAACTTCGAAAACATGGTGAGCGATGCATTCGAACCGCCGGGAAAGAAGAGCACGGCAACCGCACAGTTGTGACAATCGTCCAGGGCCACCCCATTTCCGTCATCCTGCGCGGAGCGAAGCGAAGCCGCAGGATCTCTACCCCGCCCACTCGGCACTGCTTCTCCCTGACCTGCGGCCATAGCATCCCGCAGACAGCCAACCCGGTGCCACACAAAAGCCCGACCCATGATCCACTCGCCACATTGGTGGGTGCGTCATTGGTGCCTTATGCCCCGGAACGAGATCTCAGCGGTGGTACAACGAGTTGAGGCATCACGCGCTTGATATAGGTGTCAAACTGGGGCACGGTGAACTGAGCCACACCATAATCAGGCGTGGAATATAGCAGGCCCTTGTTGATGAGACTTGCCCTCACCGGTGCTGCTTGATTACCTGTACGTCCTAGAAGGCTGGCAACCTTGCTTGCCGAATGTGGATGAGCACCGAGTTCAGCCATTGCTCGCATATAGGCACGTTCAAGCGCGCTGGCTCTGTCAAGGCGCACCCGGAAAAATGAAGAATCGAGCCGTGCCATATAATCCACACGTGCTAGGTCTACATCGCGTTCCGTGAACACAGTATCGTGGGCGTTGCGCCACAGAGTATACCCAATCTCCTGGATGAAATAGGGGTATCCTTCGGTGATCCTGACGCACTCATCAAGCGCCGATTGTTGAAATGTTGCACCTTCGCGTGCCGCGGGCTCCACCAGAGCCTCGCAAGCCGCCTCAACCGAAAGCGGGCCAACTTCGGAGAAGGAGAAAAGTCTTTCAGAGTAAGACTTGGCATCACCCGTGATCTTGGCGATTTGTGGTAGACCCGCAGCTGCCATTGTCAACGGAAGTGAACGCTGCACTGTCTTGTGAAGCGCCATCACTAACCCCTCCAATTGGGACGATGTTAAGAACTGAATCTCGTCGATGAGGAAGATGACGCCGGTGTTCTCCTCCTGCGCCGCCTGTCCCAGGGAAACCATCAAATCGGTGAGATCCAATGATAGATCGCCCACGTCACCCATGCCGAAAGAAGGTTCAACACCCAAACCAGCGGTTAATGCACCGTCCGGATCAACCTTGATAGAGAAACTACGCAGTACGGACGCGGCCGTCCGTACTCGATCACGCCACCGCTCAGGATGTGACATTGACAACAGGGCGCGACGAGCGCCCTGGGCAATCTGCAGGCGGAATTCTGAGTCTGCGCCTCGCTTGGGTATCTCCAGTTCAATCACCCGCCATTTGACGTCCTCTGCGGTCCGAGCAAAGTCATTGAGAAGGACCGTTTTCCCCACCCCTCGAAGCCCAGTGAGGATCATCGCTTTGTCCGTGTATCCCCTCTGCAGCCGACGAAGCAACGTGCGGAAATCCGCGCGGAGTTCACTGCGCCCTGTAAGGGCCAGTGGCATGGCGCCCGCATTGGGGGTGTAGGGATTGAGATCTGGATCCAGCATGCATCCAATACTAAGGTTATGAAGGAATAATAACAACCCCGAAAATCTGATAATCATCAGTAAACTTACTATGAACGTAGACATCACTCAAGCACGATCATCCGCAGGCAACGGCACCTTGCCACCTCGCCGGCAGCCTCCCAACATGCTCCGCACCCCCACCCCTCGTCATCCTGCAAGGAGCGAAGCGCAGTCGCAGGATCTCTACCCAACCCACTCCCACCCCGGCGGTTGAGGAGCCCGCAGGGCGTCTCGAAACCCCGTCACTGTCTCTCACCTGAACTGCGGCTTTAGTATCCCATGAATCAATAGCAGCCAGAACATGGTTCACGAATCACTGAAATGGTTGCGGGTAGGTAACAGATACGCGTACTGTTCTTCTTGTCGCCGGAAACGACGACGAAACACACCGACCCAGCAGGTCAAGCGGTAGAACCGTAGACATGGAGCACCGTTGAAGCCTCGCAAGGGATTCGACGAAGGTCGGTGAGATTCTTCTCCACCAGGACGTGCCTACGGGTATGGTCTGGGAGCGAAAGCCCCAACGAGGGAACTTCACACGGCAAAGCCGCAGAAGCACTCTCGTCGCTCGAAGAATCGCCCATCGCGAAGGCCGCAAACCTTCACGAAAGGACAAGGGGTCAACCTTGCCGCTTACATTGTCTGGCTATGTGCCGAATGCAAGGGAGCCGGACAGATACAGCCGACTAAGGTGAGAGCACGAACGCTTGCGTTCGATGCCGAGCCGCAGGAGAGCTGTTGAGGGAGCGAAAACGACTAATACGTTCTACCGGAGCAAAGCAAGTCACTGGTCATGGTGACCCTGGTCAGGATACGTTCCGCAGACAGCCAACCCGCATCACGGTGCGGACAACCCCCAGTGAAAGCCCTGACGCTCACTGTGGCGAGGATACGTTCCCCACAGCAAGCACCAACACGAGTTTCCACCCCACCAGGTGGAACCGATGCTGGCAGGCCACCACGGAGCGTGACCCCTCCCCCACGGGGAAGGACAGCGACTCCCCCAGGGAACCCTTGGCAACAAACAAGCAAACCCTGGGAAGCAACGGTGCCAAACAAAAGCCCGACCCATGAACAACCATGGGATCGGGCTTTTCGTTTACCCAAAACACCAGCACCCCGCACGACGCACATCAAGCAGCATCGATGAGTTCACGTACTACCTGCGCGCGGGAGACGTGGTGTTGTGCGGCAATGGTGTCCAGTTTTCTGCGACGGTTAGAATCGAGCCGAATCGTAATGGGTTCGGCTGTGTCACTTCCCACACTCAGGGGCCGTCCTGGCCGTGATGGACCAAACTCCCATCCCTCAAACCCATTGTCGGCCTCGGTTCCCCACTGCTCAACGTCTGCTTCGGTAAACGTGGCACCTGATGCTGTGGTGTACACCCGGTCTGGCTTCGTCATCTGATCCCTCTCCCTTCGAACAGCCCTACTTCTCGCATGACTTTCTTCGTTGCCAGCATCGCGTGGAAGATCAACCACTGGTCATCACCACAATCGGCAGCAACATACTGCAGCAACCTCCCATGGTCATCAAGGCCCACACCAACGATGTGTGGCGGTCCAGACTCCCTCACGCGATTGGAACTACGCAGAGTGGACCTGAATGCTGCAACGACCGACGAATCAGTCAGTTCAGGATGTTGCTCACGTACCCGAGGGTGTATAGCAATGTCCATGACCACTCCTTACCGATTACGTAATCGGTAACTATAGATTATCTTCCTTCCAGACATACCGCAACACGCTGCCAGCAACCGAGGTGCCAATAACCATCAATTCCGCAAACAATCGCCCAGCCCCTCCCTCGCAACCCATCCCGTCATACTGTCGCGGAGCCGTAGGCGGAGTCGCAGCATCTCTATCCGCCGAACCCCGTACTACTCGCGCAATGAGGCCCAATAACGCGGTCAACCCA